>NZ_JBSSEL010000007.1:0-198671 GCF_054061655.1 Pedobacter sp. UYEF25 | reverse complement strand
GATAAGGGTGATGCAGGCGTGGTAGGTGTTCAAGGCTTACCTGGTACAACCGGCACACCTGGGAAACCTGGTTCAGGGCTTCCAGGTGCTCCTGGCGCAGGTGTTACCATAGTAACTAACGACAGCGGAACCTATGTTTACAATCCTACTACAGAAATATATACGCGAATCAATGGTCCAAAGGGTGATAAGGGTGATGCAGGCGTGGTAGGTGTTCAAGGCTTACCTGGTACAACCGGCACACCTGGGAAACCTGGTTCAGGGCTTCCAGGTGCTCCTGGTGCAGGTGTTACCATAGTAACTAATGATAGCGGAACCTATGTTTACAACCCAACTACCGAAATATATACGAGAATCAATGGTCCGAAGGGTGATGCAGGAGCTGCGGGTGCTACCGGAAGCAACGGGGCTGTAGGAGCAACAGGATTGACAGGAGCTACTGGTCCAATGGGTGCCACGGGCACGGCAGGAATTGGTGGGGCAAGTAAAGCCGGTACCGGGATTAATATTACTGGGACTGGAAGTGCCGCTGATCCTTACATCATTAATAACACAGTGGTAAATACCGATAATCAAACAATAACTGATTTTTCCGTTGATGCAGCTACAAAGATACTTACCTTAACGTTAGAACGTGGAAACACAAAAACAATTGATTTAACTTCACTAACTAATACCACCTCGAATAACGGATTAACGAAAACAGGCATAAATACACAACTGGGTGGCGCACTTATCAAGGCAACAACTATTGCGACAGGAGGAGTAAATACCTTGTCAATAACGGGATTGCCGGCAGGTTTAATTGGAGATGAGCTGATAACGAGAAATGCAGCAGGCTCACTCAGATCTTTATCGCCTATCGCATTCCTGCCTTTATTTACCGCAGATAATGGTCTAACTGCAAATGTTCCCGGCAACACACAGTTAGGGGGAACTTTGATCCAGAAAACAATCATCACAACGAGTGCATTGAATACACTGGCATTATCAGGTCTTCAACCCGGCGCGGCTATAGACAAAGCGGTTGTAGCGGATGTAAATGGCGTTCTAAAGCTTGTCGATCAAGGACCAGGTCAATTGAAGTCTTTCCTAAACTATCAAGGTTCTACCGCCCCGTCTCTATTAACTCTTACACTTTTAGGAGGTTACAGAGCCATAACTTTTCCGGCAGCAGGAAAGCAGTTCGATGAAAATAATGAGTACAACTCTACAACTGGAATTTTTACTGCTAAACAAGCTGGGATTTACAGTGTGTTTGTACAAGCAGATTCAAGAGGGTTGGTAAGCGCTGCAGAGTTTGGTGTGGGAATATTCAAAATCCCATCAGCATCTAATACTCCAACCCTTATCGCTGAAGAGCGTTTCTTAAGTGTAAATGTAAATTTGGTTGTGAACCTTGATGTTTCTCCGCCAACACGTTCTACCGAAACTTTAGTAAAGCTTAATGCTGGTGATAAAATTCAGTTTGGATTAAAGCTGCCGTTAATAACACTTAACTTATTAGGCAGTACACAAACTTATTTTACCATTCATCAAGTAAAATAGTTTGAATGACTAGTTCAATTCTATCGATAGTTTAGTGGTACGCTTTTACATTGTCTTAGCTAAAAATTGATTAAAGATATCCAACATAAATTTACAGTTTTGGATTCTGTAGAGGCTTACACAATCATTAATTGGAATAGAGGAGATATAAATTCGGTTTTTAGTACAAGCGCGACAGAGATTATCAGTCACAGCGGCTTGGTGGTTAAGATCAATGTAGGAAAGACGAAATGCCAATATGCGGAGGTGGTATTCACAAAATTAAAGGTCAGTTTTTATGAGTTTAAAAAAATTGATAAAGATATCCTTAAACGGTAACGGTTATAAACATAACAGATGAAAAGATTAATTTACACACTGGTCATTTTGCCCTTGTTGTTGCTAACAGCGGTAACGGTCAGCGCTCAAAGTGGTGCTGGCTCAAGCACCACAGACAATAGTATCGTCACAATTTCTGCTGGCACAACAGAACAGCGATTTTCGGAGAGTAGTTACTTTGGTCCCAACACGAATTGGACGATCAATGGAACTTTAGAGATTTATAGCAAGAATGTATGGATTGCGCCAAGCGCCACGTTCAGCGGAAGCGGAAAGATTGTAATCTATAATCCCGGTAGTAATATTTTCTATCCTACAATGGGCTCAGGTTCTACCACAATAGATGGCAATAATGGAAGTTTTTTAAATCTTCTGATAGAAAACAGTAACGACAACAGTGTAGACCTGAAAGATATCTCAGATCCAGGATATGCCACTACCAATCCTTCCGGTGCAGCTGCTGCTGCCTTAAATATCGGCAACACACTTAGCTTAGCCGTTAGTGGAGCTAACATCGTGTTGAACGGAAACGATTTGGCTTTTAACAATACTGGGCAAATCTTAGGGTATGCGCAAGACCGATTGGTAGTAACAGGAAACAGCATTGCTGGACATATGATAAAAGATTATGCAGGTTCAGATAGTTTTGTCTTCCCAGTGGGAATAGCGGTGCAGGACTATACTCCCGCAACCATCACCCCCAGTACTGCGAGCAAAATTTATGTGAGTGTGCAGAATTATTCGGCTTCTAATATTCCGCTTAAAAATCCTGCGGTGGGTATGGACAGAATGTGGAATATTTACGCGGCTACACCTTCAAAGGTAAACCTACTTTTGCAACATAACCAAGCAACCAATGGGTCGTCTTTTAAAGATCAAAACGCAGGTATTGCTCAATATTTAGGAAATACACAATACAGTTTGATAAAGGGTAGTAATCCATCTATTGGATTACATGGTAGAAATAATCTTCAATTGACCGGCAGTCCGCAGTCCGATGGCTCATTTTTCACCAAATTATCAGTAAGTGGAAAAGACTTGTTTATTCCAAACTTATTTACACCTAATGGTGATGGGATCAATGACGTATTCGAGATACGCGGTTTGGATCTATTCTATTCCAATGACTTAGTAATTGTAAATCGTTGGGGTAACGAAGTATATAAAGCTAACAACTATCAGAACAACTGGAGTGGGAATGGGCTAAATGAAGGGACTTACTTCTATAAGTTAAGCGTTAGGGAGACAGCAGAAAGTGAGCCTACCATTTTTACTGGATACGTAACATTGGTGCGCGCATTTAAAAAGTAATTGATTTTTTGTAAAGCGCTCCGATAGAATTGAATAAAACAATTAGAAATTCCGTGCGATACCTATTGCGCGTTAAAAGTTAAAAATCTATGAAACAACTTTTACCACTTTTAGTGCTTTTTAGCTTGTGTGCCAAGATTTCGGTAGCACAGCAAGACGCCCAATTTAGCCAGTATATGTTTAACGGTATTTATATTAATCCTGCTTATGCAGGATACAAGGAGCAGCTAAACCTTCACGCTTTTTATAGAAACCAATGGACTGGAATTGCAGGATCGCCCACCACGCTCTCTGTCGCTGTTGATGCAATAGCAAATGACGGAAATGTAGGGTTCGCGCTGCAGGTTTCTAGCGATAGACTCGGAGCACAGCGCAATCAATCTGTCTACGGAAATTATGCCTATAGAATTTCCATGAACGACGATGGTAGTGCTAGACTCGCTTTTGGATTGGGTGTCGGCGCCATACAGTTGGGGATAGACGGCTCGTTGCTTAATCCAAACGATCCCGAGCCAAACCAGCCAACGGGTCTTCAAACCAATATTATCCCAGATGCGCGAGCGGGCGTTTATTATTCTGACAATCGCTTTTATGCAGGAATTAGTGCCGATAATATTATTTCTCAGTATGTGAACATAGACAGATACGCTTTTATTCCACAGCCAAAAATTCACTATTATCTCACCGCAGGAGTATTGGTACCACTATCAACAGATGTTTTATTAAAGCCGTCTTTCTTATTAAAGGATGATAGAGGTGGACCAACAAGTTTAGATTTAAACGCATTCTTTATTCTGGGAAACCGGCTTTGGCTGGGAGGCTCTTATCGAACTGGTGTAAAATTGTACAGCAAAGACTATCTTCAGAAAGACTTGAGTCAGTTAAATTCGGCAGTTGCAGCAATACAAGTTTTCCCTACAAGTAATTTTCGACTAGGCTATGCATATGATTTTTCGGTCGGTGCCTTACAAAGTTATAGTGGTGGTACGCACGAAATCTCCATAAGTTATTTATTTGGTACAAAAAATACGAGGGTAATTTCGCCAAGATATTTTTAGAAAACTTAAAGTAAAATTCTAACAGCGCCTAGATTAACGATTTATAATATGGAACTACAGATACAAAAGTTATTGATTCGTTTTAGATCGAATATACTTTGTTCAGCTTTGCTTTTGACAGCGATTGCATCAGCAAATGCCCAATACGTGATTAAAGAGGCGGACGCCCAATTTGCGCTCAATAACTATCATAAGGCTGCAGATTTGTACGAGCAGGCCTATAAAAAGCAGGCAACACTACATTCAGCACAACGTGCAGCCGAAAGTTACTCTGCCCAAAGTAATTTTAAATTAGCTGAAAGTTGGTTTGCCATTGCGTCGGAAATGAAAGGAAGTCCCTCCTCTAATGTGCTAGAATATGCGAAGGCATTGCAAAATAATGGAAAATACAGTGAGGCAAAGCTACAATACTTAAAATACGGATCGTTGAATAAAGATGTTTCTGCCTCTCAGCAGCGCATTTGGGTTGCTGGCTGCGATTCTTCGGTAATCTGGATGCGAAATCCCACAGATGCCAAAGTTATAAATCAAAAAGACCTAAATTCTAAAAAATCAGAGTGGGGTGCTGTAAAGCAATCTGGAAATATTGTTTTTGTTTCAGACAGGGAGCAAGTTGGAGATGATAAAAATAAAAAAGGTAAACCTTTTTTGAAATTCGATGGTGATAAAAAGCCGAGCACCAACATATTTGGAAGGACTGGAAATGCTTATCTTAGTTTATATGAAAAAGAAGAAGGTAAGGACAGTGTAATCCAATTTCCTCTCGTGGATGCAACTGCATATCACATGGGTCCTGCAAGTTTTACCGCTGATGGAGCTACCGTTTATTATGCGCGTTCCCAAAGCTATCAAAATTTGAAACTTAACAACAGCGCAAATAAGGAAAACAAGTCAGATAGCTTAATCGTCCAGATCTTTACAGCGACTAAAGGTTCAAATGGTAAGTGGGAAGAACCAACCTCGTTCAAATATAACAGTGCAGGAGGTTTTTCAGTCGGAGATCCTTTTATCTCTGCCGATGGAAAAACCTTATATTTTAGTTCGAATATTCCAGGTGGCGTTGGTGGTATGGATCTCTACGTTTGCAATAAAAATACGAGCGGAGATTGGGGCAGTCCGGAAAATCTTGAAGAACTGAACTCTGGAGGAAACGATAGAAGTCCGAGTCTAACCAAAGATGGTTCTTTTTATTTTAGTAGCGACGGCAGAGTGGGTATGGGAGGGTTAGATGTCTACAAAAGCATCAAAACAGGTAACGATTTCTCTGCACCGGTCAATATGCATTATCCAATTAATTCCTCGCAAGATGATTTTGCATTTAATATGTACAGCGATACGGATGGTTTCCTTTCGTCTAATCGGACAGATGGAATCGGTAGCGATGATATTTATCACCTAACAATAAAGAAATTATTAGCGTTTACGTTAGCAGGTAAAGTTTTCGACAAAAGCAAAAACACCCCTTTGGCAAATGCATTAGTGAGCTTAAATAAGATTAATGGAGAAACACTAAAATTTGAAACGGACGTAACCGGAGATTTTAAATTTAAGCTTGACTCGGCTTCCGATTATAAACTTTCGGGAGAGAAAACGGGTTTCAGAGGAGATAATTCTGAAATAACCACTAAAGACTTGCAGGCATCAGCTAAACTTGAACAAAACCTATATCTCGAAGAGATCGTCATAAATAAACCTATCAAGCTCGAGAATATTTACTACGATTTTAATAAATCTAACATAAGACCTGATGCCGCTATCGAATTGGATAAACTTGTAAAAGTAATGAAAGATAACCCAACCATATGGATAGAGCTCGGTTCTCATACAGATAGTAGAGGTAGTAATCCTTACAATTTAAAGCTGTCTCAACGCAGAGCTGATGCAGCAGTGAAATACATCATAGGTAAGGGTGTAAATAAAAACAGGATAGAAGCAAAGGGTTATGGAGAGACTCAACCAGTGAATAAATGTATTAATGGAGTAAAATGCAGTGCGGCAGATTATCAATTAAATCGTAGAACAGAATTTAAGATTACCAAACAATAGTTACTAAATTAATACAATAAACATATTGACGTCTCGGCACCTCGCTTCCTTAAAGGAGCGGGGTGTTTTTTTACCGCTGTTAGATGCTATTTATATGACAGGTATTCGGCAGGATAAGTAGAAATGGTTCAATTGTTATTTCTTTAAAACTTCGTACTTGCCCACATTCGCAGGATCTAATGCGCCAAGGAGGTTATAAGCCTTTAATCTTTGTTGCGGATCTAATTTGGATAACACTTGCGCAATTTCATCTGCTTTAGCAGCTAGATAAATATTTGGGAAAATTGATCCTATTTTTTGCTTATCTAATTTTTCCAGGTCTGGCAACACATCGTTAATTGCATTTAGGCCTTCATTACCTCGCGACAATTGATCCAATCCTTTTAAATGATACGTATAGATAAAACTTCTCAAGTCTGAAAAAATTGGATTCAATACATTTTCATTGAACCAAAATCTATTCCGCAAACCGTCTGATGCTTTCCATCCTGCATTACCAGAAACTTGTGCCAAATTGACCGTTTTTTGCGCCTTTTGAAAATAAGGAGTTCCTCCAAATTTAGCGAAACTGTCTTTGTCTAAACCGATTATGGTATACGCGTAATAGGTTAACAGCGCACTTAAATTGGAGGTATAGGTCTGTTCAGAAAAATCTATAGCGGAGCCATCGTTATAACTGAAATCAAAGTTTTTATCATTTATACTTAAAAGAGTGGTGTTATAGGAAGAATTAAAAACAGGTCTACTACTTTGAATTTGTGCTTCAGCCGTGTATCCGGAGCCCCCATCCCAAGAGTTTATGGTTACCACGAAGCTGCAGTTTATCCGTTCTTGAGGTAAATAAAATTCGTTATTAAATTTATTATTATTTAAGAATGTACGGATGGAAGTCTTTAACTCCTCAATTCCGGCCTTATTTAAATTAGATACTCTTGGTGCTAAAATTTGTATGTTAGCGTTTAATTCTTGTGCAAAAACGTTAGAAAAAAAGAACAGCGATAACATCAAAGCAATTATTGTTTTGTTTTTCATAGTCCTGCTAAAATGGTGTTGCAAATATCTCTTGCAACCTCTTTTTTATCTTTTAATTTAAATTCAGATCGAGAAAGGTGTTTGTCAAAAATGGTAACCTTGTTTGTATCACTTTTAAAACCTGCGCCTGCGTCATTTAAGGAATTCAGCACCACAAAATCAAGATTTTTCGTTGTTATTTTCTTCTTTGCATAATTTTCCTCATCGTGGGTTTCCAAAGCAAAACCAACCAGAATCTGGTCAATTGTTTTTTGCTTCCCAAGCGCCTCTAAAATATCTACTGTTCTTTCTAGTTCAAGATTTAAATCATTTCCAGCTTTTTTTATCTTATGTGTAGAAACTGTTTTTGGTCTATAGTCGGCGACAGCCGCACTCATAATCGTAATAGCCGTACCCAAAAAATTCGATAGGCAAGCCTCGAGCATTTCTTGGGCGGATGTGACGTCTATTCTTAAAATTGGTAATTCGGTCTGCATGGCGGTTGGCCCGGTAACAAGTATCACTTCCGCGCCTAAATGATATAATTCCTCTGCCAACGCAAAACCCATTTTTCCTGACGAATGATTTCCAATAAAACGTACAGGATCGATGGCTTCGAAAGTAGGACCAGCCGAAACCAATGCTTTCTTCCCCTTCAGGGGTAAATTATTGGAAAAAAAAGATTCTAAAATAGAAGCCATTTCATCCGGTTCTGCCATGCGTCCTTCTCCAACTAAACCGCTCGCTAGCTCGCCAACACCTGGCGAGATTATCAAGTTTCTATTTGCTTTTAAAATAGCTATGTTTTTTTGAGTGGCTCCATGTTTCCACATGTCAAGATCCATAGCTGGAGCTATGTAGATAGGGCATCTTGCAGAAAGATATACGGCAGCAAGAAGTTCATTACATATTCCATTGGCCAACTCTGCCAGAGTATTTGCAGTAGCGGGAGCGATCAAAATAACATCAGCCCAAAGCCCTAGGGCTACATGATTGTTCCACACGCCAGTTTCGGGATCGAAATATTCCGATAATACAGCGTTTTTAGAAAGTGTTGCTAGCGTGAGTGGGGTGATGAAGTTGCCGCCACTTTTGGTAAGAATTACCTTGACGTTTGCACCTGCCTTTACGAGCAATCTTATTAAAAAAGCCGCTTTATAAGCCGCAATACTTCCGCAAACGCCAAGGATAATATTTTTATTTTTAAGCATAGTATACACCGGCTATTTTGCTAATAGCACAAAGCAGCCAAGAAGTCACACTAAGAGCTTGCGCTACAAAATTTTATTTTTGCTCTCTTGAGGGATTTCTATGGTAGATTTTGTCGTTTAGGAACTCATCAATCGCTACCAATACAGGTTTCGGCATCCGTTCGTAATGTTTGCTAATCTCAATCTGTTCTCTATTTTCGAAAATCTCTTCTAAATTATCATTGCTAGAGGCAAATTCTGCAAGCTTGCCATGCAACTCTTCCTTAACATTATTAGAAATTTGGTTAGCTCTTTTAGCAATTATTACCAAACTTTCATATATATTATCAGTCGTTTTATCTAATTCTCTTACATTTCTGGTAACCGTAGTATTCGGTACAACAGGTTTATTTGTAGTCATGTTTTTAATTATTTTTGATGTCTGTAAGTGTAGTATCTTTCAATCTGCCAGATCTAATAAGCATTTTTTTGTATTTCTCATCCTGTGCGGCATAGTCAGCCATTTGAGCCTTTGCAGTAGATATGCCGTTTTTTATGTCCTGTTTAAGGCCGTTAGCATCCTTTGTAAACTTGCTTTCAGCATGGTTTTCTACAAACTCATCATAAAAGCCAAGTGCTTCGGTATACCTTTCATCTTGCCTATAGACGATGCTGTTTTTTGCATAAAGGTATTGCGCTTCGATAATTAAATAATCCATTTCCTCCGAATATCTAATGTCCGGAAAGTCTCGCTGCGCATTTTTAAACGCAATAACAGCAGCCCGATAATTATCAGGGTTTGACGGACCAGTAGTTAAGTAAAGTTTAGCATTTTCAAAAGCTTTCTCTTCTAGTTTCCCTCGCAAATCAGCTATGTATTTCGATGCGGTTGCTGAACGCTCACTGGTTGGATATAAGTTTATAAATAATTGAAGCGCATCAATCGCCTTGTAAGTGTTTGCCTGGTCCAAGGAAAAAATCGGCGACTCCAAATAGTAACAATAGGCGCCCATAAAACGCGCTTCTTCTGCATTTCTGCTGGAAGGATATGTTTCTGCAAAACTTTTAAATTGATATCTAGCAGTGGTGAAATCTTTTAACCTATATAATGTATAGGCATAGTAATAATTGAGATCTTCTGCTTCAGCGCGACCTCTGTATTTTTGAGATAAATCCTCAAAAAGAATTAAAGCCTTGCTATAATCACCTTTGTTATATAAACGCAATGCTTCTTGGTATTTTTTTCCAACATCGTTACTTGCCTTGAGTTTCTCGAAGCGGCTTTTACACCCAGCTAGCCCCAAACAAGCAATAAAAAACAAAAGGATTAAGTGTTTAGCTTTAAACATCCTGCAAAGATAAAGTAATATTACCATAACATCAATAAAAACAATTGGCCGCTAAGCTAGATATTGCAAGCCATTACACCTATATCGTTAACAACTTTTAACAACTGTCGGATTTTTCTAGCATTTATACGCTTCACATGAATAGCTAGCTTCTACTAATGGTTCCTCATTGCTCTCCAAACGGTTGATTATATAGATAATCAGGAGCGCGTTTGGGAAATTTTAATGATAAGTGCTGAGCCACATTTTTCACTAAAATCTAAGATGGTGGGAGAAAATACCTGTTGAAAACTTTTTTGTGGTAAAAAGTGGTAAAAAGTGGTAAAACTGTTTACTTTTACACTACATATTAAGCGTAAATCCCAAATGACCCAGCTTATAGGAGAATTCGATTGTAGACTTGACGCCAAAGGCCGCCTAATGGTTCCTTCGGTGCTAAAGAAGCAATTGCCTATGGCAGAGCAAGATGGCTTAGTGATAAATAGGGGTTTTGAGAAAAACTTAATTATTTATCCAAAAAATATTTGGGATAGTATTGTGGCTGAGCTCGGAAAGCTAAATATTTACGAATCAAAAAATAGGGCGTTTATCAGGTCTTTCACTAGAGGGGCAACCATCCTTTCTTTAGATGCGACAGGGAGAATATTGCTGCCAAAATCTTTAGCGGATTATGCTGGTTTGGGAACTGAAATCGTGTTGGCTTGCCAACTAGATAGGATTGAGGTGTGGGATAAAAATGCTTATGAGGGGATTTTTGATAATGTTCCCGAAAATTTTGCGAACCTAGCAGAAGAAGTTATGGGTAAAAGAGAAAGGGGAGGCGATGCATAAAAATTACCATGTTCCAGTAATGCTGAATGAGTGTATAGATGGTTTAAATATAAAAGCTGACGGCGTTTATGTGGACGTTACTTTTGGTGGAGGCGGTCATTCCAGAGCAATTTTAGGTCAGTTAGGTACAAACGGAACCTTGATCGCTTTTGACCAAGATGTAGATGCGCAACAAAATTTATTAGTAGATAAACGGTTTCTATTTATCGACCAAAATTTTAGATTTTTAAAAAATAACCTTCGGCTTAAGGGTTTTAAACAGGTTGATGGCATATTGGCCGATCTAGGGGTTTCCTCCCATCAGTTCGATGTGCCAGAGCGTGGTTTTTCCACCCGTTTCGACGCTGAGCTAGATATGAGAATGGACGTAAATGCGCCTTTAACTGCCGGGAAAGTGTTAAATACCTATTCTGAAGAAAAGTTGCATAAGATATTTGGCATGTATGGCGAAGTAAAGAATGCCAAATCTTTAGCCCGCGCTATTGCAACCGCTCGATTAGACCAATCAATTAAAACAATCGATCAATTTAAGGAAGCTATAAAATCATACATCCCGAAAGGAAAAGAACATAAGTATTTGGCGCAGGTTTTCCAAGCATTGCGTATAGAAGTAAATGCAGAAATAACCGCGCTGGAAGATTTTTTATTTCAGGCGGCAGCGGTGTTGAAGCCTGGAGGAAGGCTAGTTGTCATGTCTTACCATAGCTTAGAAGATAGGCCTGTTAAAAATTTTATTGCAAAGGGCAAGTTCAATGGAGAAGTAGAAAAGGACTTTTTTGGCAATCAAAAAAAGCCTTTGACAGCTGTAAATCGTAAGGCAACCATTGCAAACGAAGCGGAAATTGCGCAAAATAGTAGGGCTCGTAGTGCGAAACTAAGAATTGCTGAAAAACTATGAATAAGTTTAGACCCGATATATACGAAGAAGACGAAATAGGACCAGAACCTGTCCTTAAAGCTGCACTCAAGAAAAAGCAAACCGCCGCTGAGAAAATGGATAGCAATTCTTTTTTCAGTCGACTGTTTAATGATGGTCTTGTAACAAAAGAACAAGCTACAAACGCATTGCCTTTTGTATGCTTTCTTGCGCTTCTAGGAATGATATATATCGGTAACAGCCACTTCGCTATGAACAACTTGCGGAAAATAAGTAAGTTAAAAACAGAGGTGAAAGAACTTAATTGGGAGTATAAATCGTTAAAAGCCGATTTAATGTTTAGAAGTAAGCTAACAGAGGTTGCAAAAAGGGTAGATACTTTAGGAATAAAGGAATTAATAGAGCCACCAAAAAAAATAATGGTAAAGAGCGATGAATATTAGGTCAGTAATCCTTCTTAGAGTTTATTTAGCTTTTGGGCTGATTGTAGTATTTGCTTTGGCCGTTTTTCTGCGTTTAAGCCAAGTGCAATATGTGCAAGGCAAAAAATGGAAAGCTATGGCAGATAGTTTGTCGACCAAGTATTTTACCATAGATGCAGTAAGAGGTAATATTTATAGTAATGATGGCAGTTTGCTTGCCACGTCGGTACCGGAGTACGATTTACATATTGATACAAAGGCAGGAGGAATTGCCGATAAGCAATTCTATTACGAGAAGGTAGACTCTTTAGGTATGAAATTATCGGCGTTTTTCAAAGATAAAACCTCTAAAGAGTATTCTCGTATTTTGCGAAAAGGTAGAGAAGGAAATAAGCGGTATTTGTTGCTTCAACGCGATGTTAGTTACTCAGACCTTAAGACTGTGAGAACATTTCCGCTTTTTAATGTAGGAAAATATACAGGCGGTTTAATTGCTATAGAGAAAAATAAGCGTATTCTTCCGTTTAAAAGACTGGCAGCTAGAACGATTGGGTATAAGAATAAAAATGTAAAAAATGGAGTTGGTTTAGAAGGTGCTTATACAGAATACATTAACGGGGAAACTGGTAGGCAATTGAAACAACGAATTGCTGGGGGCGATTATATACCAGTTAATGAGGAAGCGGAAATTGCACCTAAAGATGGAGCAGATATCATTTCAACCATCGATGTAAATATGCAAGACTTGGCTCAAAGTGCACTAGAAAAGCAGTTGGTTAAATCTCAGGCAGATCATGGTACCGTAATCGTAATGGAAGTAGCCACTGGAGAAATACGCGCTATTTCGAATTTTTCGAAAGTGAGCGAAGGCGTCTATACGGAACAGTTCAACTACGCCATTGCGGGTAATCAAGATCCCGGTTCTACTTTTAAACTGGCATCGTATATGGCCCTTTTAGAAGATAACTTAGTAGACACCAACAGTTTGATAGGGACGGGTTACTACCAGATTCCCGGGCACATGATAAAGGATTCCCATCCAAAGATAGAAACAGTTACGGTTAAAAAAGCTTTCGAAGAATCATCTAATGCGGCGGTTGCAAAGCTTATAAATACAAAATATGGTGCAAATCCCTCAAAATTCACCGATCATTTGTATGATTGGGAGCTGAATAAGAAGTTAGGGCTTCAAATACCTGGCGAGGCAAGACCTGTTGTGAAAAATCCAAGTTTTAAAAGTTGGAATAAAAACATGACGCTCCCACAGATGGCGTACGGTTATGAAATGCAGTTGACCCCTTTAAAAATGCTTACACTTTATAACGCAATCGCAAATAATGGAAAAATGATTGCTCCCCTTTTTGTAAAGGAAATAAGAAGGTTGGGCAACCCAATTGAACAGTTTCACGCTAGGGTAATTAATGAAAAAGTTTGTTCTGACGTCACCTTAGATAAAATGAAGAAATTATTAGAGGGGGTGGTTACCGAGGGTAGTGGAAAGAATGTGGTATACAACCCACTTTATAGAATTGCCGGTAAAACGGGTACAGCTCAAGTGGCTGATGGAAACAGAGGCTATAAAGTAAATAAGCAATACCAAGCATCTTTTGTTGGTTATTTCCCCGCAGATAAGCCTAGATATTCAATGATTGTAGTTATCAATGATCCAAAAGGAGCCTATTACGGTGCTTCGGTTTCAGGCCCCGTTTTTCGCGAAGTTGCAGACAGGATTTATGCGAGCGATGTTACCATGTACAATGATGTTCCTACCAGACTCGTTGGGAATACCATCAATCCACCCACAAAAGCGGGTCAGAGTAAAGCAACACAACAGGTGTATCATGCATTTGGTTTTAAGCCGTTGTTTGCTTCCAAATCAGAATACTACAACATAGTTGATACAAGTGCGGGAACAGTTTTCCAAGAAAATAAAGAGCGAAAAGGATTAATGCCTAATGTAGAGGGCATGGGATTAAAAGATGCATTATATCTCTTGGGAAATGCTGGTTTAAAGACTAAAGTATCGGGCTTTGGAAAGGTGATAAGCCAATCCATTCCAGCCGGAACCAAAGTAGGAAATGGGTCGGGTGTTCAAATTCTACTAGAATAGGTAAAGCAAGTTTGTACAATTGAAATATCCAATTAAATATTAAAATTCATTAAATGCAGTTGCAAGAATTACTTTATGGCGTTAGCATAGTACAGTCTGTCGGAAAGACCGATTTAACGATCGACGCCCTAAATTTTGATTCTCGGCTGGTAAGCAAAAATGATGTATTTGTTGCAGTTAAGGGAACAGTAAGCGACGGACATGATTTTATAAATCAAGTGATAGAAAAAGGTGCATCTGTTATCGTTTGCGAGGAATTGCCTGAGGCATTGCCGAACATCACATATATAAAAGTAGCAGATGCATCTTTTGCGTTGGGTATTTTAGCATCGAATTTCTACCAAAACCCTTCGGCAAATCTAAAGTTGATAGGAATCACTGGAACCAACGGAAAAACCACCATCGCCACCATATTATTTAAATTATTTAAAGACTTAGGGTTTAAAGCTGGTCTAATCTCCACTGTAGAAAACTTTGTGCATGATGTAAAAATCGAGGCCACGCATACTACACCAAATCCCTTGGCACTAAACGCCTTGTTAAATGATATGGTAAATACCGGTTGTGAATATTGTTTTATGGAAGTCAGCTCGCATGCAATTGCTCAGAATCGCACAGCAGGTTTAAGCTTTTCGGGCGGTGTGTTTTCTAACATCACGCATGATCACCTAGATTTCCATAAAACGTTTGCAGCATATATTGTAGCAAAGAAAGCTTTTTTTGATTCATTGCCAAAAAGCGCTTTCGCATTGACAAACCTTGATGATAAAAATGGGATGGTGATGCTGCAAAATACCAAGGCGCATAAAAAAACTTATGCGCTCAAGCAAATGGCAGATTTCAAGGCCAGGATAATAGAAAATCAATTTGGAGGTCTTCATCTCGACATCGATCACGAAGATGTTTTCTTTAAACTTGTAGGCACTTTTAACGCTTACAATCTATTGGCCGTTTACGGTACGGCAATGCTTTTAGAGCAAGATAAATTAAGGGTTTTGACCCTATTAAGCCGACTAACAGGCGCCGAAGGGCGATTTGATTACGTGACTGCCGCAAATAAAATTATCGGGATTGTGGATTATGCGCACACGCCAGATGCTCTGCAAAATGTACTTAGTACCATCCATAACATCCGTAAAGGCACAGAAAAAATTATTACGGTGGTAGGCTGCGGAGGCGATAGAGATAAAACAAAACGCCCAATTATGGCGCAAGTTGCCTGCGATTGGAGCGACAAAGTTATCCTGACTTCAGACAATCCACGAAGCGAAAATCCACAGGCCATTTTAGAAGAAATGCAAGTTGGCATTTCCCCTACAAATCAGCGAAAAGCGATCTCGGTTTTAGATCGGAAAGAAGCGATAAAAACGGCGTATATGCTCGCCAATTCTGGCGATATAATTTTAGTTGCCGGAAAGGGACATGAGAAATATCAAGAAATAAATGGAGTTAGAAATCATTTCGACGACAAAGAAATTTTGCTCGAACAATTAAATCTAAACGGCTAATGTTATACTTGCTATTTGAATATTTACACAAACATTATGATGTACCTGGATTACGGTTATTCCAATACATCACTTTTCGCGCGGCAATTTCCATCATTTTGTCTTTAATTATTACCACAGTATTTGGACGGAGACTTATCAATTATCTCCATAAAAAACAAGTTGGAGAAACGGTTAGGAATTTAGGTTTGGAAGGGCAGATGCAAAAGCAGGGTACTCCAACAATGGGAGGTATCATTATTTTGCTAGGCATTTTAATTCCGACCTTATTGTTCGCTAACATTACCAACATATATGTGATCCTAATGATAGTAACTACTGTATGGATGGGTGCAATCGGGTTTTTGGACGATTATATTAAGGTTTTTAAAAAAAATAAGGAAGGACTTGCAGGTAGGTTTAAAGTAGTTGGCCAGATTGGCTTAGGTTTAATAGTCGGCTACACCATGTATGCCAATCCAAATATTGTGGTTAGAGAAACAGTGCAAGACAATGCCAAAGTAACTTCTACTGAGCCGATGGTGTTGCGCCAAAAAGGTTCGGTATTTTACTACACGCAAGATGTAAAATCTACCAAAACCAATATGCCTTTTTACAAGAATAATGAATTCGACTATGCAAAGGTTTTAAAGTTTTTGGGTGGGGATTACCAAAAATATGCTGTTTTAGTTTTTATATTATTTACAGTTTTTATAATTACTGCTGTGTCTAATGGTGCAAACATTACCGATGGCATAGATGGTCTTGCAACTGGCACATCAGCCATAATTGGAACCACGCTCGGTATTTTGGCCTACGTATCGGGCAATACGGTAATAGCGGATTACTTAAATATTATGTATATCCCGAACTCTGGGGAATTGATGATTTTCGCCGGAGCGTTTGTGGGCGCATGCGTTGGGTTTTTATGGTACAATTCCTATCCTGCGCAGGTTTTTATGGGTGATACCGGAAGCTTGGCCATTGGCGGAATCATCGCTTCGTTTGCCATTATGACCAGAAAAGAATTGCTTATTCCAATATTATGTGGGGTGTTCTTAATTGAACTTGTATCCGTAATTATGCAGGTATCCTATTTTAAATACAGCAGGAGGAAATGGGGAGAAGGTCGAAGGATTTTTCTCATGTCGCCACTTCATCATCACTATCAAAAGAAAGGATATCATGAAGCTAAAATCGTAATCCGCTTCTGGATTATCGGAATTTTGCTTGCCATCATCACAGTAGTTACCCTAAAATTAAGATAAAACAATTAAACCCGTAAGCACATCACCTAAAATAAAATAGTTATACAAAAACATGGTCAATCAAAACAATACCTCTTTAAGTCAATCAACGCCATTCGGTGCTGAGCCTGGGCGTATTGTGATTTTGGGAGCTGGCGAGAGCGGAGTAGGCGCAGCAATGTTGGCTAAGAAGATGGGCTTCGAAGTGTTTGTATCTGACGTTGGGAAAATTGCAAATAAGTATGCCGATGAGCTTATCAAGCTAGATATTGCTTTCGAAGCTGAGCAACATACTGAGTCTCTCATTTTAAATGCTAAAGAAGTGATTAAGAGCCCTGGAATACCTACCAAAGCACCGATCATCCAAAAGCTAATCGATAAACAAGTTCCCGTAATTTCTGAAATTGAATTTGCAAAACGATACACCGAAGCAAAAATAATTGGCATTACAGGCTCTAACGGGAAAACCACAACCAGCCTGCTGACTTTCCATATATTAAAAAAAGCAGGATTAAATGTTGCATTGGCAGGAAACATTGGCAATAGTTTTGCCGCTCAAGTCGCAACAGCAGAGGTTGACTGGTACGTGTTGGAACTCTCTAGTTTTATGTTGGATGATATGTACGAGTTTAAGGCAGACATCGCTGTACTCTTAAACATTACGCCCGACCACTTAGACAGATACGATTATAAGCTAGATAATTATGCAGCATCGAAAATGCGCATTATTCAAAATCAAACTTCAACCGATTATTTTGTGTACTGTGCAGATGATCCTGAAACCCTTAAAGTGCTAAAAAATTATCTGCCGAGCGCAAAAATGCTTCCGTTTTCCATAGAACGGCATTTGGACGAAGGCGCTTACTTAGAAAACGAAAACATTAACATCCATATTTCTCCTAATAACCAGTTTATCATGTCTATAATAGATCTCGCCCTACAGGGCAAACACAACCTTTACAACTCTATGGCTTCCGGCATTGTTGCGAAGGTTTTAGAAATTAGAAACGAGGAGATTCGAGAAAGTATGAGCGATTTTAAAAACGTTGCCCATAGGTTAGAGTTCGTTGCGAAAATTTCGGGAATAGACTTTATAAACGATAGCAAGGCCACAAATATAAATTCTACTTGGTATGCACTAGAAAGCATTAACACTGATATTATACTTATAATGGGCGGCGTAGACAAAGGAAACGACTATGAAATGCTGCGTGAGATGGTTAAAAGCAAGGTGAAAGCAATAGTGTGTTTAGGGAAAGATAATCGTAGGATACATGACGCTTTTGAGGATGAGGTGGAAATTATTGTAAACACCTTTTCGGCTTCTGAGGCGGCTCAAATAGCTTATCATTTGGCAAAGCGTGGCGATACAGTACTTCTTTCGCCATCCTGCGCCAGTTTCGATTTATTTAGCAATTACGAAGATCGCGGAAATCAATTTAAGGCGGCTGTTAGAGAACTTTAAAAACTGAAATGATATGTTTCAAGCACTTTTAAATAAAACCAAAGGCGATAGATGGATCTGGCTGATCATCATTTTGCTTTCGCTCATTTCTATTATGGCGGTTTATAGCGCTACGGGTGCGTTGGCTTATCGTAAGAATGAGGCCGTAGAAAAACTATTAATTACCAAGCATTTAATATTTGTGCTATTAGGTATTGCGATGATATATATTGCGCATCTATTAGATTACCGTTATTATGCAGGGATTTCGAAAATATTAATGGTAATTACCATCCCGCTGTTGATCTATACACTTATTTTTGGTGCCAATTTGAATGATGCGTCAAGATGGGTAAAGATCCCTGTTATTGGTTTAACGTTCCAAACTTCAGATTTGGCGAAGCTTGCGCTAATTACTTTCCTGGCGCGGATGCTTACCAAAAAACAAGAGCACATAAAAAATGTAAAAGAGTCCTTTATTCCCATAATGGGTTCTGTTTGTATTGTGTTTGTCTTGATCGCTCTAGCGAATCTATCTACCGCGCTGATGTTGTTTGGCGTAAGTATTTTACTGCTAATTATAGGTAGAATCAGCATAAAACAAATATCAATCGTTTGTGCCGGCGGAGCTGTATTGCTTTTGTTTGTTGTTCTCCTCGGACCAAGGCGTGCAACCTATGCTTCTAGGGTAAATGCATTCCTTCATCCAGAATTGCAAAATTCAGATAAAACGTTTCAGGCAGATCAATCTAAAATAGCATTGGCTACCGGTGGGTTTTTTGGAAAAGGACCTGGGAACAGTACACAGCGAAACTTTCTCCCGCATCCTTATTCGGATTTTATTTTTGCCATTATTATCGAAGAGTGGGGCACACTTGGCGGAATTGTAGTGATGATGCTTTACCTTATTCTACTTTATAGGTGTATCAAAATTGTCACGAAGGCTCCGAAAGCGTTCGGGGCGCTATTGGCTGCCGGACTTAGCTTTAGCCTCACCATTCAGGCTTTTGCAAACATGGCCGTTGCTGTTGGTTTAGGCCCTGTAACGGGTGTACCTCTCCCATTGGTAAGTATGGGCGGTACTTCTATGATTTTTACCAGCGTGGCTTTCGGTATTATTTTAAGTGTAAGTAAAGACATAGAAGAAAACTTGGTAGGCAAAGAACTAGGTGAAAAGACAAAAAATAATAAGGTTATAATAGGAGAAATACCTGCTGTGGCTTAAAAATAGAGTGAACGAGGCTATAACTTCAGACGAAAAAAGTAAACAAAAAATGAATAATTTCCCAAAAATTATCATATCAGGCGGTGGCACAGGCGGGCATATTTTTCCCGCCATAGCCATAGCCAACGCACTCAAGCAGCTGATGCCTGCGTGTGATATTTTATTTGTGGGAGCAAAAGGCCGCATGGAAATGGAAAAGGTTCCGGCAGCTGGATATAAGATATTAGGTTTGAATATTAGTGGGATACAGCGCGGCTCTATATTTAAAAATCTTGGATTGCCATTTAAATTGTTGGGAAGTGTGCGTACATCAATGGGAATTATTCGGGAGTTCAAACCCGATGTAGTGGTGGGAGTTGGTGGGTATGCCTCTGGGCCGTTACTTTATGCGGCTTCTTTAAAAAACGTCCCATATCTCATTCAAGAACAAAACTCCTACGCAGGGATTACCAACAAGTACTTGGGTAACAAAGCGAAGAGAATATGTGTCGCATTTGAAAACATGGACCAATTTTTTCCTACTGAAAAATTGTTGATGACGGGAAATCCTGTCCGCAAGGACGCAGTAGATATTAAAGGGAAGCACTTTGCAGGCGCTGAACTTTTGAAATTAGATCCTCAGAAAAAAATTATATTAATTGTGGGTGGAAGTTTGGGCGCAAGAACACTAAATGCAAGTGTCGAGAAACATATGGATGAACTAATTGCTGAAGATATACAATTGATATGGCAAACAGGGAAGTTTTACTTTAAAGCCATATCAGAAAGAATTGGAAAAGATCTGCATCCGAATTTCAGGGTGTTTGAATTTTTAAATCGGATGGATTTACCTTATGCAGCCGCAGATTTAATTATCAGCAGAGCAGGGGCAGGAACGATTGCAGAACTTTGTTTAGTTAAAAAACCTGTAATTCTAGTTCCGTCACCGAATGTTGCCGAAGACCACCAAACAAAGAATGCCGTGGCTTTGGCAAAAAACAATGCTGCCGTGGTTATCGCAGATCGATCTGCGGAAGATACGCTCATCCCAGAAGCCATTAAGTTGCTAAAAAATAAAACGAAATGCGAGGAATTATCAGCAAACATAGCTAAAATGGCTTTGCCAAACGCAGATGAGACGATTGCCAAAGAAGTACTAAAGCTTGCAAAAAAATAACTTGAAAATTCGATCAGCATGGAATTGGGCAATATTAAACAGGTTTATTTTATAGGTATCGGGGGCATCGGGATGAGCGCGCTTGCCCGATATTTTGCTAACCTAGGCTGTTTAGTGGCCGGTTACGATAAAACGAAAACTAAGCTTACACAAGAGTTGGAGCTGGAGGGTGTTTTTATTGATTACGCGGATGATAAAAACCTGATCCACGGTGTATTCTGTAAACCAAGAGAAGAAACGCTAGTAGTTTACACACCGGCTATCCCAAAAGATTCGCAGATTCTGGCGCACTTTAAGGAAAATGGTTTTGACTTAAAAAAGCGATCAGAGGTTTTAGGTATTATTAGCAAGAGCATGTTTTGCATTGCCATTGCAGGTACACACGGTAAAACTACAACATCTGCTATGGTTGCCCATGTACTAAAAGATACTGGTTATGATTGTACCGCTTTTTTGGGAGGTATTGCAACCAATTACAATAGCAATGTAGTTTATGGCAAAAATAATGTAATGGTCGTAGAAGCAGATGAGTTTGATCGGTCCTTCCTAACGCTTCATCCAAACATCGCCGTGATTACTTCAATGGACGCAGATCATTTGGATATTTATGGAGACAAAACCCATTTGGATGAATCATTTAATTTGTTTGCAACTCAAATAAAGACAGACGGAACACTTTTTTTTCACAGCGGTTTGTCGCTACCAAAAGGTATTTCATATGCTGCAGAAGAAGATGCAGACATTCAAGCAGCGCACATTAGGGTTAGTGAACATAAGTTTATTTTTGACTATAAAGATGGCAAAAACGTAATAAAAGACATCCATTTAATGTTGCCGGGTAAGCATAATGTAGAAAATGCAACTGCGGCTATTGCCATAGCATTAAAACTGGGTATCGATAAGGAAAAAATTAGGAATGCTGTAGCCAATTTTAAAGGGGTAAAAAGGAGGTTTGAGTACTTAGTTAACGATAAAAATCATATTTATATAGACGATTACGCGCATCACCCCGAAGAATTGAGAGCTTGTTTTGCTGCGGTTAGGCGGTTGTATCCCGATAAGAAATTAACTGTTGTTTTCCAACCGCACTTGTTTTCGCGTACTCGAGATTTTGCAGATGATTTTGCCAAAGTTTTAAGCACAGTGGATGAATTGTTTTTACTGGAAATTTATCCGGCCAGGGAAAAACCTATTGAGGGAATTGACTCGACTTTTTTGTTGGATAAAATTCGTTTAGATAGTAAAAAGGTGTGTAGCAAAGATTTTATACTTGAATATGTGAAAAAACTCAAACCCGAACTACTTTTAACCGTTGGCGCCGGTGATATTGATACGCTTAGAGAACCCTTAAAAAACTTAATGCAAGATGCTTAAAAATATAAACTTTAGGGCAATTTTTATCGGTATTGTCTGGCTTCTCAGCCTTGCGGGTTTGGTTGTGCTCTTAAGTTTCATCAATGTAAAAAAGCAGTCTGTAAAATGTAGCAATGTAAAAATTTTAATTCCCGGCGCCGATAATTTCATAGAACGCGATGAAATTGACGCCATTTTAAAACAGAGTGAAGGGATGCTTGTCGGTAGAAATTTAGAACTAATAAACATTCATAAGATAGAGAAACGGCTACAAGCAAATCCATACATCGCATTTGCAAAGGTTTTTGTAGATATGGATGGTACTTTGCACATAGAGGTAAATCAACGTCAACCAATTTTAAGGGTAATAAACGATGTAGGGCAGGATTTCTATATAGATAATAAAGGGTTAAAAATGCCCATTTCATCAAACTTTACTGCCGATGTTTTGGTTGCCACCGGAAATATAAGAGAAGTTTTTGGAAGTCGGGTAGATACATTACGCACCCAACTTGCCAAAGATTTATACGAAACTGCCATGTATATTCAAAAGGATAGTCTTTGGAACGCACAAATGGAGCAGGTATATGTAGATGAAAAAGGAGATATTGAGCTTGTGCCACGTGTTGGCAATCAGCGTATTATTTTGGGTAATGCAGATTCCTTAAGTAAGAAAATGAGCAATCTGTTATTGTTCTATAAAAAAGCGATGCCGCAAGTGGGATGGGATACATACAAGACCATCAATATTAAGTATACGAACCAAATTGTTTGCGTAAAAAGAGATTCGTCTGAGCAACCATTCATTACGCAAAAGCCGGCACACAAGCCCGATAGCATTTTCCTACAGAAGAAAGTGACGGATTCTTTGGTAAGGGATGTAATTGCAGAGGCGATGAAAGCCAAAACTGCCGAAACTAAAAGTTTACCGTCGATTCCAAATCAAGATAAACCGAAGGCAAAATTACAGACGAACGTTCCAACGGTTAGAATGGAAGTAAAAATGATACCGAGCAAGAAAGATCAAAAACCTAAAGCTCAAAATCGATAAGTTTAATTTAAGAAATAACATTTAGGCGAACACATTGCTGCTTGCCAAACTCAACAAAATATAAATATGGATAAGACAAAAGTTACCACCAGCCAGTCGCCCATTGTAGTAGGATTAGATATCGGTACTACAAAAATTTGCGTCATTGTAGGTCGTAGAACACAACACGGTAAAATCGAAATTTTGGGCATCGGCAAGGCAGAGTCGGCGGGTGTAACGCGCGGCGTAGTTAGCAATATCCAAAAAACTGTGCATGGAATTGCGCAGGCGGTAGAGGTGGCAAGTGGCCAGTCTAACGTAGAAATTCAGGTGGTTAATGTGGGCATTGCGGGTCAACACATTAAAAGTTTACAACACCGAGGTATTTTAACTCGTAGGGAACTTAACAACGAAATCAGCAAGAAAGACATTGATAAGTTGATCGATGATATGTTTAAGTTGGTTATGGCTCCTGGTGAAGAAATTATACATGTGTTGCCACAAGAATTTACCATCGATAATGAACCTGGTATAAAAGATCCAATCGGGATGGCGGGTGTGCGATTAGAAGCAAATTTTCACATTATTTCTGGTCAGGTTACGGCAGTTAAAAACATTATGAAATGTGTAGTTAATGCAGGTTTACAGACCCAAGATTTAATTTTAGAACCATTGGCGTCTTCCGAGTCGGTGTTGAGCGATGAAGAAAAAGAAGCAGGCGTTGCTTTGGTTGATATAGGAGGTGGTACCACTGATATTGCAATTTTTCATGAAGGAATCATTAGGCATACAGCCGTTATCCCATTTGGTGGCAATAGCGTAACTGAAGACATTAGAGAGGGGTGCTCTGTAATGCGCAATCAAGCAGAACTGCTTAAAACTCGCTTTGGTTCTGCACTGGCGGAGGAAAACAAAGAAAATGAGATTATTTGCGTTCCAGGTTTGCGCGGACGTGAGCCAAAAGAAATCTCGGTTAAAAACCTCGCTTATGTGATTCAGGCGCGCATGGAGGAAATTATCGAGCATGTTTATTACGAAATAAAATCGTCCGGTTATGAGAAGAAGCTTATTGGCGGCGTTGTAATAACAGGAGGTGGTGCATTGCTTAAACATTTAAGTCAGGCTGTTGAATATGTTACTGGTCTTGATTGCCGTATTGGATATCCAAATGAGCATTTGTCCAAATACGAGGAAATGCCAAAGGCGATTTATGATGATTTAAAAAGCCCTATGTATGCAACGAGTGTTGGTTTATTGATTAAAGGTATTCAAAGGGAAGAAGAACGCATTGCAGAAATGCAGCGGCCGGCAACTACAACGGGAAAGCCAAAACCGGTTGAAAAAGTTAAAAGTGGCGGACTATTCGATAAGCTGCTTGCAAAAACAAAAATATTTATTCAAGATGATATGGACGTAAGCAACGAAGATTATTTAAAAAGCTAAAAATTTTTTCAACAATTAGGTTTTTTTCCACAATGTTAACACTTGTTAAAAACCTATGTTGAAAAAGTGTTAATATTACAAATAGTAATGAAGCGGAAATAAAATTTTTAAACAACTGATTCATAGTATTATGCAATTCGAAATGTTAAAGGATAAGTCATCAATCATCAAGGTTATTGGTGTTGGGGGCGGTGGCGGCAACGCAGTTAACCATATGTACCTCTCAGGTATCAATGGTGTAGATTTTATTATCTGTAATACTGATGCGCAGGCGTTAGAAAGCAGTCCAATTCCAAATAAGGTACAGCTGGGTGCTAGTTTAACAGAAGGTATGGGTGCAGGCTCTATACCGGAAGTTGGTAAAAACTCTGCGATAGAAAATATTGAAGACATTAAAGAAATGCTTGGCAGCACTACGAAAATGCTTTTTATAACTGCAGGAATGGGTGGCGGAACAGGAACAGGAGCGAGTCCGATCATAGCAAAAGCAGCAAAAGAGCTAGATATTTTAACAGTCGCTATCATCACTACTCCGTTTTCTTTTGAGGGAAAACGGAGAAAGCAGCAAGCTGAAGACGGACTAGAAGAATTAAAGAAATATGTAGATTCATATCTAGTCATATCAAATGACAGGTTGCGAGAAATATTCGGAAACCTTACGCTAGGTTCTGCATTTGGACAAGCTGATGATATTTTAACCACGGCCGCAAAAGGTATTGCAGAAATAATAACTGTTGCGGGATACATAAACGTAGATTTTAAAGATGTAAGAACCGTTATGAAAGATAGCGGAGTGGCCATTATGGGTAGTTTCGCTGCTGATGGAGAAAACAGAGCATTGACTGCTGTAGAAGGTGCATTGGCTTCACCATTGTTAAAAGACAACGAGATTGAAGGCGCCCGATACATTCTTTTAAACATTAGTTCGGGTTTACGTGAGGTAACCATGGACGAAGTTTCGATTATTACAAATTTTATCCAAGATAAAGCAGGGCTTTCGGCAGATCTTATTTGGGGTAATTGTTCAGATGAATCTTTAGGAGATCACCTTTCAGTAACTATTATTGCTACTGGCTTCCAAACATCAGAACAACGTGTTAACGAAGAAAAGAGTAAAAAGAAAATTACTGTTTTACTACCTGAAGAAGCTCCATTGGTAAGACCTATTGAACCTGTAAATTCTTTTATCCAGCCAAAGGAGGTGCCGACTTATGAACCAGTTTTAAAAGCCAAAGAAGAAACAGGTCAGCCAGATCTGTTTGGAGGTTTTTTTAGCAAAGCAAAAGTTACTAAAGTTGCAGACAACGAGGAGATTAGGCACATGCTCAAAGAAGAGGAAAAGCCGCAAGAAGACAATGGGCTTGAAATAGATGAATTTGAATTTGAAGTAAAGGTTGCTGAAACACAATATGTATTTGATAAACCCATAGGTAAGCAAGAAGTGGAAGAAGAGCCTGTGCAGCGAATACCCGTTTTAGAAGAACCAGTAGCCGGATTAGATGACGATAAGGACGACGCTTCTATGGAAGAGCAGTTGCGTAAATCTAAAGAGCGTATTATGCGTTTGAAGGATTTAAGCATGAAATTAAGAACGAGCAACGGATTGCAAGAATTAGAAAACGAACCTGCTTATAAGCGCAAGCAAATGCAATTGCAAGAGGTTCAACATTCGTCAGAATCGCAGGTTAGTCGTTTTACGCTAAGTAACGATAAAGATGGCACAACAGAAATTAGGCCCAACAACTCTTTTCTACACGATAACGTAGATTAGATTGTATAGATATTAGGTAAAAGCCTCGGTTAATTCCGAGGCTTTTTTATTAGAAATGGTTTTCTACAGATCATCTCTTGTTGAAGATGGAGCTCAATAAAAAATTAATAATTTGTTCAAACGGTTGTAGCAGAGTGGTATATTTTACACCAACCCGTATAAAATTATTGATAATAAACTAAAAAAGAGGTAAATTTGCCTCGATTTCTACGCATATAAAAAACAGTACATTGGATATATTTGATAAGATAGCAAAGCATATGGGCCCCCTAGGGCAACATCAGAAATGGTCTCACGGATATTTTTCTTTCCCAAAATTAGAAGGAGAAATCGCGCCTCATATGCAGTTTAAGGGAAAGGAACATTTGGTTTGGAGCTTAAACAATTATCTCGGTCTGGCAAATCACCCCGAAGTTAGAAAAGCGGATGAAGAAGCAGCCGCACATTTTGGCATGGCTTACCCGATGGGTGCGCGCATGATGAGTGGTAACTCAAAATATCACGAACAGTTAGAGCAGTTATTAGCAGCTTTTGTAGGTAAGCCCGATGCTTTTTTGTTAAATTATGGTTACCAGGGAATGGTTAGCATTATCGATGCTTTGGTGGATAGAAATGATGTGATTGTTTACGATGCCGAATCTCATGCATGTATTCTCGATGGATTACGGTTGCACATGGGCAAGCGATTTGTTTACAAGCACAACGATATGGAGAGCGCTGAGAAGCAATTGGAACGTGCAACAAAACTGGTAGAAAGTACAGGCGGAGGTATATTAGTAATTACCGAGGGTGTTTTTGGTATGAGCGGAGCGCAGGGAAAAATCAAAGAGCTCATTGCAATGAAATCTAGATTTAACTTTAGACTTTTGGTTGATGACGCTCACGGATTTGGCACCATGGGCAAAACAGGTGCAGGAACACATGAAGAACAAGATTGCATAGATGGCGTAGACGTCTATTTTGGAACCTTTGCAAAATCAATGGCAGGAATCGGTGCTTTTGTCGCTTCAACAGAAGAGATTACCAATTTTTTGCGTTACAACATGCGTTCTCAGACTTTTGCTAAGGCGCTACCCATGCCAATGGTTATAGGTCTTCTAAAACGTTTAGAGCTGTTAAAAAATCATCCAGAATTTAAAGAGAAACTTTGGGAGATCGCTACTACATTACAAAACGGTTTAAAAGAGAGAGGTTTAGATATAGGCATCACAAATTCCGTGGTTACACCTGTAATTTTAAAGGGAGAATTATCAGACGCAACTGCAATTACTTTTGATCTGAGAGAGAATTATGGCATCTTTTGTTCCATCGTAATTTATCCTGTCATTCCTAAAGGTCTAATTATGTTGCGGTTAATTCCAACAGCAATGCATAGTTTAGACGATGTTGAAAGAACGTTAGATGCGTTTGGAGAGGTTTCCGCAAAGCTGAAAGATGGCTATTATAAAGAAAACTTGTTCCAGCCAGCATAGTTTTTTAGGAAATAAATAATTGTGGAGCCTTTTGATTTATCAAGAGGCTTTTTTAATTTGAGAAACTAAGTTTATTTAAGTTTGAACAACAAGTCTGAAAATACAAGTGGAAAAGTTTGAGAAAATAAAAGCACTACTGATCGAAGCAGAAGCTGATGCGAAAAAATTTTACTTATCTAAAAATAGAACTGCGGGAAATCGATTGAGAGTTCACATGCAAAATCTTCGAAACCTTTCGCAAGCGGTTTCTTTTGAAATTGGGAATTTACTTTAAAGGTTAGTTAAAAGCTAATTGAAGTGCAAAGTGCAGATTAAGGAGTTTTGACCAAATACTCGGCTACCGGTTGGTGTCTTTGTATTAAATTAGGATAAAAAAGTACTAACATTCTTGTCTAATTTTAAATATTTTTGAGATGCCAAATACAAAATGCTGCATTTCATTAGCTTGTAGTATTTAATTTTATTTAAATAATCTCTTTAATTTAAGGATTTGCGTATCACAGGCTTTTATCACTCATGAAACGAATGTTAGGTTGTCTTTTTGTCGCGGTGATCTGCGTCTTCTTTTCATGTAAAAAGAACACGCTGTTCCAACGAATTTCCTCAACTCATTCAAATATAACGTTCGAAAATAAAATAATAGAAGACGATAAAGTCAATCCTCTAGACATGATAAATCTTTATCATGGCGGCGGAGTGGGTATTGGCGATTTTAACAATGATGGTTTACAAGATATTTATTTTACCGGCAACCGAGTCTCGAATGAGTTATATCTAAACAAAGGCGATTTTAAATTTGCCAACATCACCAAAGAAGCTGGTGTAGACGGAATGCATAGATGGGGTAGAGGTGTAGCAGTCATAGATATAAATAATGATGGATTGATGGATATCTACATCTGTAACACCACCTCTAATGAAGGAGTCAATCCAACCAATATTTTATATGTTAATCAAGGTTTGGATAAAAATGGGGTTCCTATTTTTAAAGACATGGCTGAACAATATGGGCTCAACATTGGGGGCCAATCTACCATGGCTAATTTTTTCGATTACGACAACGATGGGGATTTGGATATGTACCTCACGGTTAATGAGTCTAATGCGAATCAAAATCCAAATGTGTTCGGCTCGTCGAATTTAAATAAATCTATTCCTAGTGTGGGTCAGTTGTTTCGCAACGATTGGGATGCATCAAAGGGTCATCCAGTTTTTCGTAACGTATCTGAAGCGGCGGGCATCACTTCGCCAGGTTATGGCCTCTCTACCGTTATTGCAGATGTAAATTTAGATGGATGGAAGGACATTAGCGTATCTAACGACTATATTTCCTCAAATATTTTATACATCAACAACCACGATGGCACATTTACAGATCGTTCGAAAGATTATTTTAAACATACCTCGTTCAATGCTATGGGACATGATATTGTAGATCTAAATAACGATGGACTTGCAGATTTCTACGAGTTAGATATGAATCCTGAAGATAATTATAGGAAAAAAATGATGCTTAACGCCAATAGTGATGTGACGTATACTAATTTCGATTATTATCATTCCCAGTATCAGTATGTGCGCAACACCCTGCAATTAAATCAGGGAAATAGCTTGGGCCAATTGGATTCTATTAAACATCCTGTATTTAGTGAAATTGCTTTTTTAAGTGGTGTAGCACAGACAGATTGGAGCTGGAGCCCACTCGTAACGGATTTCGACAACGATGGTTATCGAGACATTATGGTGGCAAATGGCTATCCCAGAGACGTTTCTGACCACGATTTTATTACATATAGAGAGGAAGCCTATTCCGTTTCGACCAAAAGCGAGATGCTTGCGCAGATCCCGAAGATAAAAATTCCAAACTATGGCTTTCACAACAACGGAAATCTCACATTTACAAACGCAACAAAAAGTTGGGGCTTAGATGAACCCACGTTTTCCAACGGCGCAGCTTACGCAGATTTTGATAATGATGGTGCGATGGATCTGGTTGTCAACAATATTAACGATAAAGCATTGCTTTATAGAAACACGGTCAGAGATAAAAGTAAAACAATTTCAAATTTTATAGAAATCACTTTTTCCGGGTCCCAGAAAAATAGGCAGGGACTTGGCGCAATGGTCGAAATTTTTTATGAGGTAAATAAGCACCAGGTTTTTGAGAATAATCCCTACAGAGGTTATGTTTCAACCCAACAAGCAGTCGGCCATTTTGGATTAAACCATGTAAAAATGATAGACTCTGTTGTCGTAAAATGGCCTGAAGGGTTTAAGCAGACGATTGCTCGAGTAAAAACAAATCAGATTTTAAAGGTAAATTTTGCAGACGCCAAAACCCATTATGTATGGCCGCATCCTACTTACGCCCAAAATGCGCTATTTAAGGAAGTGACCGATTCTGTCAAATTTCATTATACACACAAAGAATTTCCTTTTACAGATTTTCAAATACAGAAATTACTTCCGCACAAATTATCTGAATACAGTCCTGCGTTATCTGTTGCAGATGTAAATGGAGATGGGCTTGACGATGTGGTGATCGGTGGAAACGGCCACGATCCAGTGCAGGTATTTTTGCAGCAAAAGAATGGGAGGTTTATTCAAAAAGGACTTGGTCCGCTGGGCATCGTTGCTGTTGACACGCAAGATGCAGGAATGGTACTTTTCGATGCTAATGGCGATGGATTTCCCGATTTGTACATCACCAGCGGAGGTTACCGCGCTGCCGCAAATTCTAGTGCCTATCAAGACAGGCTCTACATAAATGATGGAAAAGGAAATTTCCAGCTAGACGTAAATGCGATTCCCAAAAATTTCACGAGTACCCTCTGTGTTCGCGCGATTGATTTTAACAAGGACGGGAAACTTGATCTTTTTGTATCGGGTAGAGTAGAACCATGGGCTTATCCAAAAGCAGTTTCTAGCATCTTGTTGCGAAATGATAGTGGAAACGGAAGGGTGAAATTTACAGATGTTACAGCGTCATTAGCGCCCGCTTTATTAAATGTTGGGCTCGTTTGTGATGCGCTGTTTACGGATTTCGACAACGACAATTGGCCAGATTTGATATTGGCAGGGGAATGGATGCCAGTTACTTTTCTAAAAAACCAAGGAGGTATATATAAAAATGTGACGAAAAATACAGGTTTAAACGATGACCTCGGCTGGTGGAATTCTATCGTTGCAGGAGATTTTAGACATTCAGGTTTAACGGATTACATCGTTGGAAATACGGGGCTAAATACTATTTTTCAAGTGAGCGATAAATACCCAACCTATATTACCGCCAAGGATTTCGATCACAATGGAAGTTATGCCGCAATACCTTCTGTTTTTTTTCCCGATGCAAAGGGTGTCAAGAGAGAGTTCCCTGTGTTCGGCCGAGAAGATTTGTTAAAGCAAATGATTAGCATGAAAAAGAAGTTTACCAACTATAAATCTTTTGCAAATGCGACCATGCAGGACATTTTCACCCCTCAACAGTTAGATGGTGCTTTGAGGTTAAAAGCAAATAGATTACAATCTTGCTACTTGAAAAATTTGGGAAATGGCAAATTTAACATCATCCCATTGCCAAAAGAAGCTCAGTTCTCTATGTTAAACGGAATGGTAACAGGAGATTTTGATGGGGATGGAAATTTAGATGTGCTGATAAATGGAAACGACTATGGTACCGACGTTTCTACGGGTAGATACGATGCGTTAAATGGTTTAATGCTTAAGGGAGACGGATATGGAAATTTTATGCCTCAGTCTATTTTACAAAGCGGCATTTACTTGCCAGGAAATGGCAAAGCTTTGGCAAGCTTTAAAAGTAGCTCGGGAAAATATATGCTCGCAGCGAGCCAAAATAAAGGAAGTGTTCAGATTTTCCAGCTCAAACACAATATAAAAATGATCCCAGTTCAACCTTTCGATGTTAATGCGTTGATCACCTATAAAAACGGTTCAATTACCAAACAAGAGTTTTATTATGGCTCCAGTTTTCTATCTCAATCTGGTAGATACCTAGAAGTCGGCCCTAATGTGCTTCGTGTCGATGTTACCAATGCCAAAGGCATCGTAAGAAGATTAATTTTACTTAAGTAGTTATGCGAGTAGCCAATAAAACATTGCTATTGTTGTTTACTGTCACTGTCTTTATGGCTTGTCACCCACAAAAAAAATCGATGATTGGTGCTGATGAAAGCCGTTTGATTCACAAAAATGAAGATCTGGTCACTCAAATGATCATTTATGATGTATTCACTCCGCCGGTGGCAAGCAGAATATACAGTTATACCTCTTTGGCTTCTTATGAGGCATTAAGATTTCAGAATTCAAAATACCCATCAATTACCGCTCAGCTTAAAGGTTTTGATGCCATTCCACAACCGGAAAAAAATGAGAAGTATAGTTTTTCACTTGCTGCGAGTAAGGCTCTATTTACAGTGTTAAGGCATGTTACATTTTCTGTCGATTCGCTTAAAGCCTATGAGGATAAGTTGTACGGAAATTACAAATCGGACTTGGATGCAGCGACTTATGAAAGATCTATTGCATTTGGCACACAGGTTGCCAAAGTCATCCTTAAACGAGCATCGATGGATGGTTATGACAAGTCTAGAGGCAAACCGAAATATCAAGGGAGTAATGAAGATGGGAAATGGCATCCAACCCCGCCAGATTATTTAGATGGTGTAGAATGGTGCTGGAATACAATGCAAACCTTTTCTCTTGATTCTGCAGCTCAATTTTCACTGCCACCGCCGCCTGCATTTAGCAAGGATAAGAAAAGTGAGTATTTTAAGCAAAACCTAACCGTTTATAATCAAAGTAAAAGTCAAACAGCTAAGGAGAGAGAAATCGCTACCTATTGGGATGATAACCCATTTGTTACTGTTCATTCGGGGCATTTAATGTTTGCGAATAAAAAAATTACGCCTGCCGGTCATTGGATTGGAATTACAAGAATCGCTTGCGAAAAATCGAAGGCAGATGCCGTAAAATCTGCTCAGGCATACACGATGGTTTCAGTGGGGATGTTTGATACTTTTATTAGTTGTTGGGATACCAAATACAAAACGAAATATATCCGTCCAATTTCTGTAATCAACTCAGACCTAGACCCCAATTGGGTTCCAATATTGCAAACACCGCCATTTCCAGAATATCCAAGTGGCCATAGTTCCATTACCCGTGCTGCGGCTGTTGTATTAACCAGGTTGTTTGGAGATAATTTTAGTTTTGAAGACGACAGCGATTTTAAATATATAGGAATGAAGCGGAAGTTTAAATCCTTTATCCAAGCCTCAGATGAGGCTTCTATCAGTCGTTTTTATGGCGGAATTCATTATAAAAACAGTGTGGACATGGGTGCTTCTCAAGGAAACCAAGTGGGCAATTTTATCTTAAGCAAGATAAAATTGTAATAGACCGTGCACGTTTTCCATAGTAAATATCAAATCAAATTAATGTTCAGATAAATCTTTTAAATATTCATTATCAATAAATTATAGCTGGAATTCGATGGTTATTTTTCAATTGAAACTCGAAATTCGTTAAAAATGGATAAATAAAAGTTATTTTTTGTTGGAATAGTATTAGTTTACGTCTTGGAGGTATTTTATTTTAGTGTTGAAATTACTAACCAAAAGAGACATGTGTAAAGGTTCATCTAGACGCTGCAATAGCGCCCCACCTGCAAAATTCAAAACCAAAACAACTAAGGTGTAATTTTTTCAATTACTTCGGGCTGCTTCTTTCATTAATTTGAGACGGGGAGCACTATGCCTAAGATTTACATTTAAACAAACCCCAAAAAAATGAAAAGACAATTACAAGTTGACAAATGGAACGGTTACAAAAAGCTTTTGATGGCTTTTTTGTTAACTATTTTTATTAGTCAGGTGCAAGCTCAAGACTTGCAAATTAAAGGAAAAGTAACAGGTTCTGATGGAGCGGGAATTCCAGGGGCTAGTGTTTTGGTTAAGGGAACAAGTAAAGCAACCTCTACGGATCCTAATGGAAACTATAGCATCTCTGCGGCGTCTAACGCTACCCTAGTTATTAGTTACATTAGTTATGCTACAAAAGAAGTGTCTGTTGCAGGTAAAACAATTTTAAATGTAACACTAAGTGCTGATGTCAAGACATTAGATCAAGTGGTGGTAATTGGTTATGGAAGTGTTAAGCGAAAAGATTTAACGGGTTCTGTAAGTTCTGTAAGTGCAGAGCAGATTGAAAAAGTTCCTGTAACAACTTTAGACCAGGCATTACAAGGTAGATCTGCCGGGGTTCAGATAACAAGTAACGATGGCTCCCCAGGAGCTGGCATCCAAGTTCAAATTCGCGGTGTAGGTACTTTTGGAAGTAATGATCCTCTTTACGTGGTTGATGGGTATCCAATTACTGGCGGTTTAAATACTATAAATCCAAACGACGTAGCTTCCATAGACATTTTGAAAGACGCATCTGCCACAGCCATTTATGGCAACCGGGCAGCCAATGGTGTGGTTATCATCACCACAAAAAGAGGAAAAATTGGACAGGTTCAGATATCTGTCGACGCCGTAGGCTCAGTGCAATCACAGCCTAAAAAGTACGATGTATTAAATGCACAGCAATTTGCAACATTAGCGGTAGAGCGATCTGGTCCAGATAATTTTGCTGCTAGACCGGAGTGGTCAAATCCGGCGGCGCTCCAAAATGTAAATTGGCAAGACGTCATGTACCAAACTGGGTCAAGACAAAACTATAATGTTGCCATCCGCGGTGGTAGTGAAAAATTGCAGTCTGCTTTGTCCGTTGGCTATCTAGATCAAACAGGAATTGTTAAAGAAGCCTATTTTAAACGAGTTAACGCGAGTTTAAATTCAGATTATACTCCTCTTAAATGGTTAAAAGGCTCAGCAAATCTTAAATATACAAGGTCAGACAATAAAATTCCGTTTGGTACAGGAGGACAAAATGCTGGGCTTGGAATTGGCTCGTTAACTAAATTAGTGCCGACCATTACGGGAAACCCTGCTACAAATTTGGCGAAAGATGCGAATGGCAATTATGGATTTTATGCTCCCCAAGACCAGGTAATAGGATATTTGGCTAACCCATTGTATGTGGTGGAAACCCAGGATTCGAAAAACTTGACAAACTATTTTTTAGGAAATGTCTCTTTAGAAGCCACTATTATAGATGGTTTAAAAATTAAGACCAATTATGGCGTAAATACCAATGATTATTCGGGGTATTATTTTACGCCTGCAGATGGCCGAAGTGTTCCTTATGGAGGCACGCAAACATTATCTAATTATTCTCAGAGCGCTAACAATACCTTCGAATATTTATGGGAAAATACGGTTTCCTACACTAAAACTTTTGGAGACCATAACATTGATTTTGTTGGCGGTATATCCGAACAAGAAAACACTTATCGTCAAATAGGTGCAGGTGGCGTTGGTTCAATTAGTAATGGGCTTAGAGATTTGGGAAGTGTTACCACCATCAATAACATCTACGGAAACCAGATTTCCTATTCATTGGCATCTCAATTCGCAAGATTGAACTATAAGTACAAAGACAAATATATAGTTACAGGAACAGTTAGACGTGATGGATCTTCTAGATTTGCAAAAGACCATCAGTATGGCGTTTTCCCTTCAGTATCTGCTGCATGGAGAGTAAAAAGCGAGAAATTTTTGCAAGATGTAAACGCCATTTCAGACCTAAAAATTAGAGCTGGCTTTGGCGAGGTGGGTAATCAAAATATTGGATTGTTTAAATATCTGGGTCAGTATGGTAGTGGTGGGCCAGAAACTAGCGCCAATAATGTTGGTTATCCTTTCGGCGGCGTATATCAATCAGGTATCGTGTTAACATCGTTGCCCAATCCAAACTTAAAATGGGAAACATCTAGACAAACAGACATTGGTTTAGATGCAGGATTTTTAGGTGGGAAGATAAACTTAACCGTAGATTACTATTCAAAAGAATCTAAAGATTTTCTATTGAGAACACCTACTCCGCCGCAAACAGGTTTTGCTTATGCTGACTTAAACGCAGGTAGCATTAGAAACAGCGGTTTTGAATTTAGTTTGGGCTACAGAGAATCTGCTAATCCTTTTAAATATGGAATTAATTTTAACTTAACGACCATAAACAACAAGTTATTGAGTTTGGCGCCTGGACAAGATGCGATTACAAACCTTGGCGGTTTAGGATTTTCCAATGTAGGCGGTAGCACATGGGTAACTTTTAGCCAATCGAAAATTGGTGGCCCTGTGGGTGAATTCTACGGCTTCCGCTCTGATGGAATCTTCCAATCACAAGCCGAAATTGATGCCCTAAATGCAAAAGCAGGAACTGGCTCATTTTATCAGTTTGCAACGACCGTACCTGGCGATCGAAAATTTAAGGACTTAAATGGAGATGGAAAAATAACTGATGCAGACAGAGAGGCACTTGGCAGCCCAATACCTACTTTTTTCTCGGGATTAACTTTAGACGCCTCTTATAAAAACTTCGACATCAACCTGTTTTTTTATGCTTCTGTTGGTGGAAAGATTTTCAACTATGCCGAAAGAACTCAAGAGACTTTTGGCGCAACCCAAGGTGGTATAGGTATCGAAAATGTTAGTACAGCATATTATTTAAACAGCTGGACGCCAACACGTCCATCAGATCGCTACGCTCGGGTAACCAAGGGAGATTTAAACGGCAATACCCGCCCATCAGATGTGTACGTTGAAAATGGTGATTACCTGAGACTTAGAAATTTGCAGATAGGGTATACCTTGCCAACACTTATATCCTCTAAATTTGCGGTTTCTAGAGCGCGTATTTATGTCAGTGCACAAAATTTATTTACCCTTACCAAATACTCAGGTCTAGACCCAGAAATAGGAATCCCTGGTGATCCTGATAACGGTGGCGCTCGGGATGTGACAGCTTCTGGAATAGATGTAGGTACTTATCCTTCTTCAAGGCTGTATACGTTGGGATTGAATGTTACTTTTTAATATAACTTGTTATGAAAATAAATAAAAAAAATCTGTGCATGGTTGGATTGGGATTAGCCCTTTCCCTTCCATTTGCCTGTAAAAAAGGCTTTTTAGATCAAACCGATTCTACTAAAGTTACAGAAGACGTCTTATTTAAAACGCCAGTAGATGGTGTAAGACTTGTAAATGCTATTTATGATACGTTCGACAATGTCGATTTTATGACTAAAGGGCTTTGGTATCAGGCCAATTTCTTAACACAAGATTTTAAGAATTATGGAGCGGATACTTTTTTTACAACCTATGAAGTTCCAACTACCTTTGATCCTTTAAATACCGTTTGGGTTAGGTCTTATACAGGTATTGCCCGCGCAAACTCTGCGATTCCAATCGTCGCAAAGATGTTGAGTGAAGGTGTTATTGATAAGGCTTTAGCAGATCGGTTAACCGGAGAGGCCTATTTTTTAAGAGGAGTCTTCTATTATTACTTGGCCTGTAATTTTGGGGGTGTTCCACTAGAATTAAAAACGGTGACAGACGATGGGCGTCATCCAAGGAATACTCAAGATGAGGTGTTCGCATCTATTGCATCCGACATGAATACTGCGGCAGGATTGCTTCCTTGGAAGGAAGATTTGCCAGCAAGCGAGGCTGGCAGAGCAACTAAAGGAGCAGCTTTATCATATGAAGGAAGCGCATTGATGTGGGTGAAAAAATACACCGAAGCTTTAGGTGTTTTCAATCAATTAAATGGAAAATATCAATTAACTCCGAAATTTCTTGACGTCAATGAGTATAATAACAAAAATGGAATAGAGTCTATTTTCGAAATTCAATTTAAGGTCCCTGCAGGTTCTGATCAAAGTTGGGGACACTCAAATGATTCTGTTTGGCTTTCTACTTTTGGAATGCCAGAAGAAGTGTCTAATTTTGGTTATGACTATGCGGATCCAAAATATTTCAACTCCTTCGAGATAGGAGATACGAGAAGAAGAGCAACAGTTATAGGCCCAGGCGAAACCCATCCAAGTCCTGCCATTAAAATCTCGATGTATGAGAAAGTAATAAAAAATTATACTGTCAATGGCGTTACGATGAATACTTGTGGTACGGTTGATAAACCTTGGAAAGGTGCAGACGGACAACGCTCAGGTTATTACGGTGTTAAGTTTTGGCGTGATCCGAATGTAAGTGGTGGTTATGACAGCCCAAATACCATATTCGGTGATCAAAATGCCATTATGATGCGTTATGCTGAAGTATTGTTGAGTAAAGCAGAATGTCAATTCAGAAGTGGCGATTCGGCCGGGGCTTTAGCCACTCTTCAGATTGTTAGAAACAGAGCTTTTGGAGGTACAGCACCAGCCCTAACAGGAGATGTTCTTACCAACATCCTAAATGAATATCGTCATGAGCTTGGAGGAGAATTCTCTACTTGGTTTTTATACAGACGGTCTGGGGAGCAGATTAAATATGTAAAAGACACTTATGGAATCACTGTTCCTACGGGAAAAGACTTAATGCCAATTCCTCAAGCAGTAATTGGTACCAATGCTACAATTACTCAAAACCCAGGTTACTAACGAGTAAGCTATTAATAAGAAAGCGGCTATCTCCAAAGGAGATAGCCGCTTTCTTATGTCAATCTTTGTAGATCGCTATTCGATGTGTCCTCATTAAATAAGGAATTGGCTTACTGCCCGTGGCTGTTTCAAAAGAAATAAGTTTAGAAGCCTCCCTCGGCATATGGCAATCGATGCAGTTGGCTTTAATTAAACCTTTCGCTAAAGTTTCATTACTATGATTGGGCGTTTTATGGCAGCTGATGCATTTTTGTGAATAAAAAGCAATGCTTCCATGTTCTGATTCGTGAACGTTGTGACAACTGTTACAAGTCATTTGGCTGGAAAGGTAGCATTTGCTTTGTTTAAGCAGCCCGAGTTGATTGCCATGCACATCGGGTTGAGAAGGTGCTACCGAGGGATCTCGCTGATAATAGTCGTTAAGTTTATCACCTGGTTTAAACTCAAAAATAGATTTTAGTACTTTCACATCGTTTCCAGAATGGCAAACCCCACAAGCATCTATTTTTTGTTGTCTTGTCAACGAATTATATAACGGAATATACTTACCCTGTTTTTCTGCCGGATTTGCCAATTGGAAAGTCACATGATCGCCTGCCGGACCATGACAACGCTGGCAGTTGATGCCGTAAATTATGGAGCTAGGCTTTAGCTCAGTGTCTTCTTTGAAGGATCCCGGATTAATTTGTACGGTTTCTACTCCAGAACTGTGGCATTCCAAACATCGCGTTCTTATCGATCTAGAGAAATTGGGGGTAACAATGGAAAATCCTGGACTATTTACCCATTCATTCATGCCGTTTATGTATGATAGGGGCAGCTGGAAAAGTTTATTGTTTTCCCAGTAGGCGTAAGAGTAAGATTTTAAACCTGAGCCTATCGCAACATCAAAACGTTTGACTGCAGTTTCTTTACCATCTCGGTAAGCAACCTGGTATTTTCTGCCGTTTCTAGTTTCTATAGAAACGTTCGTAAGGTCTTTGAAACTAAAAGCTTTATTTTTTGCGTCTTCGCCATGTATAAAAAAGCCCCGAGTTATAGCTTCTGAAGTGTTTTGATGGGCATTTCCAACATATGAATCAACCACAGTATTATGGCATTTTATACAAGTTTTCTCATCAGCATTGGTGTATCTAGTTATAGCCGGTTTAGGTTCTGTATTCAAACACTTTGCACATAGCAGCACTATTACACTTAAACTGAAAAAAACCAACATCAAACGTTTTAGTTGTTTCATTGGCTGCCATTAAGATTATTTGTATGCCTGACTGCAAGCGCTATAGCAGAAAAATTAACCGACTAAGCACTTATTAAATCTAGTTGTTGCAACAGTTAAAGTTAGCAATAATTAAAGGTCTGGCTCTTTATTTTTTTCATAAAAAGTAGGGTCGAGATTTAATTAAAACTAATTTAAATATTTTCTATAAAAATTAACTTAATTTTTCTAACGCTTTAATAATTGCCATCTGCAAAGATGATGAAGCTCTTAGCAACGGTAGTCTTACTGTGTTGCTACATACGCCCATATATTGAAGTGCAGATTTTACTCCCGCCGGATTTCCTTCTAAAAACGCAAGATGTATAAATTCAATAAGCGATAAATGTATTTTCGTGGCACTTTTAAAATCTCCTTTGCTACAAAAATTCACCATATCTACCACTTGTTTTGGTAAGGCATTGCCGACCACTGAGATAATCCCACAAGCCCCCAGCGCCATCATTGGCAATGTAATGGGGTCATCTCCAGAAATTAATAAAAAATCTTCTGGTTTGTCTCTCATAATTTGATTAAACTGATCGAAGTTACCACAAGCATCTTTTACCCCAATAATATTGTTAAAATCTGTAGCTAGTCTACAAATGGTTTCAGCGCTCATATTGCTCGCGGTTCTTCCTGGTACATTATACAAAATTAAATCCAACGGAGAAACTTCTGCAAGCATTTTGTAATGCTGGTAAATCCCTTCTTGCGTAGGTTTATTGTAATATGGACTTACCGAAAGAATGGCATGGTAACCATTTGTGTAAAAGTTTTTTATATACTTGGCAATTGCTAAGGTATCATTGCCGCCAATGCCTGCCACCAAAGGCACGCGATTGTTGTTGTACTCAGCAACAAAAGCGAATACTTTTGTTTTTTCTTCTGCGGTCATCGTTGCGGTTTCGCCAGTGGTGCCCAATACCACGAGATAATCTATTCCCCCGTCAATGACATGGTCAACCAGTTTTCTTAGTGCGCCAAAATCCACAGCTCCATTTTCATCAAAAGGAGTTACCAACGCAACGCCACTACCACTAAATTTACTCATTTTGTCTCTTTTTTGATTGGGTGATGTTTTATTCCATCCACTAAATCATTTTTATTTAATTTAAGCCTGTATCATTTTTAAAAGTACTTCATCGCTTATGATAGGTATTTTCAGCTTTGTGGCTTTTTCCAGTTTCGATGGTCCCATATTATCTCCCGCCACGAGGTAATCTAGTTTGCCAGAAATTCCACTCAAAATCTTCCCGCCATTCGCTTCGATAAGATTCTTTAATTCATCTCGACTAAACTTTTCGAAAACGCCCGAAATTACAAATGTTTTTTCAATTAATTTATCGCTGTCCAAGGAAATGATTGTTTCGATCGCTTCAAATTGTAACCCTGCGTCTTTTAATAGCGCTATTTGATCCAAATGTGCTGGGTTACGGAAATAAAATACAATACTCTCTGCAATCCTTTCGCCAATCTCATCAATCATAACTAGCTCTTCTGCAGTGGCTGCCACTAAGTTTTCGATATTTTTAACGCCTAAGGCAACTTTCCTTGCGACCGTTTCGCCCACGTAACGTATGCCTAAACCAAACAACACCTTTTCAAATGGCATTTCTTTGGATTTTTCTATTCCAAGGAGCATGTTTTCTATAGATCTCTCGCCAAACCTATTAAGCTCCTTTAGCGCTTTAGCCTGGTTTTTTAAAGAATAAAGGTCGCTGATATGCTTTACCAGTCCATGGCGATAAAAAGTCTCTATCGTTTCGTCTCCCAAACCATCAATATTCATCGCTTTGCGCGAAATAAAATGTTGTATCCTGCCTACTATTTGTGGCGGACAACCTTCATCATTTGGGCAATAATGAACGGCCTCTCCCTCTGCTCTAATAAGTTCTGTGCCACATTCTGGGCAATGTGTTGGGTAAATAATTGCACGCGCATTTGGTTTGCGCTTTTGTAAGTTTACCTGGATAACTTTCGGAATTATTTCGCCGCCTTTCTCTACAAAAACAGTGTCTCCTTCATGCAAGTCTAGTCTTTCTATCTCATTTGCATTGTGTAGAGTAGCTCGCTTTACGGTCGTTCCTGCCAACTGTACCGGTTTCAAATTCGCTACAGGAGTAACCGCACCCGTTCGCCCCACTTGGTAAGTGACCTTGTCTAAAATAGTCTCTACTTCTGCCGCTTTATATTTATAGCTAATGGCCCAACGCGGCGACTTTGCTGTAAATCCCAATTCTTGTTGTTGTGCAAAATCATTTACTTTAAGCACAATGCCGTCGATGTCATAGCTTAATTTATGCCGTTCTGTCTCCCAAAAATGTATAAAATCATAAACTTCCTCTATATTCTTCGCCAATTTGGTATGCTCGCAAACTTGAAATCCCCAGCTTTTAACGGCATTTAAACTTTCCCAATGTGTTTTAAATTCGTGATGATCTGTATAAAGGAAATAAATAAATCCATCTAAGGGCCTTTTTGCCACCTCTGCGCTATCTTGCATTTTAACGGTGCCCGACGCAAAATTACGTGGATTTGCATATTGTATTTCGCCTAATTCTTCACGCTGCGCATTTAGGCGTAGAAAAGCCGCTTTGTGCATAAAAATCTCACCCCTTATCTCGAAATGTTTCGGCGCATCTGCTGCCTTTATTGCATGAGGAACGGTCCGAATTGTTTTTACATTTGCCGTAACATCATCACCTTGCTTCCCATCTCCTCGCGTTACACCTCGAATAAGTTTACCATCTTGATAGGTAAGACTGATAGAAAGTCCATCGAATTTCAGTTCGCAAACGTATTCGAAATTGTCTCCAATCGCTTTTCTTATGCGGTCATCGAAATCGCGAAGATCTTTTTCGTTATACGTGTTGCCCAACGATAACATTGGATATTTGTGTTTTACGTTTAAAAAAGTTTTTGTGATTTCTCCTCCCACCTGCATGGTGGGAGAATTTTGAGACAAAAAATTTGGGTTTTCTTGTTCTAGTTTTGCAAGTGCTGCAAGTTTTTGATCAAACTCAAAATCCTCGATGCTTGGATTTGCTAAAACATAGTAGTTGTAATTGTGCTGCTTTAACTCGGCAACCAGCGCATCCATTTGTTCTTTTATGTGGAGGGGAGACATGATACAAACTTAGGCATTTGATAAACCATTGCAATGACAATTTCGGCTAATTTTTGATGGTTCCAAGTAGATTGCTTAAATTAAGAAAGCATTCTTTTTACCTCAGTTGAACTAATTTAGCGTCAATTTGGTCAAATATTTGGTTGAAATCTTTGCTTAGGTCTCGTTTAAAAACACTTAAAATCTCTGTAAGGTTTTCTAGTTGAAAGCTGTCTAAGCCGAGTGGCCACAGTCTTAAACAAATTTGATTTAACGCGTAACTTATGCTCTTTAATTTTTCATAGCTAAATAAATATTGGCTCGCTAGGAATTTGTTGAAAAAGATAAGAAAAGCATCTACTTCTTTTAGCCCCGCTTTGGTTAAAAAAGACCTAAGAAAGGTGCTGTCAACATCATTTAGGGAACTATAAAACGTTTTTACATTTATTATTTTCTGCTCGACCAAAAGGTGGTCTAACAAAAGTTCTAAACCAATATGCGCCAGAAATGATGGGCGAATTTGCGTATCGCTCAAAAGCGGAATGAGTAAGGGTTTCAAATTAGCCGTTTGCTGCTGAAAAAAGATAGAGGAGTGGAACGTTTTGTCAATCAACAAGTGCTTGTTCCACCCTGTTAAAATTTCCATTTCATGCAGATTATATACTTCTTTCACTCTATTTGGAAACAAATTAGCAATTGGCACCGCATTTTTAACCAAATCTGGTAATACAGAGCCAATGATTTGAAAGTTGTTATCGCTAGCTCTATCAAAATAGTAATGTGATAGAAAGTTCATTTTGCAAGATAATATTTTTCTGTCTGATTATCGAAAGGCGAAATGAAATGGATAGTTATTGTTAGCTATTGATTTGTACACCAAGGTACTATACATTAGCTTAAGATTTTAAAAATATGCCGAGAATTAACACTTACAAAATACTTTCACTTGATGGGGGCGGATCTTGGGCAATCATCCAGGTGAAGTGCTTAAGGAAGCTTTTCGCAGATACATTTAACAATCCCGATCCGACTGGGCACGAAGTGCTTGCGTTGTTTGATTTGGTTGTTGCAAATAGTGGAGGCAGTTTGGTTGCTGCTGCCATGTCAGAAAATTTGCGTCTTTCTGACATCGAAAATATATTTTATGATAGAAATCTAAGAACCAAAATGTTTTCTAAACTTGGGTTCTTCGAAAAAAGCTTGCTGTCTAGTGCAGCGCGGATTTTTAAAATTGGCGCTAAGTATTCTACAAAACGTAAGTATCAGGCTCTAAAGGATATTTTGCCAAACATTTCGAAAGTTGATTTGCAAGATGTGTCTAAATATATTGCATTAGATGGGGTTGCGAAGACGCATATAATGGTAATTGGATACGATTATTATAGAAATCGCGCAGAAATGTTTAGAACAGATTGCGATAGTTTGGCCGCTACGTCAAACATCGAACGAAAGTTAAAAAACCTTCCTCCGCAAACTAAAATAGCCGATGGTTGTACGGTATCTTTGATCGAAGCTGTTCATGCATCTAGCACGGCACCGGTAAACTATTTTAATGAGCCTGCTATGTTTAATGTAGGTCATAAACCGAAATATTATTGGGACGGAGCCGTAACTGGGAATAATAATCCCGTACTAGCAGCAGTGGTCGAAGCAAAAAGCAATGTGAGCAAATACCAGTTCGATCGCATTCAAGTATTGTCTATTGGAACAGCAACTACTTCGCAACTTCAGCAAGATGAAGAAGCACCTACAAAATATGCTGAATTAAAAGCTAAATATGAAAATCCTGGACTGATCAATGACATTAGTAAAATGGGTACGAGCATTTTAAATGATCCACCGGATATGGCAACCTTTGTGGCTTACACGTTTCTAAATCCAGACATGCCCGCAAAACCTGTCGATTTTATAAGAATGAATCCAAATTTGCGACCAATTTGGAAGGAGGACTCAAATAATCATTTTTGGGACCTGCCTAATGGAATCAATAAAGAGGAATTCCTAACCTTGCATCACATGGATATGGATGCCGTAGAGGACGCAGAAGTAGCGTTGATAACGAAGCTTTGTGATAACTGGATGAACAATTTAGGTGTTCCTAATCAAGCCGTAAGAAGCGATTCTAAACTCAATACGCTTATTGGACATCCAAATTTTTTAATGGCTGCTGCCGATTTTAAATCTTGGTTTTCAAAAACGCCCGAAAGCTTGCCATAAACGGGAGTAAAATTTTATCTTTGCCACCTAAATAAGCTTTTTTTAAATGATAAATTTTGTTGAGGAATTACGGTGGCGCGGAATGTTGCATGATATAATGCCAGAAACCGAAGAAAAACTTAAACAAGGAATGGCTTCTGGGTATATCGGATTCGATCCAACTGCAGATTCTTTACACGTGGGTCACCTGACCCAAATAATGACCTTGATTCATTTTCAGAAAGCTGGTCACAAACCTTACGCACTAGTAGGTGGTGCTACAGGAATGGTTGGAGATCCGTCTGGTAAATCTGCAGAGCGAAATTTACTTGATGATGAAACGCTTAATCACAACCTCAACCAGTTAAAAAAGCAATTGGAAAAGTTTCTAACTTTTGAAGATGAAGGAAATGGTGCAATGATGGTAAACAATGCCGATTGGTTTAAGAATTTTGGCTTTCTGGAATTTGTAAGAGATGTGGGAAAGTACATTACCGTTAATTATATGATGGCCAAAGACAGCGTTAGAAAACGATTAGAAGGTGAAACGGGGATGTCCTTTACAGAATTTACCTATCAATTGGTACAAGGATACGATTTTTACTATCTGTGGAAAAATCACAATTGTAGCCTGCAAATGGGTGGCTCAGACCAGTGGGGAAATATCGTTACTGGTACCGAGCTGATTCGGAAAAAGGGTTCTGGAACTGCTTACGCGTTAACTACTCAATTGATTAAGAAAGCCGATGGAACAAAATTTGGTAAGACAGAAAGTGGAGCGGTTTGGTTAGATGCAGAAAAAACTTCACCCTATAAGTTTTATCAATTTTGGTTAAACGCATCAGACAATGATGTTAAAAAATGGATCAGAATATTTACGCTGAAAAACCAAGTTGAAATAGAAAGGCTTGAAGAGGAGCATGATAAAGCACCTCATTTGCGCGTGCTGCAGAACGCCTTGGCAGCAGACATCACCATAATGGCCCACTCCTCCGAGGCGCTAGAGACTGCCATTAAGACATCTAATTTTTTATTCGGCAATGAGCCGCTCGGCTTCTTAACTACTTTGAATGACCAACAAGTATCTGAAATTTTTGAAGGAATACCACAATTTGATGTTTCTTTAAATGATTTTGAAAATGGGATTGACGCCGTAACTCTATTGGCGGAAAAATCTTTTGTATTCTCATCGAAAGGAGAAGCCAAAAAATTTATTCAAGGAGGAGGACTATCGGTAAACAAGGAAAAGGTGTTAGATGCTTTACAAGTGTTTAATAAGATGGATTTGATTAATGATAAATTTATCATTGTGCAAAAAGGTAAAAAAAATTATTTTTTGATTTCTGCAGTTTAAGTCTAATTTTCTTAAACCCATCGATATAATTTTATTAATCGGACAAAAAACATATATTTGTGTATTATTGTCTGATTATGAAAACAAAAGTTAAAGAAATATCGAAACTAGACGAGCCAATAGTTGGTTGTGCCAATTTGGTTTACAACCCTATGTCTTCAATTTTTGGGGTTGCTTACGCCGATGCTACAGATTTTGATCTCTTAAAGTTGGCGCGAAAGGGCATATCAAAAAAAACCTTAACAATTTTGGCCAAGCAGATTGCATTAACGCTGGAAGAAATTGCTAAAGTACTTCATATTTCTGAGCGTACCTTGCAACGCTATGAGCCAACAACTTTGGTAAAGACAGAGTACGCAGATAGAGCCATAGAATTAGCACGTTTGTATGAAAGAGGCATAGCTGTTCTGGGTAGTCAAAATGCTTTTAATAGCTGGGTAAAAACACCAAATTATGCACTAGGCAACGAAATTCCCTTGCAATTGTTAGATACACATATTGGCTTCACAATGGTTTTTGATGTTCTTGGGCGCATTGAGCATGGTATTTTTAGCTAATGCTGGTTTATCGAATATCTTCGCCCACTTATATTGAAGATTTAAGCGGAGCTGGCTCAAAACAATATGGAGGCAGGTGGAACGAAAAAGGAATCTCTATGGTTTATTTTGCCTCGAGTAGAGCGATGGCGGTGATGGAGGTTTTGGTGCATGTGAGGCCGGAGCAGATTGCAAAAGAATTTGTATTGGCAGTTTTTGAATTGCCGGACACCGATGTGCTTACCATAGACATGCATAATTTAGCAGAAAATTGGAAGGATTTGGCACAAGCAGATGAATTGAAAAAAATTGGCAGCCAGTTTATTAAGGCTAAAAAATACCTCTCCATGCGAGCTCCGTCTGCTATATTAGAGGAAGAATATAATGTACTATTAAATCCTGCACATCCTTTGGCAAAGAAAGTAACACTTATTGATCGCCGTCCTTTTCAGTTTGATCGGCGGTTTAAAGCGTAACCTACTGCACCAACAAATTGCAGCCTCTAATATCGGAGTGATCAAACCGGCCAAGTACCTCAAAACTGTTGTTTTCATTTAGCCGACCCAAATCTTGCGTTGCAATAAAAGAACAGCTGTTGATATTGGCTAGATCAATTACATTAATTCCCCCTGTTTTTCCATTTCTTACATAGGTAAAAGGATCATTAACATCTCTAACAAGAACTTTCATCCAAGGCGGACAAACAAATATGCCGTCGCCAGTAGAATATGCTTGAGATAACAGTTCAGTCATTCCATACTCGCTGTGTATTTTTTCTACACCAAATCCTTTGGTAAGTTGCAAGTGTAATGCTTCTCTTACCAATTCCGTTCGCTTTCCTTTCATACCACCCGTTTCCATTATGATAAGTTCTGGAAAGTTTACTGCATATTTTTCAATAAAATCTAGCAACGCGTATGTAACACCAATCAATACTGTTTTTTGCTTTAAAGCTTTTAATTGTAAAAGCAACTCAAACAAACCTTCATCATTATTTAAAAAGTATCCACTGTGTAGATTATTGCTCTCAGCAATTAAGTCATCCACCATATAAATAAGGGACGAGCCATTTCTTTGTTGATAAGAAGGCAATAACGCTAAAAAACAAAATTCTGTAAGCTCTCCGTAGAAATGTTTGAAAGCTTTGCGGTAACTTTTCTCGTATAGAGAAACGTCCGTTACAAGGTGTTTACTTTGCGCCGCACCGGTGGTTCCTGAACTTGTGAATATGATTTCTGGCTGCTTCTTGGAACTTACAATTTGCTGGGTCTTAAAAAACTCAATCGGAAGAAATGGGATGTTGTAAAGCGCTGTTACCCTCCCAACGTCACAACCTAAGTTAAAAAGAAATTTTTCATAGGTGGCACAGGCAAAAGCCTGATGCTGAAATAATTTTAATGCATAGTCTTCAAAGCTTTCGGCGCTTTTAATCTCGAAAATGCTGTCGGGGTTAAAATTCACCATGCAAAAATACGAAGCCTAATTTAGATTTTCTGATTTTTTCTTCGCCAACATCGCAATTCTGAAATGATAGCCGCAATATCCGCTAATTCCTGCTACAACGCCTCCGATCAAGCCGGTCAGCAATAATACAAGCCACCAAAAATTTACCTGCAACATCACTGCAACTCTGTTTGCCAAAATGTTATCATTTGGAATCGTTTTGAAAAGGGCATAACCAATCCACAGCAGAAAGATTGCAAAGAAGGATTGCCAAAAGGCAATTTTTCCTGTCTTTCCAATAATGCCACAAGTTGCAAAAGCAATAACTACGATAATCCACCAAGGCAACATAAGTTGGAGTAAAAAGCATATAATTACAATTGCGATAAATACCATGTTATTTAGATAGGATGGTTAATTTGGTGATGATTTTTGCAGATTTGTCATCGGAAGATTTCATCAGATAGAGTTCATAGAGCTGATCGTTGGCCCAGGTATCAACCATATCATCGTAGAACTTACTGCCGGGATTTCCTGATTGTCCGCCCGGATATACGCCGTGACCTTTTGGTGTTTTGCCAAGTTCTACCACCATGCGCCAAGAAGGGCCGTTGGTTTCGCTGATGGCGTTAATGGTACTTCTTGCGCCTCCAATGTACAGCGTTTTAGAGCCAAAACCCGGTATTTTTGCCAAGTGGGGAACATGCGTTTGCTTCACATTTGCCCATTCCCAAGTTTTGCCTATTGGGCCGAATCTTCTCTCTAAACTGTCGCAAGCATATTTTAAAGATTCATTTACCAGATCAGTAAGCGTCTCTTTTTGGGGCGTATTTACATTGTCATACCATTTAGAATCCGGTTCGTTTAAAACCATCTCAACCGTTCTATCTCTAGATGGATAGCGCATTGGAATGCCGGCAATGGTAAAGTCATCCTTCCATATATTGTCTATCAGGCGCTCATTCCATAGGTCGAAAACGCTCGCAGCAATTTCTTGGGCATTGTAGCGCTTATTCCATTTACTCAAATCAATAAACGCTTCCTTCTGCGTGCCATTTAGTTTTTCGGTGGATACCAGGCTCAACAACTTTGGCAACAGGTTTTGCGCTAAAATACTATAACTATCCCCTTGCATTTGCCTGATGCTATCTAAGGTGGCTTTTTTCATAGCGCTTAACTTATCATTAATCCTTTTGCCGCGTTCGTAACTGCCAAACTCCCAGTTGATAAAATAGGGATAGGTTTTGTCTGTTGAAGATTGGTTTGCCGAACTCACAAATCCGCGCTGTGGGTTTTTTACCGTCGGATTTTGATCTGCCGGAATAAATCCGTGCCAATCGTATGCAGGGTCACTACCGTCTAAAATAAATTTTCCTTGATCGGGCCATTTCAATGGAAATTTTCCATTTGGTGTAATGGCGATATCGCCTTGGACACTAGCGAATGCAAAATTTTGCGCAGGCGCAGTATAGTAGGTGAGCGCTTTTCGATAGTCATCATAATTTTTCCCTCTATTTAAATAATAAAAGGTCATCAGTTCGTCCGATTTATCGTGTGCAATCCAACGCAAAGCATCGCCCACTGGCACATTGTTGGCGCGGGCATAATTTGATTTTTGAAAGTAAACCACTGGCCCTTGGTTGGTGTAGAAAACGGTATCAATCTCCTCTTTCTCTCCCCTGATTTTTATTTTTTCGAGACGTATTTTTGTAGCATTCCATTTGTTATCATACCAGAATTGTTGATGGGTGCTGTCTTTAAACTTAGTTTGATAAAAGTCTAGCACATCTGCTGCAACGTTTGTAACGCCCCAAGCAATGTTATTATTGAAGCCTATAACAACTCCGGGAGCGCCAGGTAAAGAAACGCCGTAGGTGTTAATGCCAGGTGCAGAAAGTTGAATTTGATACCAAATAGAAGGTAAACTCAAATCTAAATGCGGGTCATTTGCTAAAATTGGGTAACCTGAAGCGGTTTTAGAGCCCGATAATGCCCAATTATTACTTCCAATACCGTCGATTTTTTGCTTCGTTTTTACGTCTCCTGTGGTCGCATCTACGTAAGAATGTGGTGTTTTTGGAATCGATAGTGGGTCAAAATTCCAAGGGGTTCCTACCGGAATAATCGGTTCTTCTCTATATGGGTAGTCTGGGAATAGATTTTTTACTACATCTGGGCCATATTTTTTTAAAATGTTGGTCATGTAAAACTCGTCAGAGCCCATGGCCAATACCGAAGACATTTGCTTTAATAAAAGCGCACACTTTATAGGCGTCCACGGTTCTGGTTTATAATCTAAAATCTTATATTCAATCGGATAGTTTGCCTTTGAAAGCTTCTGGATATACGCATTTATTCCATCTGTATAAGCCAACACCATTTCCTTCGATGTTGGGTTTTCCAACATTCCCTTCAAGGTATTTTCTGCACCATAAACCATCCCCATCCGCCGCTGATAGCGATCTACCTCTACTGCTTTTTTACCGACAACTTCTGATAACCGACCTGCAGCATACATGGTTTGGAAATCCATTTGCCAAAGGCGATGCATGGCCGTAACATAACCCTGAGCGAGGTAGAGATCGTGATCGTTTTTGGCAAAAATGTGGGGAATCATTCTATCGTCGAAAGATATATTGATCTCTTCTTTTGCTCCCTTTATTTTTATAGTGTGGTTAAAATTAAAATGGTTGTTCTCCGCATTTTGCCAAAAACCCATAAAAGGATTCAAGAATTTTAGCAAAGGTGGTAATGGACCCAAACTCGTATTGAATAAAAATGCAAGTACAATCGGCACGATAATACAACATGCGGCTTTAATTTTATTCATTCGGCTTGTAGTGAAACAATTTAATTGGAAATATTAGCTTGTATTATCTTGCAAATTACTATAAACGCGACAGCAATCAAAATTAAAATATTTAAAATAAATATTATGCATGCATAATTTGTTTAATTGGATAAAACCGATTAGTTTTATGAGACCAAAAAACTGCTAACCAAATTTTCTATTTATGATAAGAACTTTTACCCAACTGACTTGTGTAGCATTGATGCTATTCGGCACGGCGTTTACGCTGCGTGCCCAAACCCATACCGTTAGCGGAACGGTGATTGATAAAGACACTAAACAGCCAATCGTAGGCGCTAGCGTTGTTATTTTGGGCCAATCCGGCGGAACTTCGAGCAACAGCGCTGGTGTATTTATCTTTTCTACTTCGGCAAAACTGCCTTTTACCCTAGTGGCAAGTAGCATTGGTTTTGGCCGACAGGAAAAACAGATTATAGGAAGTACCACAGGGATTTCTTTTGAACTGGGAACTTCTGTTACGCTTGGTGGTGATGTAGTTATTTCTGCTTCTAGAACGCCTGAAAGAATTTTAGAATCGCCAGTTACAATAGAGCGTATAAATGCTCAGGCAATTAAGGAAATTCCTGCGCCGTCATTTTACGATGGTTTGGCCAATTTGAAAGGGGTGGAGGTAAGCACGCAAAGCTTGACCTTTAAATCTATAAATACCCGCGGCTTTAATAGTAATGGCAATACTCGATTTAACCAGTACGTAGATGGAATGGACAATCAGGCGCCAGGTTTAAATTTTTCGGTTGGAAATATTGTAGGGATGACTGAGCTTGATGTAGATAATGTAGAGCTATTGCCAGGTGCATCTTCTGCACTTTACGGTGCTGGTGGCATTAGCGGAACACTTTTAATGACTTCCAAAGATCCTTTTCGTTATCAAGGGGCCAGTTTTCAATACAAGACAGGAATTAACCATGTAAACGATGGAAGTACAAGTGCGAAACCATACAATCAGCTCGACGTTCGATTGGCAAAATCTTGGAACAATAAATTTGGAATAAAAACATCCTTTTCGTTTTTGCAAGCTAGAGATTGGTCGGCGAGTAATACCAGTAACTTTGACAGAATTGGAAGAACAGCCAAACCTGGTGATAGAAACTCTGACCCCAATTATGATGGCGTAAATGTTTATGGCGACGAAATCAGCCAAAATATGATTAATGTATCTCAGAGTGTAGAGTCAAAAACCAGGGCAGGTATTTTGGCGGCAACAGGTGGTGCCTTAAATATTCAGAATACGCTTAATTTGCTGCCTGCAAACGCACCCTACTCAAGTTATGTTGGTTTTATAAATGCAAATATTCCTGCTGCGCTTCAGCCAACGGTTTTAAACGGATATCTTCCTTTTTACTATGGACTGCGTAATAATTTAATACCAAATCAGTTTGTTTCTAGAACAGGTTATGCGGAGAGTGATTTAGTAGATTACGATACCAAATCGTTGAAGACATCTAGTGCCGTTTATTACAAATTTACGCCCACCATACAGGCAATAGCGCAAGTCAATTGGGGTACAGGAACTTCTGTATACACTGGTACCGATAGGTATTCTTTGAGAGATTTCAGCATCGGTCAATATAAATTAGAACTTCGTGGGGATGACTTTTTCTTGCGTGCATACACCACTCAAGAGCGTTCTGGCAAAGCGTATAATGCAACCATTTTAGGTACTTTTATTAATGAGACATGGAAACCATCTACTACTTGGTTTCCTCAATATATTGGCACTTACTTAGCAACTGGTTCTTATGGAGCGGCAAGAGCAGCGGCAGATAACGGTCGGTTTTTGCCTGGAAGTACTGGGTTTGAAACTGCTAAAGATGCCATTACTAGCAGATCTATCGGACCAGAAAATGGGGCTAAGTTTAATGACAAAACAAATCTTTACCATTACGAAGGGTTGTACAACTTTTCGAGTTTGTTAAATAATGTGGTCGATGTTCAGGTTGGCGCTTCTTATCGCGATTACTTTTTACACTCTGACGGAACTATTTTTGATGATGCAACTAGATCGATCGTCATATCCGAGTACGGTGCATTCGCACAGGTGGGACGTAAATTTAATGATTTATTTAAGCTTACTGTTTCCGGCAGATATGACAAGAGCAAAAACTTCGAGGGGCGTTTTACGCCTAGAGTAACAGGTGTTTTTACCGTTGCCAAAAACAATAATATCCGCATTTCTTATCAAACAGCCTTTAGAAATCCAACTACACAAGATCAATACATAGATTTAGCAGTTGGTGGCGGATCTACAAGACTAATAGGGGGTTTGCCAGAGTTGCTAAACAAATATCACCTATACGACAATAAAGGTGTTACGGCGCAAAGTTACAGAGCTTTTTTGGCAACTATTGCTTCCGGCACCCCAAACCCCGGCGTGCTGAAAGAATATACTTTTTCTGCACAGGCATTGAAACCAGAAAGCGTACAAGCAATAGAGCTGGGATATAAAGGCTTGGTCAGCAAAAATTTATTGATAGATACTTATGGGTATTACAACATATACAAAGATTTTATCGGTGGGGTAGATTTGTATCAAAATCCAACTACAAATGCAGTAAAGTTTAGCGTTGCCACAAATACGCCCGGAAATGTGAAAAGTTATGGCGCTGCCTTCGGACTTGAGTACCTCGTACGCAAGCTTAATTTTAGCGGAAATGTTTCATATAATAAGCTTAGTGAATTGCCGGCAGACATTATCAACACCTTCAATACACCAGAAATTAGGTTTAATCTAGGAGTAGGTAGTCAGGAAATTATCAAAAATGTTGGTTTCAATGTTCAATATCGCTGGCAAGATAAATTTTACTGGAACTCTACATTCGTATCTGGAGCAGTGCCTGCATTCTCAACCGCCGATGCACAATTGAATTTGAAAGTACCCTCGATAAATTCTATTTTTAAGATTGGTGGATCTAACATTTTAAACAAATATTACATCACGTCCTACGGAAATCCGGACGCCGGTGCCATATATTATGTTTCGATAACTTTTAATCCATAAGCACTTTCCCTAAAACAATTACAGCACAGCACCTTATCCCTTTTGTATTTTTTTACAAAGGGGATTTTTTTTGAATTTATTACTGCATTTTTGTAAAATATTTGTATTATAGTATTTTAAAAATCGTTATTCGAGAACGTATTACACTTAATTTAGATGAAATTGGAAGACAAAGCACCGGAAGAAATTGACGAATTAATAGAGAAAGAAAAAGAGATTCAGCACCTTAATAATCCGGTAGACATATCTGTAAAGCCCATTGTGAAGCAATACCTCGGCGCTGTAATAGAGGTCAAAAAGGATAGTAACAAGTTTTATTTCTCAGATGGAAACGCATCTGTAGAAATTAGAGTAGTGAGCGACGAAGTTATTAGGGTGCGGTTAGCGCCGCATAGCGTTTTTTTAGACGATTTTTCTTACGCAGTCCCGGAGGTAGACCAAAAAGTATCTGTGTTTAAAATGGATGAGTATGAGGACTGTTATACCATTTCTACCCATGCAGTAACTTGTAAAATAGAGAAAGCAACTTTTCACATCTCTTTTTTAGACAACCTGACCAGTCTAGTTATGGTAGACGAGGTAAATTCTATGCATTGGGAGGAAAACATAGAGTTTGGAGGATACTATGTGTATGCAACAAAAAAATGCAACCCGGAAGAAAACTTTTTTGGTCTTGGAGATAAATCAGGAAACTTTAACTTACGTGGCCGCAGGTTCGAAAACTGGAATACAGATGCATATTCTTACGCTTGGGATCAGGATCCGCTCTACAGGACAATCCCTTTTTATATCGGCATACACAGTAAAGCAGCCTATGGCATCTTTTTCGACAATACCTTCAAATCTTATTTCGATTTCGGTAGAGAAGATTCTAACAAAACCAGTTTCTGGTCTGACGGTGGCGAGCTTCAATATTATTACATTCATGGGCCACATATGATGGATGTGGTAAAACGCTATGCACTTCTTACAGGTACGCATCCAATGCCTCCAAAGTGGACATTAGGTTATCAACAATGTCGTTGGAGTTACTATCCCGAAGAAAAAATAAAAGACATTGCAAAGCAATTTAGAGATAGAAAAATTCCTTGCGATGCCATTTACCTCGACATTGATTATATGGATGGTTATCGATGCTTTACCTGGAACAAAAAATACTTTCCAGATCCTAAAAGGATGATTAAGGAGTTGGCAGATGATGGCTTTAAAACCGTAGTGATGATAGACCCCGGGATAAAGGTAGATGATGATTATTGGGTTTTTAAAGAAGGTAAAGAAAATAAATACTTCTGTAGAAGAAGTGACGACTACTTTATGGAGGGGCATGTTTGGCCGGGCAGATGCCAGTTTCCAGATTTTACAAATCCTGAAGTACGCAGCTGGTGGGGAAATTTGTACAAAGAATTGGTAGATATTGGCGTTGCTGGTTTCTGGAACGATATGAACGAACCTGCTGTGTTTGGTTCGGGTACTTTTCCAAACGATGTAAGACATAACTATGATGGTTATCGGGGTTCTCACCGTAAGGCACATAATGTTTATGGTATGCAAATGGTCAGGGCTACCTATGAAGGTTTGAAAAAAATAATGCGCAATAAAAGGCCTTTTACCATAACACGGGCAGGTTACGCTGGTGTTCAGCGTTTTGCCAGCGTTTGGACGGGAGATAATATTGCCTCTTGGGAACATTTAAAAATTGGAAATATACAATGCCAAAGACTTGCCGTTTCTGGCGTTTCTTTCTGCGGTACAGATATAGGCGGTTTTAGTGGTGAGCCAGATGGCGAATTGTTTAGCCGCTGGATTCAACTTGGTACTTTTTCTCCATTTATGCGCGCACATTCTGCCGGAGATACAGCAGAAAGAGAACCCTGGAGTTTTGGGCAGTTTTATGAAGACATCAATCGGAAATTTATCGAGCTTAGGTATAAAATGATGCCTTACTTGTACTCGGTTTTCTGGGAACATCATAGATATGGTTTTCCAATTTTGCGCCCGTTAGTAATGTTAGATCAAGAAAATATCGGGAATCATTATAGACAAGATGAGTTTTGTTATGGTGATAAATTACTCATTTGTCCGGTGCTAGAACAGGGAGCAACATCTAGAATCGTGTATTTTCCAAAAGGTACTTGGTATAATTTCTGGACTCAAGAAGTGTTAGATGGGGAAACCGAACACACAATAGACGCCCAAATAGACAGCATGCCCATATTTGTGAGGGCAGGGACAGTATTGCCGCAATATCCTGTGATGCAATATGTAAACGAGATCCCTATTACAGACTTGCAACTGAACATTTATTACAGCAGTTATGAGGTAAATTCTTTCTTGTTTGAAGATCATGGCGATACCTTTGCCTATGAGCAGGACATTTATATGGAAAAAAAGTTTACCTTAAAGGGAAATTTCGATAGCTTGGCAATTCATCAAAACATAGAGGGCTTATACACTCCAAACTATGAGAGGTATGATTGCGACGTAATGGGTATAAATTTTAAAATAAATAAGATTATCGTAGATAATGAGGAAATAAAGGAATTTTCTGTTGATGATAAAAAAATCTTAAATTTTAAATGCAACAAAAACTTTTCGCAAATACTAATCAACTAGTAACCGTCCCGAAACATTAAATAAAGGTCTGGTTTTAAATTAAATCGTTAAGTTATGGCTGTAAATAAACCGTCTTCATCCAACACAGACACAGAAAATGTTGGTGTAAAAGTTAAGGTGAAAGTTGGGAAGACGCTCGAGAAAAAAGCAGCCACTAAGGAACGTGCCTCTACAGAATCGGAATTGCTCGCGATTGATAAAACTAAACCAGTATGGATTTTTAGCCTATTTACCGCTTTTGACATAGATTTGTTTTTAATTGGCAAGCATTTTCGATTGTACGAAAAAATGGGTGCTCAACTCCAGACAGTTGACAGGATAGAGGGAACTTATTTCGCCGTTTGGGCTCCAAACGCAACTTTTTTAAGCGTAGTTGGCGATTTTAACGGTTGGGATAGAGGAGCCCACGCTTTATATAAACGTTGGGACAGGTCTGGAATTTGGGAGGGATTTATTCCTGGTGTAGGCCAAGGAGAAATCTATAAATATTTTGTAAAAGGTTTTGATGGTTCTGAATATGAAAAAGGAGATCCATATGCCCGTCGGTGGGAACACCCCCCAAGAACTGCTTCAGTGGTTTGGCAAAGCGATTACAATTGGAACGATGCCTCTTGGCTAAAGAAACGACCAAAACTAAATGCTTTGGATCAGCCATGTTCAGTGTACGAAATTCATCTGGGATCTTGGCAGAGAAGTCCTGAGCATCCAGAGCTGGTTTTAAATTGTAGAGAGATTGCCAAAACGCTAGTTCCTTATGTCAAAGAAATGGGCTTTACGCATGTAGAGCTTATGCCTGTAATGGAATATCCCTACTATCCAAGTTGGGGCTATCAAATTACCGGATATTTCGGCGCTAGTTCTAGATATGGAAGTCCGGAAGACTTGAAATTTTTAATTGATGAACTTCATAGAGCCGACATTGCGGTTATTTTAGACTGGGTTCCATCGCATTTCCCCGGAGACAGACATGGCCTGTTTGAATTTGACGGCACTCACTTATATGAACATGCCGATATGCGCAAAGGCTTTCACCCCGACTGGAAATCTTATATTTTTAATTACGACAGAAATGAAATAAGATCTTTTTTAATCAGCAATGCCATGTTTTGGATGGATCAGTTCCATGCGGATGGCTTGCGGGTAGATGCAGTTGCATCAATGCTCTATTTCAACTTCTCTAGAGAAGATGGAGACTTCGGAACAAACGAATTTGGTGGCTGTGAAAATTTAGGCGCTATTAAATTTTTGCAGGATTTAAATGAATCCATTTATAGCAGCTTCGAGGGGGTTCAAACCATTGCAGAAGAAAGCAGCACCTATCCAGGAGTCACTGCCCCGGTAAATGCTGGAGGTTTAGGCTTCGGAATGAAATGGATGATGGGTTGGATGAACGATACCCTTAAGTATTTCAAATTAGATCCTATTGCAAGAAAATTTAATCACCACAGTTTAAGTTTTAGCATGACTTATGCTTTCTCAGAAAACTTTATGCTTCCTTTTTCTCATGATGAGGTGGTGCATGGCAAGTCGCCTATGCTTTTTAAAATGCCAGGCGATGATTGGCAAAAAGCCGCAAATGTCCGCGCATTATACGGCTATATGTTTACCCACCCCGGGGCAAAGCTATTGTTTATGGGCAATGAGTTTGGAGATACAAGTGAATGGAATTTGTGGAAGTCGTTGAATTGGCATCTATTAGATTTTGCACCGCACAAGGGGATTCAAGAAACAGTAAAAGCCCTAAATTTTTTGTACAGAAAAGAGCCAGCACTATATGAATTAAATTATTCTTATGAGGGTTTCGAATGGATAGACGCCGACAATACTAGCGAATCTGTTTTTGTTTATATGCGCAAGGGAAAAAACCCAAATGATACGTTAATCATTGCCTGTAATTTTACACCGGTTGTGAGAGAAAATTATAAGATTGGGGTACCCTTCCAAAACAAATGGAAGGAATTATTTAATACCGATGCTGAGCTGTTTTATGGAAGCGGAAGGTTAAATCTCGGGGATTTAGATACTACAGAAGGAAACTATAACAATCAAGAATTTTCCATTACCGTGACTTTACCTCCGCTAGGGGTTACAATTTTTAAGAGTAAATAATCAGCGCTCAATATCATTTGTAAAAATAATATTAGCGCTTAGCTCCGCAAGTACCGGCTAAATCTTTCACGAACAATCAAAAAATTATGCTGAGACAATGGTTGGGACAGTTCTTTACTGTATGAAAACCCATCTTTAGGAGCAATCTGAAAATTTTTGCGAGTATTTAAAACTCCGGTCTTTTATCAGGTAATATTTAAAAGCGTTGTTTTGCGGACCATTCAATTTAACTGTTTGCCCATATTTGCGTTCTACTCTTCAAGGATGCTAAAAGGCTATTCTGAGCCTCGAGACGGCTTTTTTTTGAAATCAGGTGAAGGCTTTATTGCTTAGATAAAGCGCATAGAAAATTTGGAGCGACAATTCAACACGACGATACGAATAAGTTTCTTTTTCGTTAAAGGAAATTCATCATTTCCATAATAATTGCTGCTTTCAAGAATTTTTAGTGGTGTGCGAACGTTAGGATATTCAGATTGATGGGGGTATCGATTAAATTTAATGCGCGCACCATGTTTGACCAAACTTTGGCCTAACGAACCGAGAAATTAAGTGATCAGCATCTGTTTGCTTCTACAAATAGATAGCAACACTGTTATTTTTTGATACATCGTTTTTTCATCTACTGGTTTGGTCATGTAACCGTCAGCGCCAAGGTCAAAAACTCTATCTTTTGTTGGCTGGGTAATGTCTGCAGTAACTACAATGATTGGAATGGTTGTATTTTTTTCTCCTGCCAAATTGCCTCTTATCGCAGCGATAGCTTCATAGCCATCCATTACAGGCATTTGTAAGTCCATCAATACAATATCTATGTTTTGCGTTTTTAAGATGTTAAGGCCTTCAGAACCATCATTCGCTAACACTACAGTTGTTCCTTTCCAGCTTTCTAATAGCATTTGCACAACCATCTGATTTAGGGGATTGTCTTCTACTACCAAAACAGTTGTCCCTAATAAGTCAAAATCAATATCTGGAAAATGGTTTACAAACGCTGCCGCGACTTCCGGTATTTTATATTTAATGTTTAATTCACAAACGGTTCCCTCATTCACTTTACTATCTATTTTCAATGTTCCCTTGTGCAGGTTTGTAAGGGCTCTGGCAATACTTAGGCCCACTCCAAAACCACCATGTTTGCGCTTATTGTCGAAATCTGTTTGCGAAAATATGCCGAAAATACTTTCTAGTTTTTTTTCTGCGATGCCGATGCCGGTGTCTTTAACTACGATCTTTAAATTTAAATCACTCCCTTTAATTGTCGAGGTAACAATTAACGTCACTTTTCCACTGTTTGTAAACTTTATCGCATTGCCCAATAAATTGTGAATAATTTGCTCAAGTCTAACAGCATCACCTAACACAACAGTGCTGTCGTTTAAGGAAACGTTTTCTTCAAAAATTAGATTTTTATCTGCACATTGGATGGCTGCACTTTCTAAGAACTTTGTAATAACATCTTTTGGAGTGAACTCCCAATGGTCTAATTTTAGCGTCCCTTCTTCCATTCTGGAAAAATCCAAGATGTCATTCACAGAGGAGATCAATCCTTGCGATGCATATCTGATTGACTCATAATTTCTTTTCAGGTCTGGGTCAATATTTTCTTTCGCCATAACGCCAGCCAGACCCAATATGGCGTTTAGTGGCGTCCTCAGTTCATGACTCATATTAGAGAGAAAATAAGATTTTACATTGTTCATCTCCTCAGACCTTTGCAGTGCCAACTCTTGCGTTATTTGCTCCTTCTTTTTCATTAGTCTAATTCTGTTTGCCATCGAAAGGGAAAATGCGATCATTTGTAAGCAAATACCTTGCTTGGTAATATTTTCTATCAGAAATGAGGCTGGGAGTACCTTGAAATTCATTAAAACAGCATAAATCATTGTAAAGGTGAGCACTAACATGCCCAAAATGTAAAAGAAATCCAACCGCTGCTTCTTAAGAATAAGTAGGATGATGCCAAGATAAAGTAGCACAACACCAACGATAACCCATACACTTACAATAGGAAAAGAGTAGATCGAAAACGTCGGAAATAGCAGCAACAACATTAATATTAAACCCAGAACCAAGTAGAACCCATTGAAAAGTTTATGTAGTAGGCGATTTTTGTGTTCAACGTCTAAAATCCATTGACTGTATTTTCCAAAGAAAAAGCACCCACAAATGGCAGATAAAATTACCATATTTAAACTCAGCCATGAGTGCCCTGTAGCAATGTATTGATGGTAGAAACCATCAAGTGAAAATTGGCATAAGGCAGCAAAAAAAACATAAAGCGAATAATACAGAAACGATGTTTCTTTTAAAGCCACATAGAAGAAAAGGTAGGTAAGCACAATAATGAACAGAATTCCATAAAAAAAACCGAAAAAGAATTGGTTAGAATAGGCTGTTTGCAACAACTGTTTTTGACTAATTATTTCCAACGGAAGGCGGTTCTTTCTGCCGTCGTTTTTAAGCAACATAAAGGCTGATTTTGTCTCCCCAGGAGCCAAATGGATTTCAAACAATGTTCTTCGGTACTTTACGCTTCTTTCACTAAAATCTAAATTATTACCGCTTTTCTGAGTGGAAAACTGACCATTTTTATCAACCAGATATAAGTCAACATTTTCTGTAGTAGGTTCTGCAGTCCTTAAATAATAAAATACAGGAGTTTCTAATTCATTTTTAAGTTGAAATTTTAACCAATAGTTTGAACTCGTAAAACCAAGGTTTCCATATGGTCCCTTTAATTTTTTAAATTTAAGTATGTCTTCTGTCTTTCGTATTTGCGCAAACGACAGTTCTTCTTGTCCAGTATTTAAAATAGAAGCGTATTCTAAAATAGATACCTCGTCAGGGTGAACGCCATTTTTAAAAACATATTGGGCTTGCGCACAGTAGTTTAATGAAATAAAAATTATGGCAAATAGAATTGACATTAATACGAAGCGACTGCTCAAGATTGGATAATCGCTACGATGTTGATCTAAACTGCTTTTATCCATACTTGGTATACTGCTCTACATCCAAATAAAAAAATGGGTTGGTGAAATTTTAATAAAATCTACGTGCCGTATGTCTTACAATGTAGCTATATTTTGTTCTAATTAAGCATTGACTTTTCTAAAGTTGGGTGCTTTAGTTTTGGCGGGGAAATGTCTTATGCTACAGAATTTGAGCGAAGGTATCAATTTGGATTTCTTTTGCGATTTTAATTTGATTTTTATTTCAGAAACTTCAGGGCGTCATATGAAAAGAATCTTTGGAAAAAATAGAACATTTGTATCGATTTTTGGTTTAAAATCAGTTGATTCCAAAGAAAATATCCTTCGTTTAATATATCTTTATACATGACAAAAGAAGATAAAATTTTATTGACCGCTCGCTATGTCGAGGGAGATATGGATTCTTTTGAGCAGCAAGAATACGAGCTCCGTTTAAAAAATGAGCCAGATTTAAAAGATCATTTAAAAGATTATAAGGAGATTCATGAGAGCTTCCAAATTCAACTTCCTTTTAGCGCAGTTCAGCAGTCTTTTTTTTCTCAAAATGGGCAAAATTCGAAGCATTGTCGCATAGAAGACCCAGATATTTTTCCTTTTAAACCCATCCTAAAGTGGTTTGTGATGATCGGAGTTGGCATTATGGCCATTTTTTTATTTTGGGCGCCCTGGAATGTGAACTTATATAGAACTTATGCCTATTATCAAAAAATAGCCGTACCCAAAAACTTTTCGGGCGACACTACTGCCATGTATAAAGCCATATACCTCTACAATGATGGCAATTATTTGTTAGCCGGGCGTCTACTTGCTTCGCAATATGCTAAAAATCCCAAGGCGATCAAACTCGCCTATGCTTATGCAAATACATTGATTGAAACTGCTCATTTAGATGAAGCCCGTGTGCTGTTAGAATCTGTTATTGCAAGCAATGATGATCTAAAATTTTTTGCCGAATACTCTATGGCATTAAGTTATCTTAGGGAAGAAAATTATGAGAAAGCTGGTGCATGGTTGGCCAAGATTCCAAAATCAAGTGGCGCATATCCAGTAGCTGAAGAGCTGAGCAAACACCTGTAAAAATCAATTTTTATACCAAAGTTTTATTTTTTTTATGCTCATATACTCTAAATAGAAGTGCTTTTTTACATTTCTGTCAAACAATTTTTAGGTTGCTTTGGTTAATACAACTAACTAGCCTAAACACATCGACCAGTCTGCTTGATTGTATTTCGATATCGGCGCTCTTAAAAACGAATTCAAGTTGATGGAAAATCAAAGCTCTTTTATATTATTGTATAAAACATACGCAGCTCCGCTTTACGGGGTTATTTTAGGGTGGGTTAATAATGAAGAAGAAGCTAGGGAAATTTTGGAGGAGACGTTTACCCATGCTTGGCAGAGCAGAGACCTCTTACCGACTCATAAACTGAAGCCGTTTTCTCAGCTTCATTTAATCGCCAAAAGACTCAGTAAAAGGTATTTGGTTAATTAAAAGCGCTCTACGTATGAATTTAATCTTCAGAATTCAGTGTCAGTTAAGTAATGAGATAGCTGAGAAAGAGATATCTAAAATTGAATCCTGATAGCCTTTATCAGGTTTTTAACTTAGTTCAAAGACTATTAAATCTATAATTTTTGCAACTGGACGAAAAATCCCTCAAGTTTCTTAAACAAAGATTCGCGCGATTTTTTGTTGGTGCTGTTGGCTGCTTTCCATTTTATGTTCCTTTGATGAAAAAACAAATTAACGGTGTCATTTCAATCGTGAGCGCTACAACAGAAACAGCGCTTTAATCAATTTTTAGAAGAATTAGAGGTTTTTGCAAGATTAATTTCCTCCTTATTTTATCGATGACATTGTAGGTTTTGTTGGTTTAAGGTGATTAACTAGAAATAACAGAAATTCTGAGCATTGCTTCACGCTCAGATTGCAATGTGAGCATGGCTAATCTGGAGATTTTTTTTTGCAAATTAGTATAGATCTGTTAGCAATCAGCAAGCAGTTAATTTAGTCTAGAAAACAGTATTTGCTCAAGCGAAGATTTCTCGGATCCAAACAGGTTTTAATGTCAAAACAATGGGTTTTGTTGTGGTATCGTTGTGGTCTTGTTGTGGTAATACCCCCTTTAACCAAAGCAGAACACAAGGAGACCTTAAGGAGACCTTAACTAGACCACTACAAGGTGCATTTTAAATCGAAAACTCTGCTCCCCACCGCATCGGTTTTGAGGTACTTTATTTTACTATTTAGATAGTTTTCGAATTTCTATAAAATAATTTTTCTAGAATTTGCCAAAGTTATTATCGAAATGCTGCTAAGTTGTTTACAGGCAGGCGTTAAATTCATTAGATAACTTTTATATAGGAAAACCGTAAACAATCATCGCTTATTTAAGGCGCCATAATTGGACGAAGTTGTTGCTCAAAGAAAACCTAAATATAACAGACCTATAACCAGCTTTTAAGGTTTCCCGGATCAGCGCTTCAAGGTTTCATGAACCTTCTAGGTTTATGAACTAGTGATTGGAGAAGGCTGTTTTGGTGTTAAAAATGTTAAGTTTAGAATTCATCGTTGCTGCCAGCAATCAAATTAACCCTTATTAAATCCATTGATCTACCCAACGAAGGTTTACAGGGTGTAAAATTGAACTGGTCTGTTTTTAGCTGAAACTGAAATTATGCTTGGTTAATAGGGTCTAGACTCGAGAGGTGCAAATGCAATGGCAGAATAATCTTATTAATCAGATTTAATCATGAATGTAACTTTAGCTAACCTATTTTTTTGGATGGCTAAACAAATGAAAATCAATTGGTTAGATTTATAACGCTTCGAAACTAAAATTTTTTAACAAAAAAAGAGGGCAACTCAAATTTATCTGAATTGCCCTTCATGGTAGCGGGGAGCAGGATCGAACTGCCGACCTCAGGGTTATGAATCCTGCGCTCTAACCATCTGAGCTACCCCGCCGAGGGTTGGTTTTTAATAAAAATTAGAATAAACCGATTGCGTATTTATTCCAACTAAACATCTAAAAAATTACTATCTTACGTGTTCTGTATTGTGGCCTTTTTTTAGAGTTGCAAATATAGAAAAAATTACCTTTCTTTAGAAAAATAAAAGGAAAAAAATAATCAGATATCTACCTTGTGACTAAATTAGCATGTCAGAAAAAAAGAAATTTACAATTGAATACGAGGTAAAGTCTTCACCTAGAATATTGTACACCTTCATTAGCGAGCCGAATGGCCTCTCGCAGTGGTTTGCCGACGATGTAAACTTTAGAGACCAGGTTTATACATTTACCTGGGATGACGAAGAACAGAAAGCAAAATTAGTTTCCATCAAAGAAAATAAACTAGTGAAGTTTAAATGGTTAGAAGACGAGCCACAGTGTTATTTTGAAATGGAGATAGTCCAAGACGAACTCACCAACGACGTTGCCCTTTCCATTACTGATTTCGCCACCGATGACACTTTGGCTGAAAAGAAATCCATATGGGACAATCAAATAGATTATTTGATTGGCGTTATCGGTGCTTAAATTTTAGCGCTTTGCGTATCTTTGTAAGGTGAAAAAATTATACATCTTAATTTTAAAGTCGTTTTTAAAACCATTCATGGCCACTTTTTTTGTGGTGATGTTTATTTTAATCATGTTTTTTCTTTTTAAGTATGTAGACGATCTAATTGGAAAAGGGTTTGAATGGTACACCATCCTAGAATTGATGTATTACCAGGCTTTGGTCCAAATTTCTATGGCTCTGCCGCTTTCGGTGCTGCTTTCTTCTATTATGACGTTTGGCAACCTTGGCGAGAATTATGAGCTTGTTGCGATAAAAGCAGCGGGTATTTCCCTTCAAAAGGCCATGCGCCCGTTATTTTTTGTTATTTTGCTCTTGAGCGCTAGCTCGTTAATTTTTTCAAATTTTATCCTCCCAAAAGCCAATTTAAAGTTTAATTCCTTGCTGTGGGATGTGACCAATAAAAAATTGGCGTTTTTGATAAAGCCAGGGATTTTCAACAACAGCATCCCCAACTATTCTATTAGAGTAGATCGGAAGGACGGCGATAAATTGTTTGGAATTTTGATGTATCAAACAGATGGAACTTTAGGTATCCCTAAAATCATCATGGCCAAAGAGGGCATCATGGAAAAAACAACCGACGGGAAATTTCTGATATTTAAACTAAAAGATGGCGTTCAGTATGAGGAAGCCGCAGGTAAATCTGGTGCCTACAATCCTAGGCAAGTTTTTACGCGTGGCCGATTTAAAGAGGCGCAACCCACTTTTGATTTATCTTCTTTTCAAATGCAAAATACTGATCCAAATGCGTTCGGTCAGAATACCATTATGCTTAACCTAAGTGGAATTAAGCAAAAGTCGGAATTGTTGACAAGACAACTTGATACGTTAAACAAAAGCCAAAATCAAAGCTTAAAAAGTAGTTTCAAAGCATACACCGTGGCCAAAGGTTACAGCAAATTAGAAACAGTTCCAAAGAAGATACATGACCTTATTTTGGCTGATATTCCAAACGGATCCAGAAAGCAAAGCATAACCACTGCAACAAATATTGTAGCAGGAATTGAGCAAAGTTTGGCAAATGGTGGTACTCGACAGACCGAGTTAACCAATGAAATAATTGTCACTCAAGTAGAGTATCAGCGTAAGTTTACGTTGGCAGCCTCTTGCATTTTGTTATTTTTTATTGGTGCACCTCTAGGTGCAATCATTAGAAAGGGAGGAATGGGGTTGCCTGTTGTAGTCGCGGTAGTATTTTTTCTCATTTACCACATTCTTACTACCGTTGCTGAAAAAGCAGCAAAACAGGGAGATCTAAACCCGATAATAGCCATGTGGATAGCGGTAATCGTGCTGTCTCCCTTAGCCGCATTTTTAACTTACAAAGCATCAAGGGATTCAGCGCTATTTGACATCAACTATTATAAGGAGTTGATTTTAAAAGTATTTAGGAAAAAGCAGCTGTCTGCATCCCAATAGCATTTACTTCTAGATGATATAAATTACCGTTTAATTGTTTTTTTAGATTGTACCTTTGTCAAAAGCCTATGAAAGGCACTCATATTTTCTTTATTTTTAGGTAAGGCACATGCAAAGCAAGCTAAACACCATTGAAGAGGCAATCGCCGATATAAAAGCTGGTAAGGTTATTATTGTGGTTGATGATGAAGGCCGGGAAAACGAAGGAGATTTTTTGACCGCTGCGGAAAATGCGACGCCAGAAGTTATTAATTTTATGGCAATGTACGGTCGCGGATTAATCTGTGCTCCTTTAACTGAAGACCGTTGTAAAGCGTTGGAATTAAATTTAATGGTAGGCAAAAATACCGCTGCTTATGAAACCAATTTTACCGTTTCGGTTGATTTAAATGGGCATGGTTGTACTACCGGTATTTCTGCGAGCGATAGGTCTAAAACGATTTTTGCGTTGGTTAACGACAATACCCAACCTGAAGAATTAGGGAGACCCGGACATATCTTTCCATTGATTGCAAAAGATGGAGGCGTTTTACGCAGGGCAGGACACACAGAAGCTGCAGTAGATTTAGCGCGCCTGGCAGGAATGAAGTCTGCAGGAGTATTGGTAGAGATTCTAAAAGAGGATGGGGAAATGGCTCGTTTGCCAGATCTTTTTAAGATTGCTGCACAACATAAACTCAAAATTATTTCCATTGAAGACTTAATCGCTTATAGGTTAAAGGTAGAAAGTTTAATACGTCAGGAGGTTACGGTAGATTTGCCAACCGATTGGGGAAACTTTAAAATGACCGCTTATACCCAGCTTGATAATGGAGCAACCCATTTGGCTATCTCTAAAGGAGAATGGACTACAGAGGAGGCAATATTGGTGCGTGTGCACAGTTCTTGCGTTACAGGTGATATTTTTGGCAGCTGCAGGTGCGATTGTGGACCGCAATTACACAAAGCGCTAGAAATGATAGAGCAAGAAGGTAAAGGCATTGTTGTTTACATGAATCAGGAGGGTAGAGGCATCGGGCTGATTAATAAGTTGCGTTCATACAATTTGCAAGATGAAGGTTTTGATACCGTTGAAGCAAATATTAAGTTAGGGTTTAAAGGCGATGAGCGTGATTATGGTGTTGGCGCACAAATATTGAGGTCGCAGGGCGTTTCCAAAATGCGTTTAATGACAAATAACCCAACAAAGCGGGCGGGTTTAATCGGTTACGGATTAGAGGCCGTAGAAAATATTCCCATCGAGATACAAAGCAATATTCACAACGAAAGATATTTGTCTACCAAGCGCGATAAGATGGGTCATTCCATTATGAAAGGTTAAGGTTAAACCATCTTTTCTTTCAACTCACCTAGCTCGAAGTATTCTAGTACGGTTGCTTTTTTTAGATATCGTCCGTTCAGAAATATCTTAGCTTTTGGGAGTAATAGGTGGCTGACAACGAAAAAGGCCGGTTTTGCGAAAGCAAAACCGGCCTTTTTATCTATGTGTTAGACGGATTTACCATCTTTTTCTACGTTCTTTGCTTTCGCCTCCGCCAGATCTATCAGCGCTGCCACTTCCATTGTCTGAACGTTCTTCGCGCTTACGACCAGAGAAATCTCTAAATTCGCCGCTACCAGATCCGCTACGGTCTGACGACGAACTACGTCTTCCACTTCCCCCACCGAAACCACTTCCACGACTTCCGCCACGCTCTCCACCTCTACTGCGATCTCCGCTTCCACCACCACTTCTGCGCTCACCTCCAAATCCACCTCTATCACTACGTCTTCCGCGATCTTCACGCTCTCCTCGTTCTCCGCCACCACTAGGTGCTTCGCCGCTTTTTTCGATCCGTACACTTCTTCCGTTATATTCTGCGTTTTTAAAGCCTTCAAAAACTTTATCTGCCACAGCATCTTCCACTTCAAAGAAAGAGAAAACACCTTTTAGATCAATTTTTCCAACTTCTTTGCCGCTAATTTTAGTCTGGTTACAAATAAAGCCCAGCATATCGCCACGGGTAAATTCATCAACCGAGCCCAAATTAATAAACAAACGCGTAAAACCTTCGCTACCTCTATTGCGACCACTACGTTCTCCGCGTTCTCCACGTTCGCCACGGTCTCTATCGCCGCCGCGCTCATCAGTAGCATTCAAGTCTGGGGCTTTAGAATAATAGTCTAAGAACCTATTAAACTCTAAAGAAGCAAAACGTTTAATTACGTCTTCCTTGGTCAGTTCGGCAAACTCATCCATGATTCTTGGAATATATTGATCGATCTGCTCCTCGTTTACCTCTACACTGTTCACTCTATGAACTAAAGAAAACAACTGCTTTTCGCAAACATCAAAACCTGTAGGTAATTCTGCTTTTGTAAATTGCTTGCCAATAATGCGTTCTAGCTGGCGGATTTTCCCAGTTTCTTTAGAGTTGATGATACAGATAGAAATACCGGTTTTTCCTGCACGACCTGTACGGCCAGAACGGTGGGTATAGCTTTCTATTTCGTCTGGTAAAGAGAAATTTATTACGTGTGTAATTTCTTTGACATCAATTCCACGCGCAGCAACATCTGTTGCGATAAGCAGTTGCATGTTCTGCTCGCGGAAACGTTGCATTACTTTATCACGTTGCTGTTGCGATAAATCGCCGTGAAGGGCATCTGCGTTGTAACCGTCCTTAATTAGTCTTTCGGCAACATCTTGCGTATCCATTTTAGTTTTGCAAAATACTACTGCAAAAATATCAGGATTAAAATCTACAATGCGTTTAAGAGCAGCATATTTATCGCGGGCACGCACTATATAGTATTCGTGCTCTATGTTAACATTACCTGAATTTTTTGTGCCCATGGTAAGTTCCACCGGGTCGGTCATATATTTTTTTGCTATACGACGCACTTCACTCGGCATGGTTGCAGAGAACAACCAAGTTTTCTTTTCTTCTGGTGTTGTTGCCAAAATATCATTTATGTCTTCCTGGAAGCCCATATTTAACATTTCATCTGCTTCATCCAGCACCACAAATTTTACGTCAGAAAAATCGATGGCCTTACGACCAAGAATATCTAACATACGGCCGGGCGTAGCCACTACAATCTGTACGCCTTGGCGTATCTCGCGTAGCTGCGGCATAATGCTTGCTCCACCGTAAACGGCAACAACATGCGCACGCGGCTTGTTTTTGGCATAACTTTTAAGGTCGTTCGTAATTTGTAAACAGAGTTCGCGCGTTGGGCATAAAATTAACGCTTGCGGTTTATTTACTTCAAAATCAATTAATTCTAACAGCGGCAATCCGAATGCGGCTGTTTTTCCTGTTCCTGTTTGGGCCAAACCAACAAAATCATTAGTGCCTTCTAACAGTACAGGAATACTTTGTTCCTGAATGGGCGTTGGATTTTCAAATCCAAGGTCTTTTACGGCATTAACGACGTCATCACTTATCCCCAATTCTTTAAATGGGTTTGTCATTAGTCTTTTTTTTAATAAGCCGCAAAGGTATGATTTTAATTCTACAATTCATAACAAGTATTCCTATTTTTTATAAATGTAATTCATTGAAAATAAGGAATTAAGGTATTCAAACGAAGCAGTAGTCTGAGATGTATCTGTTCTCAGTGACTCTATAATGGATTAAGGCGCTGGTCAATGTTGGAACTCTAGGTAGTCTTGAGGTCTACAAACTACAAGTAAAAAGAATGTGTTGGTAACATTTGCTTTTAATTCATTTCTCATTTTTTTGTAAACACTCAGCCTTTAAGGTCATTCTTTAAACCAAACCTCATTAGCCAACGTACATGGTATTATGAAAACGATAGTAAATAAATTAATTGTGTTTGGAGCATTTTTGCTGATCGGTACAATAACCGCCTGTGCACAAAATCCTACCGGCAAACTGCCTGCAGTGATAAAAAATAAGGCCGATTATAACAAATTAAACGCCGCCTCGGCGCAAATTATGCTACACGAGGGGACAGAAACGCCAGGGTCTGGAAGTTTATTGCATAATAAACAAAAGGGAACTTATTTATGTAAGCAATGCAATGAGCCTCTTTTTAGATCCGAGACTAAATTCGAATCACATACTGGATGGCCGAGTTTTGATGACGAAATTAAAGGGGGTGTGAAATACAATAAGGACGCCGACGGACAAAGAGAAGAGGAAGTCTGTGCAAATTGTGGTGCGCACATTGGACATGTTTTTTATGGCGAGCATTTTACAAAGAAAAACACTAGGAACTGCATCAATTCGCTAGCTTTGAACTTTGTAGCGGATAAATAAAACTTAAAGAGCTTTTCAATGTTAAATTTTAGAAATTTAGTTAACACATTTTCGATTGTTGGGATCATAGCAATCGCGACCTGTTTCTCTGCTTGTGCTCAAAACAAACCAGAAGATAAGACACCGATGAAAGAAACTTCAGTAAAAAATAATATGAATTGGAACAAATTGACCACCGACGAGGAGCGCGTAATTGTTAATAAGGGCACTGAACGTCCAGGTACTGGAAAATACGATGATTTTAATGAGAAAGGTACTTACATTTGCAAACGGTGCAATGCGCCGTTGTACCGATCTGATAGTAAATTCGATGCCCATTGTGGTTGGCCGGCATTTGACGATGAGATTAAAGGTGCAGTAAAAAAGCTTCCGGATGCTGATGGAATGCGTACAGAAATTGAATGTGCGAATTGCGGTGCACATCTTGGTCATGTGTTTATTGGGGAGGGTTTAACTGCAAAGAATACAAGGCACTGCGTAAACTCTATTTCGATGAGCTTTGTGCCTGACAAAAAATAGTAACCAAGGAGAAGGGGTTTAGGAAAGGGCGTAAGACGAAAGTTTTACGCTTTTTTTGTGTGGAAACGCTCCTAATAAGTCCTTAGAAATTCGGTTAAATTTGAAATACCTATATTTGCAAACCCAGTTAAAATAGCTTGCCTATGAAATATGTGTTGATTGTGGTTGTTTTATTCTGCTTCTTCAAAAGCAGTGCGCAAACGAACGAAGATTCTGAAGTTCAAGATACGGTACGTAAAGCTGCGCTTGCTACCTATTACCATCCAAAATTCGAAGGTCGAAGTACTTCAAGTGGAACCAGATACCGTGCAAAAAAACTTACCGCTGCGCACAGAAGTCTCCCATTTGGAACTATTGTTACTGTGACGAATCCCGAAAATGGAAAATCTGTAAAAGTCAAAATTACAGACCGCGGCCCGTTTGTAAAACGGATTGCCATAGACCTTTCGGAAAGGGCAGCTAAGCTGATCGGTATTTTCAATGAAGGCATTTCAAAAGTGACACTAAAATACGCACTCCCTTAATTTCTAAATAGCGTATTTAACTTATCCACATTAATACTCATTTCCTTAGTGCTAAAATAGAACTCTTTAGCTTTTTTTTGCGGCTGAAATTAAATTTCCATCGCTCTTTATCCACCAATAGCATTTTGATGTTAACAACTTTCAAGTAAAAAAAGAGCTCCGTCCTTTATATTTGTTTCAACAAAGTTCTTTAACGAAATGGATTTCGCAACCGTTGCAAAGCCTTAATCTTTAGTGACATAACATGTGGGTCTTCCGCATTTAAACGTCAATTTTCAAAAACTAAAAGGTAAGTTTTTGTGTGAAATCAAAAGTTAATACTTGCATTACATATTTTCATTTGAAGAAATGACCATCGCTAATACAAAAGTAGCAGATGCAAAATTTTGTCGACTTTGAATTAAATAAAAATAAAACATCAGCTAATGGAACAGGAATTATTATTACAAGAAAATAAAGACAGATTTGTGTTATTGCCGATAAAATACCCGGCAATTTGGGAGATGTATAAGAAGACCGAAGCCAGTTTTTGGACCGCTGAAGAAATAGACCTTTCAGATGATCAAAAACATTGGGATAATTTAAACGATGGAGAAAGACATTTCATCTCTCATATTTTGGCATTTTTCTCTGCAAGTGATGGTATCGTAAATGAAAATCTTGCTGTTAACTTTATGAGTGAGGTTCAATTGCCAGAGGCGCGCTGCTTCTACGGTTTCCAGATTATGATGGAAAATATCCACGCAGAAACCTATGCGCTTTTGATCGATACTTACATTAAAGACCCGGAAGAAAAAGATCGTCTGTTCCACGCGATTGATACAGTGCCGGCTGTAAAGAAGAAAGCAGAATGGGCATTGCGTTGGATAGAAAACGGAAGTTTTGCAGAACGTTTGGTTGCATTCGCTGCGGTAGAAGGCATATTTTTTAGTGGCAGCTTCTGCTCAATCTTTTGGTTGAAAAAACGCGGATTAATGCCAGGCCTAACATTCAGTAATGAGTTGATCTCTAGAGACGAGGGTTCACACTGCGAGTTTGCATGTTTGCTTTATAGCATGTTAGAAAACAAGTTAAGTCAAGAGCAAGTTCACGGGATCATCAGCGATGCTGTAGAAATTGAAAAAGAGTTTATTACCGAAGCTTTGCCAGTTGCGTTAATTGGAATGAATGCGAAGTTGATGAGTCAATATATAGAATTTGTGGCTGATAGATGGTTGCAGGAGCTAGGATATGATAAAATTTACAATGCCACCAACCCTTTCGATTTTATGGAGATGATCTCACTTCAAGGTAAAACTAATTTTTTCGAAAAACGAGTTGGCGATTATCAGAAAAGTGGCGTGTTAACGTCGGCAGATAATAAAACTCAAGCTTTTTCTTTAGATGATGACTTTTAACTAAGGTTTAAGACTGGAAAGTTGAGGGTTGAAGGTTTCCGTTCTTTGTCTTTGCGAGCCATGAAGCAATCTATTTGAAGGGTAGAAGCAAGACGGTTGATGGTTTTAAAGCTTGACAATTGATACTCACTAATTGATACTAAAAGAAGAAAAACACCTTTGAAAATCCTCCCATTTGGGGAGGGTTGAAAGGCGATACTAAATAAAGATATGTTTGTACTAAAAAGAGATGGTCGCAGCGAAGCGGTAAAATTCGACAAAATCACGGCTAGAATTCAAAAGTTGTGCTACGGTTTAAATGCAGATCTCGTGGATTCTATCGACGTTGCAAAAAAGGTGATTGAAGGTTTATATGATGGCGTCACTACGTCAGAATTAGACAACCTAGCAGCCGAAACTGCTGCCTCTTTAACTACAAAGCATCCAGATTATGCGTTGTTGGCATCGCGAATAGCGGTCTCCAATCTTCATAAGAATACGACAAAGTCGTTTTCGGGAACCATGAAAATGTTGCATGAGTATTTCGATCCCAAAGCACAAAAAGCAGCTCCACTTATAGCGGATGATGTGATGGAAATCATCGATAAGAATGCAGATATTCTAGATAGTACCATCATTTACGACAGGGATTTTGGCTTCGATTATTTCGGATTTAAAACTTTGGAGAAATCATACCTGCTAAAGGTCAATGGAGAAATTGTAGAGCGTCCGCAACATTTATTTATGCGCGTTGCAGTCGGCATTCATAAGGCAGATATCGATAGTGCAATAAAAACCTATCATTTAATGAGCGAACGTTGGTTTACACATGCTACACCAACACTATTTAATGCTGCTACACCAAAACCACAAATGTCTTCGTGTTTCTTGTTAACCATGCAAGATGATAGCATTGAAGGGATTTACGATACCTTAAAGCAAACGGCAAAAATCTCGCAAAGTGCTGGTGGTATAGGTTTGAGTATACATAATATCCGCGCAACTGGCTCATACATCGGTGGAACCAACGGTACAAGCAATGGAATTATTCCTATGTTGCGTGTATTTAATGATACAGCCCGTTACGTAGATCAAGGTGGAGGAAAGCGTAAAGGTGCTTTCGCTATCTATTTAGAGCCATGGCATGCAGATGTTTTTCAATTTTTAGACCTGCGCAAAAACCATGGTAAAGAAGAAATGCGTGCGCGAGATCTATTCTACGCACTTTGGATAAACGATTTGTTTATGCAACGCGTAAAAGACAATGGCGAATGGACCTTGTTCTGTCCGCATGAAGCGCCAGGGTTAGCAGATTGCCATGGTGCAGCATTTGAAGCTTTATATACAAAATACGAAGCCGAAAAACGCGGACGTAGAACCATTAAAGCACAAGAACTTTGGTTTGCCATTTTAGATTCGCAGATAGAGACAGGTACGCCTTACATGTTGTTTAAAGATGCAGCAAATGCGAAATCTAATCAGCAGAATTTAGGCACGATAAAAAGTTCTAATCTTTGTACTGAAATCATCGAATATACCGCTAAAGATGAGGTTGCTGTTTGTAATTTAGCTTCGTTAGCGTTACCGAGATTTGTAATAGACGGTCAGTTTGACCACCAAAAATTATATGAAGTAACGTATCAGGCGACTTTGAATTTAAATAAAATTATCGATCATAATTATTATCCTGTAGTCGAGGCAGAAAACTCGAATATGCGCCACCGTCCGGTTGGCTTGGGTGTGCAAGGTTTGGCAGATGCTTTTATTTTATTGCGTTTGCCTTTTGAAAGTGACGAAGCAAAAAGGTTAAACAAAGAGATTTTTGAGACAATTTATTTTGCTTCAATGACCGCTTCTAACGATCTTGCGAGAGAGAATGGTCCATATCAATCTTTTAAAGGTTCGCCATTGTCTCAGGGAAAGTTTCAGTTTGATTTATGGAATGTTAAGCCAGAAAGCAACCGTTGGGATTGGGAAGCATTACGTACAAAAGTAGTGGAAGAAGGAGTGTATAATTCTCTTTTGGTTGCGCCAATGCCAACAGCATCTACTTCGCAAATTTTAGGGAACAACGAATGTTTTGAGCCATATACGTCAAACATTTACACGCGCCGAGTATTGAGCGGAGAGTTTGTGGTGGTAAACAAACATCTGTTAAAAGATCTGGTAGCGTTAGGCCTTTGGAATAACGATATGAAGAATCAAATTATCTTGGCAAATGGATCTGTTCAAGGCATACCGTCTATTCCAGATTATATTAAAGAATTGTACAAGACAGTTTGGGAAATAAAGATGCGTAACATAATCGATATGGCTGCAGATCGTGGTGCCTATATATGTCAATCGCAGTCGTTAAACCTGTTTATAAATGCACCAAATACCTCAAAACTTACTTCTATGCATTTTTACGCGTGGGAAAAAGGGCTGAAGACAGGAATGTATTATTTACGTACACAAGCAGCATCTCAAGCGGTTAAGTTTACCGTAGAAAGCCAAGCAGGCAAAGCGATTGAAGCAGTAATTCCTGCAGAGATGACCCAAGACCAAGTTGCAGAAGAAATTGTAGATGGGCCGGTTTGTAGCATGGAAGAAGGATGTATCAGTTGTTCGGGGTAGGAAGAAGAATAAGGAGCAAAGAACAAAGAGTAAAGAACAAACAGAAAGCTGGCTAGATTTCGTCATTGCGAGGCACGAAGCAATCTCAAACGAAAAGTTCATCTCTTCTGAATAAAATAATCGAATGAAAAAAGGTTTTGGGCCAACGCTCAAAACCTTTTTTAATAGTCGATGTTGCAAAATCTAACATTGTGTTAATCTGTCTCTGTGCTTTGAAAAACCTTGTGCGTTGAAGTGATTGTCGCAGAGCTTGATCACCACGTCATCTCGACCTTTGGAGACATATCACAAGAACGGACCACTCGCTGAATAAACACTTCGATCAAAGTATTTTCATATTTTAACCCCTCTAGCACAAGCGTCCGCTTGCGTTGATAGAATAAAAGACAATATATTTTTAGGCATAAGTGAACACTTCCGCCATATCGATAAATAGAGAAGCAGATTTTGCATTTTTTAAAATTCCAAGAAATACCTCACAGATCGTCCTGAGCCTTCTACCTTAAAAATACCCAAATCGTTTAGCGATTGTAGATCTCTGGTTGCCGTTGCTTTTGAAGTTTTATTAATAGAAATGTACTTTTTGGGCCGCTTGTAGCTGATTATTTTGCCTGTGAGGATACGCTGTTTTAATCGGCTCAAGATAAGAATGGTGAATGGGGTATTAGCCCTTATGCTATGTCCAATTGAAAATTTGTTCTTATTTTTACATAAGATTTCCAAAATTACCTATCACCCAAAACGTAATGCCAAACCCCACCTTCACCAAACACGAAATCATTTCTTGCGAGCGGTGCAGAGTTTCTGTGGAATGTAAGGCGAACGCATATACAAAATGTCAATGCAGTACTGTACAGTTAACCATTAATGAAATGCAGTACATTAGCGAAACTTATGATGGTTGCCTGTGTGCCAATTGTTTAAGAGAATTAAAAAAGGAATATCACGAACAATTTTAAAGGAATAACCAATCACCGCATGTCTGAAACAGTTTTGATATTTGTTTACATCGTCTGGATATTTTCTGAAATTTATTTGAATAGAATGTTGCGTTCTGGGAGCAGCGACAAAAAGAATCAGGATAAGAATTCGTTGAAGATGATATGGATTGTAATTGCAATTTGTATTACTGTTGCTGTGCTGATCTCTAAAAATGTGTCTTTGCCAATTTACCATACGATAATGGGTAACTATGTTGGGGTTTTCATTTTGATTTTTGGTATCCTACTGCGGTACTTTGCCGTGTTTTCTTTGGGAAGATTTTTTACTGTTGATGTGACGATTAGGAACGACCACAAACTGAAAACAAACGGAATGTACAAGTACGTCCGTCATCCTTCTTATGCAGCCTCATTGTTGTCGTTTATCGGAATGGGAATTATATTGAACAATTGGTTTTCTTTGGCGATTATTTGTGTCAGTATTTTGAGCGTATTTATTTATCGTATTAAAATTGAAGAAGAGGCGCTAACAGCGCATTTCGGGTCGGAATACCAATCTTACAAAAATCAAACTGCCAGGATTATTCCTTTTATATTTTAGATCAAAGTTTTATCGGCGGCCTGCAACCCAAGTTTCTTGCAGCGACGGTTGTACATAAACGGGATAATAATGGCAGCCTAAGCTTTTTTGCTAGGCTAAAATGGTTAGCCCGAACGACTTTAAACAAGGCGACTATCTTTGATTTTCAATAAAAAATATTCAGCTCATAACTTAACTGCAAAAGAGCATCTTTTCTGCCACTAAGAATTAAATCTTACACTCGAGAAGCATTACTTAATATTTAAAATTATCCTTTTTTAGTAACTTTGCAGAAGATTTAGCACGAGTTAATTTTTATTTATTTCAAAGCGTTATATTTTATAAATGAAGAATGTAAAAGTTGGTTTGGTACAGATGAGCTGTACCAGCAGCAAACAAGAAAATTTAGATAAAGCCATAGAGAAGGTACGTGATGCAGCTAAAAAAGGTGCACAGATTGTTTGCCTGCAAGAATTATTTACGTCATTGTATTTTTGCGATGTAGAAGACTACGATAATTTTGATTTAGCTGAATCCATTCCTGGCCCTTCGACCGATGCACTTTCTGTTATAGCTGCAGAACTTAATATAGTCATTATTGCTTCACTATTTGAGAAACGTGCAGAAGGTTTGTACCACAATACTACTGCTGTGTTAGATGCAGATGGGAAATATTTGGGCAAATACCGCAAAATGCACATTCCAGATGATCCAGCGTTTTATGAGAAATTTTACTTTACGCCAGGCGATTTAGGATATAAAGTTTTCGACACCAAGTTTGCTAAAATAGGAGTGCTGATCTGTTGGGATCAGTGGTATCCGGAAGCTGCGCGGATTACAGCTTTGATGGGCGCTGATATACTTTTCTATCCAACTGCCATAGGTTGGGATACCAATCAAGATGAGGAAACAAATAAAGATCAGTACGATGCTTGGCAAACCATTCAGCGCTCGCATGCAGTAGCGAACGCAGTGCCAGTTATTGCAGTAAATAGAGTTGGTTTTGAGCAAGATGGTGCGATGAAGTTTTGGGGTGGAAGTTTCGCAACCAATGCGCAAGGTAAGTTGCTTTATTTAGCATCTCACGATAAGGAAGAAACTGAAGTAGTAAATCTGGATTTAACACAATCTGATTATTTTAGAAAACATTGGCCATTTCTACGGGATAGACGGATTGATTCTTATCAACCTATTACGAAGAGATATATAGATGAGGATTAAAAATAGTCGGGAGTCAGAAGTCCGGAAGTCAGAGGTCAAAAGTGACAAAAAGCGCGATCCTGTAGTTTTATTGTTTAATTTAAGTGATATGCATTATTAATTCCCGTAGAGACTAAATTATTTCATTGGACTTCGGTCTCCTAACCCCTGACTAAAATTGGCCTTTAAATTCGAGAAGCTTAAGGTTTGGCAAAAAGCGTTAGACCTCGCAGACGAAGTAGATAAAATGACTAGAACCTTTCCTCGGGAAGAGGTTTATGTGTTGACGTCTCAAGCTAAGCGAGCTGCGGATTCTATTTCAATGAACATTGCTGAGGGTAGCACTGGACAAAGTAATCCAGAGTTTAAAAGATTCCTAGGATACGCTTTAAGATCGGATATAGAAGTGGTTAATTGTTTACATCTATCCAGAAGACGAGGCTACATTTCAGAAGAAGTTTTTAATAAACATTATCAATCCTGCGAAGAAATATTAATTATGATTTCTGCTTTAATCAAATCACTCAATTAAATGTTAAGCACTTTATCTTCGGACTTTGGTCTTGTGTCTATCGGGCTTTTAGAGACGAACCATATCTTCCGACTTTCGGTCTCCCAACTTTCTAACTATTTTAATGTCTTCCAACTTCGGACTTTTAAATTAATTTTCAATCATGTCAATATTCCCACCAAATAAATTTACGTTCAAACCCAATTTGTTTGATTATTCTCCAAAACAACAAGGGTATACTTTTCCTGCAGAATGGGCAAAACATGAAGCTACTTGGCTAAGTTGGCCACACAAAGAAGAAAGTTGGCCGGGCAAAATCGAATCGATCTATAGAGCTTATTGCCAATTTATAAAAATCGTTGCTGAGGGAGAAAAAGTGCGCATCAATGTTAAAGATGAAGCAATGAAGGCCTTTGCAATAGCAGAGCTGGAAAAAGTGAATGCAGATTTAGCGCAAATAGAGTTCTATTTCCATCAAACCAACGATGCTTGGTGTAGAGACCACGGACCTGCTTTTGTGGTAAAAGGAAACCAAAAAGCGGTGGTAGATTGGGGTTATAATGCTTGGGGAAATAAATACCCACCATTTGATTTGGATGATGTGATCCCGACAAAAATTGCCAAAACATTCGACTTGCCGCTATTTCTGCCAGATATTGTAATGGAAGGCGGCTCGGTAGAATTTAATGGAGCGGGAACAATTTTGACTACAACGGCTTGTTTGTTAAATGAAAATAGAAATCCCACATTTACTAAAGAAGAGATAGAAAGGTATCTTTTGGAATTTTATGGACAGGAGCAAGTATTATGGTTGGGCGATGGAATTGTTGGCGATGATACCGATGGCCACATTGACGACATTACCCGTTTCGTGAATGAAGATACTGTACTGACTGTTGTAGAACCTAATCCTTTAGATGAAAATTACGTGCTTTTACAAGAAAACTTGGAAGCGCTAAGAGGAATGAAGCTAAAAGATGGTCGGCCTTTAAATATTGTTGAACTGCCGATGCCTTCGCCGATTGTTTATGAGGATACACGTTTGCCTGCATCCTACGCTAATTTCTATATCTGCAACGCTGCGGTAATTGTGCCGATTTTTGATGATGTGAATGATGAGAAAGCATTAGAAATTATTCAGATGTGCTTTCAAGATAGAAAGGTTGTTGGTATTAATTCGATAGATATTATTTGGGGATTAGGAAGTTTTCACTGTTTGAGTCAACAGGAACCTATCGGATAGTTTAATCCGATTGTTATCCTGAGCCTTTCGAAGGACTTTTATTCTGCAATTTCAATATATTAATCACTCTAGAATGCCGAATATCCATAGTTACTTTATCTATATTTTAGAATGTGCCGATAATAGCTACTATATAAGTGTAACTAATGATTTGGACATAAGAATTGAACAACACATAATAACGGAGAAGATATTAAAGCTTACACTTTTAGTCGCCGCCGCTTACCCCTTAAATAATATATGCGCTTTGACCATATTCAACAAGCAATCGCCTTTAAAAAGCAGGTTAAAATGTTGGAATAGAAAGAAAAAAGAAACTTTGTTTAAGGACGATTGGAAAGAAATTGTAAGATTATCTAATCTAAAAGGATAAATATAAATATCTTGGTCTTCGACAAGCTCAGACTGACAAACGAAAAAGAAATATGAAATTACTACAAGGAAAAACAGCATTAATAACCGGCGCATCTAAAGGTATTGGAAGGAAAATAGCAGAGAAATTTGCGGCTCATGGAGCAAATGTAGCTTTCACCTACTTGTCGTCTGTAGAAAAGGGCAAAGCATTGGAAAAAGAACTTCAAGCAGATGGCGCTCAAGTAAAAGGTTACCGTTCTGATGCCTCTAAATTAGACGAAGCAGAAAAATTAATAGCAGATATTGTCGCCGATTTTGGCGGGATAGACATTATCGTAAACAACGCTGGCATCACCAAAGATGGCTTGTTGATGCGGATGAGTGAAGAAAACTGGGATGATGTGATTAATGTAAACCTAAAATCGGTTTTTAACATTACAAAAGCAGCATCGAAAGTGATGATGAAAGCGCGGAAAGGTGTTTTTATAAACATGAGTTCTGTGGTTGGCGTAACAGGAAACGCAGGCCAGTCCAACTATGCTGCATCTAAAGCTGGCATCATTGGCTTTACAAAATCTATTGCCAAAGAACTTGGTTCTAGAAATATTCGTGCAAATGTAGTTGCTCCGGGATTTATCCGTACAGAAATGACGGAAGTGTTGGATCCAAAAGTGGTAGAAGGTTGGGAAAAAGACATTCCTTTAAAAAGGGCGGGAGAAACTGAGGATGTTGCCAATGTGTGCGTTTTCCTTGCTTCAGATATGAGCGCTTACGTAACAGGCCAAACCATATCCGTTTGCGGCGGAATGCTTTAAGAGGTGAATTTTGAGGGTAGGAAAGTAGAAGGGTATTAGTAAGGAGCAAAGAATTAGCGAACAGCAGGGCTAAACCATTTTGTTTGTCTTCTTTGCGCTTTAATCAATTTTTTCTAAAAGCCCAGTCGCTCATCCAAATCGCTTGTGGGGGCTTCCTCTTGTTTTTGATAAACGCTGCAATCGTAAATAATAGAAACGCCACTTTTTGGAGGTTCGAAATCAGCTTTGCTGATTTTTAAAGCAGGATTTGCGTACACACGTTTAATAAACCCAGCGAATATTGGAAGTGCAGTATTTGCGCCTTCTCCTTGTCGGGTACTGATAAAATGAAACGCTCTGTCTTCGCAGCCAGTCCAAACGCCCGTAACAAGTTGGGGAGTTATAGCCATAAACCAACCGTCAGAATTGTTTTGGGTGGTTCCGGTTTTTCCACCAATCGGCGTATTTACCTTGTATCTATAACTGAGTCGAGATCCCGTTCCATTGGTTATCACGCCGCGTAACATCCTTGTCATTACGTAAGCCACTTCTTCGCTCATAACTGGTTTGGGTATTTCTTTTTGAGAATAGAGCACTACACCGTTTTTATCTTCCACTTTTAACAAATAGATTGGTTTGGTGTAATAACCTTTGTTTGCGAAAGTTCCATAAGCACCAACCATGTTAAATACGGAAGCATCGAAAGATCCTAATGCAATGGAAGGATAGGCAGGAACATCTGGAATGCCCATTTTTGTAGCTAAATTAGCAACTGCCACTGGGCCAACCTGTTTCATAAGATAAGCAGTGATGTAGTTCTGAGAAAAGGCCAACGCTTTTTGTAACGTCAATACTCCTGGAATGGTTCCGGAAGATCTAGGTACCCAAGGCGCTCCATAACCCTCTATTGTTACCGGCACATTTGGAACGGTATAGCAAGGCGAGAAACCATTTTCTATCGCAACAGCATAAGTAAAAGGTTTAGCGGTAGAACCTACCTGTCTAGTTCCCATTTGCACTTGATCGTACTTAAAATGCTCGAAATTTATTCCGCCTACCCAAGCTTTCACATGTCCATTTTCAGGATCCATAGACATCATCGCATTGCGCAACAGCATCTTGTAGTAACGAACCGAATCGATCGGTTTCATGGTAGTATCAATGTCGCCCTTCCAGGTAAAAATACTCAATTCCGTGGGCGTGTTAAAGTCTTTTTTAATTTCCTCATCCGTTTTACCATTCAGCTTTGCCTCTTTGTAGCGATCGGAACGTTGAACGCCCTGTTGAATTTGCATTTCTTTGCCTTTAAAAGGATTCCGACCAGCCCAGCTCTTGTTAAACTCCTGCTGTAGCACTTTCATATATTCTTTCTGTGCCTCTTCAGCATACACTTGCATATCGTAATTTAGCGTAGTGTAAATTTTCAAACCATCTCTGTCAAGGTCATAGCTACTTCCGTCCGATTTGTTGATGGCTTGTTCCTGAAAAATCTTTTTGATATCTCCTTTAAGTACTGTTCTGAAGTAAGGAGCGACGCCATCATTTACGGTGGCCGCATTGAAGGCAAGATTTAAGCGCTGTTGTTTATTTTTATCGAAATCTTGTGCGGTAAGCGTACCGTTTTTTACCATCAAAGACATTACGGTGTTTCGCCTCGCCAACGATCTTTCTGGGTGGCGAGTGGGAGAATACATAGTAATTCCTTTTTGCATTCCCACCAAGGTGGCCGCCTGCGGAACTGTTAATTGATCTGCTCCTGTATTGAAATATACCCGAGCAGCCGACTTGATCCCATAAGCCTGGTTTCCAAAATCTACAGTATTTAGGTACATGGTAATAATTTCTTCCTTGGTATAGTTACGTTCTAATTTGACTGCAACTATCCATTCTTTAAATTTTTGCATTACCCTTTTAAAGAAATTTCGTTCTCTGCCTTTTTCTGAGAATAAATTTAAGGCCAATTGTTGGGTAATGGTACTCGCACCTTGTTTTTTACCTATTAAGTTGTAAAAAATAATTGCGAACGTACGCTTAAAGTCGATGCCGCTATGCTCTTTAAAACGGGTGTCTTCTGTTGCGATTAAAGCATTGATTACGTTTGGAGAGATGTCTTTATAAGATACGTTCGACCTATTTTGAACAAAATAAGTGCCGATGGTCTTTCCATTTTCCGCTAAGATTTCTGAAGCCTGATTGCTTTTTGGGTGCTCAATGTCTCTAAATGAGGGCAATGTACCGAAAAAACCCACTCCAACTAAAGTAATAAAAAGCGCAAATAAAGCAATAAAACCGATCAATAACTTCCAAATTCTGAAGTTATATTTTCTGATGTCCGAAGATGTTAAATTATCTTTTTTTTGTTTGTTAATCATTTTTAATAAAATCTGCCAATGGCTGTAAAGGTAATCAAAGCTAAAAGTGCCAACTAATAATTTTCTTTGTAAAAGTCAAGATAAGCGTCTATCCGCTTTCTGTCTACTAATTTATCAAAGTTTTCTTTAGTGATGATAAAAGTTCTATACTTATCATCTGGCACTTTCATTATTTTATTCAACTGATTTTTAATGCTATTTTGATAAATTTTTGCATCCTCCAAATCTACAAAACTATTTATATAGATCAATTGATCATCATTCAGCTCAATCAATTTATGCACCAAATCATTATCTGGGTAGTTCCCTCTATTAAATTGCCCGACGCCAAAACGGGATGAACTGACCGTTAAAGTGGCATCTCGAACGTCGATCACATAAAAATACTCGGTAGAAATCGCTGTACTAAAGATGCTCGGTTTCTTTGTAGATAAATTTGTTGTGATTGAATCTTTTTTCACCAATGGTGGCAGTTTGGATACCTCAGGTAGATCGGCCTTTGGAATGATTTGCGCAGAGGTAATTTTTATGGGCTTTGCATTAACGCTCGGCGTTGGGTTTGAAACCATTGATCGAGCCAATGGATCGGTTGCGTTTTCATCGAAATCTACCAACGCAACTTGTCTCTCTTCAAAATCGGCAAAATGTTTACTGATGTATTCCAATTGTTGTCGCACTAATGGAGTTACTATTTTATCATCGGGATAATTTTGATCAATCTTATTAAAAACATTGATCAGCGCTGCAATTTTAGATGTTCTTCCAATAGCTAAGGCGCGCAAATAAGCAAATTGTGGATCAATTTCACTTTTTTGAGGCTCTACCATAACACTTGAAGTTGAGCTGATTACGCTGGAATAATCTTTATTTGCAAACTTTTGATAGAGGTATTCATAGTTTTTTTTCGCACTATCTAACAAAGCGTCCTGTCTACTTGCATAAAAAGGATCTTTAATGGTTTTGGCATAATCGGAATTTGGAAATTTTAATAAAACTTCCTCTTTTAAACGATTTGCCTTTTGGTCATCTGTTCCCTTGTTGCTTAGATATAAACTATATAAAACTGCTGGACGATGGTTGTTCTCTGGAAATCTGTCTAGCAAAATCTGGTAAACTTTATCGGCTTCCTCTTTGTCATTGAGCTCCTGCTGATAAAAACTGGCGATTTCATAGTAGGCGTCGATCATTTTCTGATTAGAAAGCGCAATCAAACTGTCTGTTATCGGCAAGGCCGACAGATATTCTGTTTCTAAATCGTTTGGTTTAGCGCTTAAGCTGGTAGAATCGTTTAATGTTTTAGCAGAAACAGCCACATCTCCACCTGCCAAAATTTGATTATTCTGTTGTGCAGATGATCGGACGCTTTGGCGCCAGTTGTCTTGTAAAGTCCTATTTCCCCACCTAATTTTAAAATCTGTAAATCCTTTGCTTACGGCTGCAGGGTTGTTAAAGTAAAAAGTGTTTCCATTGCCCAAACTATTGGTAGAAAGGCTAGGGTCTACTTGTAGAAATGCATTATTAGTCAAGGAGGAAGATTGGGAAGGACTACTTGAGCCAAGACTTAAAGTATCCATACGGCGGTTTACAAACTCTTTAATCTTTGTTCCTCTTTCTCCTAGCGGCAATTTCGCTATTGATTGTAGCGTATCTTGCAAATCGATTATTTCATATCGATCTGTCAAATAACTTAGATTATCGGCCTTCTTAACAATGTTTACATAGTCAGGAAAGCTTTTTGGTAGGATGTTGATGGTGCTGTCGTAATAAAGTTTTGCCTTGCGATAGTTTTTAAGCTTGGCAAAATTCAGATCTGCAATATTTAAATAGGCTAATGCTTTTTGATTGAGGTTAGTTGTGCTAGTTTGAACCGATTTTTTAAAGTAAAACTCAGCTTTGGACAAGTCATCTTTTTCAGCAAAAAATTCGCCAATCTGACCGTAAATTTGGTCGATATAGTCTGCATTTTTGTCGTCCTTAACTAGACGAAGCAATTCTTTTTCCTCGTTTATTTGCTGTCCACTAAGCTGTGCCGTTAATTTGATGCGTTGAAGGTTGGCCTGAAAATACATTTCAAACGGCCCATTGCTACCCGCTACTTTAGTATAATTTTTAAAGGCATCTTGGAAATTATTTTGCTTTTGTTGCAGTTGTGCCAGTATAAATCGCCATCTAATGTTTAAAAGACGATCGCTTCCCTTGCGGAGTGCCTCTTGAAGCAACACGGCAGCCTCATTGTATCTCTGTTGATAAATCCTTAATTGGGCGGTAGTCGCTTGTGGTTCTGCTAAACTCTTTTTATATCCTTTTGCGATTAGAAACAAGGTGTCTAAAATTTTATCGGCTTTAGAAAAGTTGTTCAATTCAATTTGACAGCGTGCTTTCCAATCCAGCGCAGTAATCACTATTTTTGTATCTCCTTGAAAGGTTTTTGCCACATAATCGAAGTAAGCAGACGCGGAAAAATAATTGCCTTTTAAATAACTTGCTTTACCCAGAAGCAAATATGCATCATCTACATAATTGCTGTACGTTTTTTCATTGATGATCCCTTGAGCCTTCTTTATAACCTCATCTAGTTGCTTATTAGGTAAATCTGGAAGAAGAATGAGTTCTTTCTGCGGCGGCGGATCTAAATAAACAGGTAAAATAGTTTGATAGTTATCCTGATAACTTTGCTGTAAGCCGATATTATAATCAGTAAGCAGTACTTTTGCGTTATATATATAATTATATCTTGCAGTTAAATTTTGCAACCTTCTACTAACAGCAGTATCTTTGGGCGTAATACATCCAAAGCAAAATACGAGAAAAACGATCACCAAAATCGCCTGAATAGTTATATTTGAAGTTTTTTTCAAGAGGTTTGATGGGTTTTGTTAATATTCGAAGCAGTCTTTTTTACTTTTAAAAGAATAAATTTGTCGAAAAACTAGCCTTTCAAAGTTAAGGTAATTATTGAATTTAAAAATGGAAAACAAAAAGGAGGAAGATAAGGGCAATAAAATGGGAAACATAGCTAAATTTTCTGCGATAGGTTTTCAAATGATTGCTACCATCGGACTTTTAACATTTATAGGATACAAAATCGATGAGCATCGGGGAAGCAAATCACCCATAATTACAGCGATGTTTGCCCTAGCCGGTGTCGCCATTGCGCTTTACCAAGCCATTAGGCAGGCAACGAAGGAATAAGGAATAAAAATCAAGGAGCAAAGAGTAATGAGCAAGGAATAAGGAGCAAGGAGCAAGGAATAAAAGGAATAAGGATAGAAGAATAAGGAGCAAGGAATAAGGAGCAAGGAATAAGGATAGAAGAATAAGGAATAAGGAGCAAGGAATAAGGAATTGAACCAACTTCCTGGCGACTTGACTTCTATACCCACTCGACTCCTAACCATAAACAAATAACCGGCTAACAGCTAAACCAACTAACCCACGTTTCGATGTCGTTTCAAAAATTTACGAGCGCTTATTTTATCTTTATCGGCATTTTAATAGGGGTCGTAATTGCGCTGGAGCGGACGTTTGGTAGAAGCGAACTGTTTGTAAAGCAATTTTGGCTGATTTTTGGATTTTTGGCGGGCATTACCTACATCGCTTATGCGCTGGTTGATATAGGGATAAAGCGTGATCCGCAAATGGGCGTTATGGCCATTATGGGGGCGAATGCAGTTAAGTTGCTTTTCTGTATGGCTTTCGTTCTTGTTTACATTTTAAAAGTGCCGGGAAATCCAACTATTTTTCTTGTGAACTTTTTTTCTTCATATTTATTGTTTTCGGCCTTTGAAATTTACTGTTTGTTGTTTAACTTGCGCCACCAAAAATCAAAGTAAAAAACTGCCAATAAATGGATTGTAACCGAGTTTTTGTATCTAAAGTTAAAAGGCAAACTGTCGTATTTACGCTTTTCGTGGCACTTTTTTCTTATCAGGTTAGAGCGTTTGCTCAAAATGAGGCTACTCAAAAGCCGGTCGACAGCGTAGTGGCTGCTGCCAGTACTGCATATGCAGGAGAAAAAAAGGCGGAAGAACAGGGCGAAGAAAAATTTGAGCCTACAAAGGTGATTATGGAGCACATTGCGGATTCGCACGGTTGGCACTTGTGGGGTCATACCACTTTACCTTTACCTGTAATTTTATATACGTCTCAGGGAATGGAGCTTTTTTCTTCAGGTAACTTCGAGCATGGAAAAGAAGACTATCAAGGTAAATACAACAAGTACCGTTTGGTTACCGGCTTAGAGCAAAGTCTGTTCAAAAATATGTTCAACAAAAACATAAAGGTAGTAGGGACAGATGGTAAGGTTGACGAAACCGCTTCTGATGCGGTAATTGATCTTTCGATTACCAAGAATGTTGCAGCCATGTTTATTTCGGTAGCAGTGCTCTTACTTGTTTTCATTCCTGTGGCAAATTCCTATAAAAGGCGCTTCGGCAAATCACCTAAAGGATTGCAATCTTTCTTAGAACCTGTGTTTGTGTTTGTGAGAGATGATATTGCGAAGCCAAATATTGGGCACAAGTATGGTAAATTTGTGCCTTATTTGCTTACCGTGTTCTTTTTCATTTTGATAAATAATATCATGGGTTTGGTGCCGATTTTTCCTGGTAGTGCGAATGTAACCGGTAACATTGCCCTTACTTTTGTGTTGGCAGTTGGAACATTAATCTTGGTTAACATAAATGGAAACAAGTATTACTGGAAACATATTTTAAAACCTGATGTACCTTTTTGGTTGTATCCGATAATGATTGTTGTAGAACTCGTAGGCGTAATTTCTAAACCGTTTGCATTAATGATACGTTTGTTTGCCAATATTACGGCAGGACATATTATCGTATTGAGTTTAATATCTTTAATATTTATTTTTGAAACTGTTGCTATGGCGCCTGTTTCAGTAGCATTCGTTATTTTTATGGATGTGTTAGAAATTTTGGTTGCATTTTTACAGGCTTTTATATTTACGTTGCTTACCGCCCTTTTTATTGGGATGGCAGTTGAGGAACATCATTAAATTTTAAACTATTTTTTACAAATTATATAATTAAATTAGTTATGGTAGGTTCAATCGCAGCACTTGGTGCTGGTTTAGCAGTAATTGGTGCAGGTATAGGTATCGGCCAAGTAGGTGGTAAAGCAATGGAAGGTATTGCTCGTCAGCCAGAAGCTGCATCAAAAATTCAAACTGCTATGATTATTGCAGCGGCTCTTATTGAGGGTGTTGCTTTATTCGGTGTGGTTGTTTCATTATTAGGCTTAGGCACATAATATTGAGAAAAAAATGGCAGGATATTTAACGATTGGTTATTTATCCTGCTTTATTGAAAAGACTTAGTAAAAAGAAGATATAAAATGGATTTAGTAACCCCAAGTATTGGTCTGGTTTTTTGGACAACAATTTCATTTGTTTGTCTACTTATTTTATTGCGGAAGTTTGCATGGAAACCTATTATGGGCGCCATACACGAGCGCGAGCTCAATATAGACGAAGCGTTAAATAAGGCTGAGCTGGCTAAGTTGCAAATGACGAAGCTAACAACTCAAAATCAGGAGTTGATGCTTCAAACCCGTGCAGAACGTGATGAGATTTTGAAAGAAGCAAAGATTTTAAAAGACAGCATTTTGCATGAAGCCAAAAAGCAAGCACAAGATGAAGGAGCTAAGCTTATTGCAAAAGCGAGAATAGAAATTGAGAATCAAAAGAAAGCAGCTTTGATGCAGGTGAAAGATCAAGTTTCTGCGTTATCTTTAGAAATTGCAGAACGTGTGTTGCGCAAGCAATTAGATGATAAGGGAAAACAAGAAACCTTGGTAGAAAGCTTGTTGAAAGACGTTAATATGAATTGAGATTTGAGAGGTGAGATTTGGGATTTGAGAACATGCGTCTCAGAGCTAATGTCTCATATCTAATGTCTCTTAGCACAGCCCAAAAAGTATGTCAGAAATTACAGTTGCCAGTAGATACGCAAAAGCCTTAATAGACTTAGCTGAAGAGAACAATTCTTTGGAGGCTACGTATGCTGATATGGTTGCTTTTGAAAAAGTGGTTGATGACAACCCAGTGTTAGAAGCGGTTTTAAAAAACCCAATTATACCGTTAGATAAAAAGAAGGGGATTTTGAAGGAGATCTTTAGCGGTCAACTAAGTAAGGTAAGTGGTTCTTTTTTAAACATTGTGATTAACAAAGGACGCTCGGCCATATTGTTTGAAACCTCTAAACAGTTTGTGCGGCAGTATAACAAGATTAAAGGTATACTTACTGCGCATGTTACTTCTGCAGTTGCGTTGAGCAATACCGCAAAGCAAGAAATTATTGATTTGGTGAAGAAAGATTTTTCTGCTAATGAGGTAATTTTGGAAGAGAAAATAAATGCAGATTTAATCGGGGGGTTTATTTTGAGGGTGGGAGATAGGCAGTTTGATGGAAGCATAAGCCACGGTTTAGATAAACTGCGGAAAGAGCTTGGCGTGTAGTTATATTAAAACATTACAGGCAGTGGATAGGTGTTACCGAAGAACCACAGCCTTAAAAAAATAAACCCGATAGCAGCGGGAAAGCGCCAATTTCTTGGCCTTGCAGCGGATAGCGGGAAATACCAGGATAAGAGTACAGGAACAACATTTACAAAAAGATATAAACATAACTATGGTAGAGGTAAGACCAGACGAAGTATCGGCCATCATCAGACAGCAATTGGCGGGCTTCAAATCAGAAACCGAATTGGAAGAAGTAGGTACTGTGTTGCAGGTAGGCGATGGTATTGCGCGCGTTTTCGGTTTGTCGGCAGTACAATCTGGAGAGTTGGTGGAATTTGAGAACGGTTTACAGGGCATTGTACTAAATCTTGAAGAAGACAACGTTGGGGTGGTTTTATTAGGCCCATCAGATGGAATTTCAGAAGGCGATACGGTTAAACGTACTAAGAAAATTGCGTCGATTAACGTGGGCGAAGGCATGCTGGGCAGAGTGGTGAACACGCTCGGCGAGCCGATGGATGGTAAAGGCCCGATTTTAGGACAAACCTATGAAATGCCTTTGGAGCGTAAAGCCCCTGGCGTAATTTACCGTCAGCCGGTTACAGAACCTTTACAAACTGGTATCAAAGCAATTGATGCAATGATTCCAATTGGCCGTGGGCAACGTGAGTTGGTTATTGGCGATAGACAGATTGGTAAAACTGCGGTTTGTATAGACACCATCATCAATCAAAAAGAATTTTACGAGGCTGGGCAACCAGTATTTTGTATCTACGTGGCCATCGGACAAAAAAATTCGACCGTTGCAAACGTAGTCCGCACTTTGGAAGAAAACGGAGCAATGCCATATACCGTAGTAGTTGCAGCATCGGCAGCAGATCCTGCGCCTTTGCAGTTTTATGCCCCATTCGCAGGCGCTGCAATCGGCGAGTTTTTTAGAGATACAGGTAGACCTGCGTTGATCGTTTATGACGATTTATCAAAACAGGCAGTAGCTTATAGAGAGGTTTCTTTATTGTTGCGTAGACCTCCAGGTCGTGAGGCATATCCAGGTGATGTGTTTTACCTTCACAGTCGTTTATTAGAACGTGCAGCTAAGATTAATCAAAACGATGAAATTGCGCAAGCAATGAACGATTTGCCGCCTTCTATCAAAGACATTGTAAAAGGTGGAGGTTCTTTAACCGCTTTGCCGATTATCGAAACTCAAGCTGGAGACGTATCCGCTTACATTCCTACCAACGTAATTTCCATTACCGATGGTCAGATTTTTTTAGAGTCTAATTTGTTCAATGCAGGTATTCGTCCCGCCATTAACGTAGGTATTTCTGTATCTCGTGTGGGTGGTAACGCACAGATCAAATCGATGAAAAAGGTGGCAGGTACGTTAAAATTAGATCAAGCACAATACCGCGAGCTAGAAGCGTTTTCTAAATTTGGTTCTGATTTAGATGCAGCAACAAAATCTGTATTAGACAAAGGGTCTCGTAACGTGCAGATTCTTAAGCAAGCACAATTTTCGCCAATGGCTGTAGAAAAACAAGTGGCCATTGTATATGTTGGAACAAAAAATTTAATGCGTGCGGTGCCCGTAGCTAAGGTGAAAGAATTCGAGAACGAATATTTAAGTCAATTAGAAATGCGTTATCCAGATACATTAAAAGCTTTAAAAGCGGGAAAACTGGATGACGAAATTACAGGAGTGTTAGAAACCGTTGCGAAAGAGATTTCGGAAAAATATAAGTAAGATTTGAGTCTTGAGATATGAGAGATGAGCGTTGGGCGTAAAGGTTTCAAGTCTCAGATCTCACATCTCACATCTAATAAAGAATGGCCAATTTAAAAGAAGTAAGAAACCGTATTGGGTCGGTGCAGTCGACACAGCAGATTACCAAAGCCATGAAAATGGTTTCGGCAGCTAAATTGAAGCGTGCCACCAATGCCATTATCGCTTTGCGACCTTATGCAAATAAGCTTAAAGAAATCTTAGCCAACCTTTCAGTCACCTTGGAAGATTTTGCTTCGCCATACATACAGGAGCGCGTGCCCAATAAAGTGCTTATTGTAACCGTCTCATCAAACAGAGGTTTGGCTGGTGCGTTTAACTTAAATGTGATCAAAGCGACCAACGTATTGATCAATGAAAAATACAGCGAGCAATTCCAACGTGGCGATGTTAGCATTATTTCTATTGGTAAAAAAACGCAAGATTTTTTTGAGAAGCGAAAATACAACGTTATTGGCAACAATAATGACGTGTATAACGATTTAAGTTTTGAAAACATAACTGTCATTACCGAGACGATTTTGTCTGCGTTTGCGAAAGGCAAATTTGATAAGGTAGAGTTGGTTTACAACGCGTTTAAAAACGCAGCGGTTCAGGTAATTACTACGGAACAACTTTTGCCTTTGCCAAAAGCGGATATTGCTGCGATAGAAAATAAAGGGACTGCAGTAGATTATATTTTGGAACCTTCGCAAGATGAAATTGTGGAGGAATTGATTCCTAAGTCAGTGAAGATTCAATTGTATAAAGCCGTTCTGGATTCGCACGCGGCTGAGCACGGCGCGCGTATGACCTCTATGGATAAAGCGACTGAAAATGCTGGAGATTTGTTGAAAGCATTGAAGTTGTCCTATAACCAAGCGCGTCAGGCGGCAATTACCACCGAGTTGACGGAGATTGTAAGTGGCGCAGCCGCACTTAATGGATAATTTTACTTGTTAAATAAACCCTGAAAATGTAAACCCGTCTCTTAAATGAGGTGGGTTTTTTTTGTATTCTTTCGAGCGGGCGTTATTTTTTTACGGCATATTTATCAAGAAATCTTCACTACTGTGGATGTCAAGAAAAGCTGTAAATGATTTTATTCTTTATAAACGTTAATAATTACTTGGGCGCTCTAACACGCCATCCGCTGTATTTTTTGTGCAGAAAAAGCCCAAAAAGATGCCGCTGCTGTCGTTAGCGCAAAAAGTCTGAGCGCTGCGTTAGCGGTTGGAGCGGAAATTCTTTTTACGAGGAACGAGTGAAAATATTGCAGCAGAAAGCTCGACCCCTTTTTATGGGGAACGCCCAAAAAAGCACTTTGAACACCTTAAATTTTGCAGCTAGATTGATCATTATTTGGGTGCTTTAACACGCCATTCGCTCTATTTTTTGGACAGGAAAAGCCCAAAATAATTCAGTTTCTATCGTTAGCCTAGGAGTTAGTATTTTGCATAAGTGATTGGAGTGGAAATGCTCGACTTCTTTTTGAGCACACATCCATCAAATTCAGAAATTTAATTTTATTTAACATCCATCGTTACGTACTTAAAGCGTCGTTTTTGTAGTTACAGCAAAAGCTTGAAATTCATTTTTACTGGTGAAAAAATTGCAAAATAGGTTAAATTAAGTTACAAGTTTTCAGTATTTAGCAGCATTTTCTGAAAAATATTAACAATCCCTTAATACTTGCCTAATGTTTTCCTCACATGCAAAACCTTACTTTACAGCATGCACTACTGTTTCGCTAATTGGCGCTAAATATTCTATTTACCCATAAATGCAAAAAGAGAGAAAACGCAAGATTGACTTGTTGGTCCTTAGTGATGTCCATTTGGGGACTTATGGTTGTCAGGCCAAACAGCTTTTTTCTTACCTCAATTCCATCAAACCAAAAACGGTGATCCTTAATGGCGACATTATAGATGTATGGCAATTCAGTAAGCGCTATTGGCCTAAAAGTCACATGAAAATTGTGAAGCACATTATGGCCTGGATGGTCAAAGGTGTTAAGATTTATTATGTAACAGGCAACCACGATGAGATGCTTAGGAAGTTTTCTGGGTTTAAAATGGGATCGTTTTGCATTGTGAATAAAGTAGTCTTGCCACTTTCGGGAGATAAGACGGCTTGGTTTTTCCATGGTGATGTGTTCGATGTAACCATGCAACATTCTAAATGGCTGGCAAAACTGGGTGCAATCGGTTACGACACATTGATTGTGATCAACATCTTGGCAAATTTCATTTCAGAAAAAATATTTAAAAAAGGCAAGTTATCGCTTTCAAAAAAAATTAAGAATAGTGTGAAAAGTGCCGTTAAATTCATCAATAATTTTGAAACCACTGCCGCAGATATCGGGATCTCCAACAAGTATGACTACGTGGTTTGCGGCCACATCCATCATCCCGAAATGCGGGAGATTAAGAATGAGCAAGGATCTATTCTTTATTTAAATTCCGGAGATTGGATAGAAAACCTTAGCGCACTAGAATACAATGGAGGCGAATGGACACTTTATAAATATAACGAAGAAGATTTACCCAGATGCACAGAAGATAATGACAACGAGCCTGGCGATAAGGAACTTTTTAACAGCATGCTTGATGAATTTAATTTGATGATCGAACCATGAGAATCTTGTACGCCATACAAGGCACTGGAAATGGGCATATAAGTAGGGCAAGAGACATCATTCCCGCGCTTCTACAAAAAGGTGAAGTAGATGTATTGGTAAGCGGTACGGAAGCAGATGTGGATCTGGGGTTTCCAATCAAATACAGACTTAATGGATTGAGTTTTGTTTTTGGTAAAAAGGGAGGAATTGATCTAATCTCGACCTATAAAAAAGCTCGACTAAGAAGATTTTTAGTTGAAGTTAAGAATCTTCCTGTCAAAGATTACGACATTATTATCAATGATTTTGAACCGGTAAGCGCTTGGGCCTGTTACTTTGATCGAAAGCAATGCATTGGGCTTAGTCACCAAGCGGCTGCACTTAATGAAAAAGCGCCTCAACCAGATAAAAAAGACATCGTAGGGAAAGCAATTTTAAAGAAGTACGCGCCGGTTACAGAAACGTACGGATATCATTTTGCAGCTTACGACAAAAATATTTTTACGCCCGTTATTCGTGAAGAAATACGCCAGGCAGACAATCTTAAACTTGCTCATTACACCGTTTATTTACCTGCTTATAATGATAAGCGGATTATTCGGGTATTGAAAGAAATAAAAGAAATTAGGTGGGAAGTTTTTTCGAAGCACACAAAAAAGTCATACACTGAGGGCAATATCACCATACGCAAGGTAGATAACGAAGCCTTTATAAAAAGTTTAGTTTCTTCTACAGGAGTACTTTGTGGGGCAGGGTTTGAAACTCCTGCCGAAGCATTGTTTTTAAAAAAGAAGTTAATGGTGATACCAATGAAAGGACAGTATGAGCAGCAATGCAATGCAGCTGCTTTGAAACAAATGGGAATTCCTGTATTGAAAAAGCTAAAGATAATAAGGTTAAAAGAGATCAATGCTTGGGTAGAAGATGGTGTTATTACCCAGGTTGATTATCCAAATATCACTCAGGCGATAGTCGATTCGGTTTTCAATATCCATTTTAATGAAAAGACTGGTCATTCGCCGTTTAAGGAACTAAATTATTTGAAAGTAAACAAGGGGGGGAAAATACGTCTCGGCAAATTCCTAAAACGAATAATAGGTTAACATGTTCTTAAAAGAAGCTTTTGGAAGCGATTTTTCGTGGGGAGTTTCCACAGCGGCCTATCAAATAGAGGGTATAGGCAATTCCAGTTATAAAGGTCAATCTATCTGGGACGTGTTCGTACAAAAACGAGGAAAGATTTTCGGTGGCCACACTGCAGATATTGCATGTGATTTTTACAATCGGTATGAAGAAGATATTGCACTGATGGCTACGTTAAACATTCCAAATTATCGTTTTTCCATTTCTTGGAGCCGGATTTTTCCGCTTGGTATTGGGTCTGTAAGTCAAGATGGAATTGACTTTTACAACCGTATCATTGATCTTTGTCTGTCGCTTAACATCACGCCTTGGATTACTTTATATCATTGGGATTTACCAAATGAGCTACAAAAAAAAGGCGGATGGGTTAATAGAGATATCATTAACTGGTTTTCTGAATTTACGGCATGTTGTGTGGAATGTTTTGGAGATCGTGTAAAAAATTGGATGGTTTTAAACGAACCAATGGTTTTTACGGGAGCCGGATATTTTTTGGGGGTTCATGCGCCCGGAAAAAAGGGGCTAAATAATTTTTTAGCCTCCGCGCATCATGCAGCACTATGTCAATCGATAGGTGGTGCACTTGTAAAATCGCTTCAGCCGCAAAGCCGTGTTGGAACTACCTTTTCTTGTGCACATATCGAACCATACAGAAACATAGATAAAGATGTAAAGGCTGCGAAAAAGGTAGATGCGTTGTTAAATCGTTTTTTTATTGAACCCCTTTTGGGGTTAGGCTATCCGACAGAAGATTTAAAAATATTGAGGCATATTGAAAAATTTATCAGATCCGATGATGAAAAAAATTTAGTCTTTGATATGGATTTTATTGGTATTCAAAACTACACTAGAGAGGTTGTGGCACATAGCGCTTTTAGTCTTTATCTAAATGCAAAACTTATTAAGGCTGCTAAAAGGAATGTACAAGTGACCCTCATGAATTGGGAAGTATATCCCGAATCTATCTATGAAGTGCTGACAAAATTTAGCAGTTATAAGAACATGCCTTCTTTAATAGTGACTGAAAATGGCGCAGCTTTTAGCGACGCCATAGAAGACGAACAAATACATGATGCAGCCCGTACCCAATACCTCAAAGACAATATTTTTCAAATGTTGCGGGCAAAGAATGAAGGTGTAAATGTTGTCGGATATTTTGTTTGGACGTTTCTTGATAATTTTGAATGGGCAGAAGGTTATCATCCTCGTTTTGGTTTGGTACATGTAGACTTTCAAACGCAAAAGAGAATTGTGAAAGCCTCTGGAAAATGGTATGCCGACTTTTTAAAAAGAAGAAAGGTGGAAAATAATAATTCAAAAATGAACAGTGAATTCAGCTAGTTTATGATTGAGTTTCAAAAGTTATTGATCAGGGGTTGCTCTATTGTTAAAATCACTATAGTCTGCGATAAGTGGTAATTGCCAAGTAATTTAAAGTTTTTCACCTTTCGTGTTTGAATCAGGATTTTTACGGATTATGCGCGTTAACGATAGCAGTGATGCCCTTTTACGGCTAGTTTTAGCCATAAAAGATATAACGGATAGCGTGTTAAAACGCCCAAAATATGTAAAAAATTTGTAACTCCTAAAGCTTTCTATCTATCTTTAGATGCTTAATTCAACCGATGAAAAAGTTTATTTTTTTAGTTTTCACGCTTCTTGTGCCCCCAGCGTTATTTGCACAAAGTTCTGCTAGAGATTTTACCAACGCGGTGCTCTGGCAACAAACTTCTGGAGAGTATAGGGCGCTTTGTTTCCAAGCGTTTAATTTTGCAAAGCTGTCCTTAAAGGAGGCTTTATGGGCAGATACAAGTATAAAAACAAATTGCGTGGTGGTAGACATTGATGAGACCGTGCTTGACAATTCTGCTTTTCAGGGTCATGAGATAAGAAAGGGAGTAAGTTACACTTCGGCAGATTGGACGGAATGGACGAACTTGGCGAAGGCCGATACGGTGCCAGGCGCACTGGCTTTTTTGAAGTTCGCGGCCTCAAAAAATATCCAGACTTTTTATGTAAGTAACCGCAATAATAAAGATTACGTCGCAACGCTAAAAAATCTAAAGAGATTCGGCTTTCCTTTTGCGGATGAGGTACATTTGATGATTTCGACAGGTTCATCGGACAAAGAACTACGGAGAGAAAGCATTTCGAAAAGTTACAATATTTTGCTGATGTGTGGAGATAATTTGAGCGATTTTAGTAACGTTTTTTACCATGAAGGCAAAGACGCGCAAGAACAGGTTAATCAGCGGCAGGCCCAATTTGGAACAACATTTATCATGCTTCCTAATCCTATGTATGGCGATTGGGAATCGGCATTGTATAAGGGTAAAAAACTAAGCGAAGATGAGAAGGCCAAGCAACGTTTGGAGCGGTTAAAAACTTATTAGCTTTCTAGAAAATATCAGCAATAAGTATTACTTTTGCAACATCAAAAGAAATTGAGCTATGAAAGAGGATTTAAAATACGAGACAGAGAGTATGAAAACGGCAAATGATTCTGCCATTTACGTTTGGTTAATTGTTGGAGTAGTGGTAGGTTTATTTGGTGCTTTTTTTAGGTTTGTGCATGATAGCTTTACCATTTCACTTATTTCTTGGATATTTCTTTTTATCGGCGCAGGCATTGCCATACGTAGTGTATTTAAAATTTTGAACGCCTAATAAAACCGTTAGCGTTAAACATATTATCCAGCCGAACTTGTTAACAAGTTCGGCTTTCTTTTTTATAAACGACTAATTTTCAAGATTTTGCTTTGTATGAGTTGTGAGAGAATTTAGAGATTTTTTTTGTTGGGTTACTTATTTAGAAATAACGTATTAAACCATAGAAGCCGAAAGTTATAACGGCTTCGTTTTCTAGTAGCCATTTGAAGAAAATTCTTTAAAATTCTAATCTTCTAACCAAATAATATGAAAAGGAATTTAATTGCTTTGGGTCTGCTGTGCGCAGTCTTCGGATGTCAGAACGACAAAACGGAGAACCAATCTCAAAGTGGATCTCTAGCGAGTGCAGATTTGACGCAAAACGATACATCTGCAGTATTAAAAATCATTAAAACTGCCGATATGAACTTTAGGGTCAAAAATGTTCAGGCCACTAAAATTGCACTTGCCAAGAATATTATTGCATCAGGAGGTCAAATGGTTGGCTTTGAAATACGGAGTGAAGTTTAGAAAACCGAAAAAATAAAACAGTCTGTAGATTCTTTAAAAGAAATTACAGCCTATCGAACAGAGGGGAGCCTAATGGCTAAAATACCTTCAGATAAATTGGATAATTTTACGAATTCGGTAGCGAAGCTGGCAATTTTTATCAATAGTCAATCTTTAAAAATGGACGACCAAAGTTTAAACTATTTGGCTAATAAACTTAAGGTGCAGATTTATGAAGCTACAGCAGCAAAGATAAATGCGCCAGAAAAGAAGAAAAGCACAGCTTTGAGGTTGTCGGCGCTATCAAGCGATCACCTTGTCGATAGAAAAATAGAAAATATGGAGATAAATCAACGCGTAAAATTTAGCACCATTAAGCTTGTTTTTTATCAAGAAAATACGATCCAAACAATTATAGTTGCGAACGATAGTCTTGCGGATTTCCGACCATCTTTTTTTAACAGATTTTGGTTAAATGTGCTAGACGGATGGGGGATTTTTAAAGAATTTATTCTCGTGCTCGCTAATATTTGGGTACTTATTTTAATTTCTGTAGCGGTTATTTTTGGAATTAAATACTGCAGTACAAGGAGGCAGTTAACTAAGACGATCTGATCAAATGGACTTATTTTTTAAAATTTAAATTGAGTCCATCTCATGCCATCCTTTAAAGGAGTTTATTTTTTTAATTTAGGAGAGAGGCCTTTCACTTTTGTTTTGTTATCGCTTGCAAAAGCTTCCCAACCAGAGTAAGATTTCGCCGAATTTCCCGAACCGATTTTTTGGTATGAGTGGCAAAGCGCAACGGCAAGGCCATCTGTAGCATCTAAAAATTCTGGTGTTTCTTTAAAATTAAGTAACCGTTGTAGCATTGCGGCCACTTGTTCTTTGCTAGCATTTCCGTTTCCGGTGATGGATTGTTTTATCTTTCGAGGGGCATATTCTGTTACGGAGATGTTTCTAGAAAGTGCTGCAGCAATTGCCGTTCCCTGCGCCCTGCTAAGTTTTAGCAATACTTGAATATTTTTACCATAAAATGGGGCTTCAATTGCTAAAACATCTGGATTATACTGATCTATCAACACCAATGTTTTTTCGAATATTCGTTGGAGTTTTAAAAATGGGTCGTTAAGATGAGTCATTTTAACAGCTCCCAAGCTTAGCAATTCCGCTTTATTTCCTTTTTCTACAATCACTCCGTAACCCATTACCGCTGTACCTGGATCGATGCCTAAAATAATCCTTTCCTTTTTTTCACCCAACATTAACGCAATATTAAGCATATTTGCAAAAAAGAACGATCATTTTGCTTGCTAAAAATAAAAAAATCCTTTCCTTAGTTCTAAAGTCGGCCATTGTATTTTTTGCCTTTTGGTTTATCTATCAAAAGTTAGTTGCCAATAGAGATTTGGGAGATTTTTGGAGACTACTCAACGATCTTCCTACCAAGCAAATTGCATTCTTTATTGGTTTAGTAGTTTTTCTTATGTTCGTTAACTGGTTTCTCGAGGCTGCTAAGTGGAAAAGATTGGTCATGCATATCGAACGCCTAACGTTTTGGCAATCTATCGAATCGGTTTTTTGTGGCTTAACTCTGGCCATTTTTACCCCAAATCGGTTAGGTGAATATGGCGGACGAGTCTTTTTCTTATCGCCAAAGCGCCGGGTTATTGGAGTGGTTGCAATGGCAGTTGGCAATATCGGCCAAATGGTGTTAACAAATATTTTCGGTGCGGTTGCAGGATGCTTTTTTGTTTATCGATTTTACGCCACAAACAATTTGATGCTCTTTGCGCTGATGAGTATCGTCACCATATTTTGTTTATTTTTTCTAGTTTTTTACTTCAACATAAAATGGCTGAACAGGATTTTATTATCGATTAAATTTACAAGGAAATACAGTAAATTTTATAGTGTGTTAGCGCGCTACAGGAAGCTAGAGCTTTTAAAAATATTGCTGTACTGTTTAGCGCGCTACGTCGTTTTTACCTCTCAATATTTCCTTCTATTTATGTGGTTGGTTCCCGGATTACATTATTTGGATGTATTGATGATGACCTGTATTTTATTTTTTATTCAATCTGCATTGCCTTCTTTAGATCTTTTTGATGTTGGTGTAAGGAGCATAACCGCAGTAGAGTTGTTTAAACACATTACAGATGCGCACGTCGCGGTAATTGCCTGCACAGCGAGCATTTGGCTAGTAAACATCATCATTCCTGCGGTGTTGGGAACCTATTTTGTATTCAAACTTAACTTTTTTGGAACTAAACCTGCTTAATTTACTTTCCTGCGCCTTAACGGTTATCTATGTGATGCTAGTACTTAGCTTTATCATCGGGTGGATTAAACTTCCGATATTCAGCTTCGGCATCCAACGTCCTAAAACAAAAGTTTCTATTATTATCGCAGCGAGAAACGAGGAAACCAATATTATGAGAACAATCGAATGTTTGCTTGCTCAAAATTATCCGAGCGCATTGACAGAGATTATTTTGGTTGATGATCATTCCACAGACCGCACGACAGAAATTATTTCGAGTTACGCGGTTAAAGGAATAAAACTAATTCAACTAAACCTCGATAGAAAGTTAAACAGTTATAAGAAAAAGGCAATTGAAACAGCTATTGGGGTAAGTAATGGAGATTTAATTGTAACGACCGACGCCGATTGTAGTATGGGAATAAATTGGCTTTCTGCGATCGTGCAATTTTATGAAGAAAAAGGTTTTAAAATGATTTCTTCTCCCGTTATGTTTTTCGAAGAAAAGAACTTGTTTGAGCGAATGCAAACATTAGAGTTTTTGTATTTAATTGGTATGGGCGCGTCGACGATTGGAAATAAAATGCCATCTACTTGCAATGGGGCAAATCTTGCCTACCAAAAGGAGGTTTTTTTTGAGGTGGGTGGGTTCAAAGGGATAGACGACCTAGCTTCTGGCGACGATGAATTGCTGTTACACAAAATAGCGGCTAAATATCCAGACGGAATTGGGTTTTTAAAAAATATTGAAGCCATGGTTTATACAGACGCCAAAAGAAATTTAGTTGAATTTATTCAACAGCGAAAACGTTGGGCATCTAAAAGCACAAAGTATAAGAATAAGGCTATTATCTTACTTGGTGTTTTAATCTGGACATTTAATCTAAGCATTTTTGCGAATGCGCTGATGGGCATCTTCTTCCCGCACTTTTTTCTTGTTGCAGGATATCAACTGTTGGCGAAGTTTGCAGTTGAAATGTGTTTTTTACTATGGATTACCTCTTTTGCTGGTCGAAAAAGATTACTGGTCCTCAGTCCGCTTTTAACTATCTTACACATATTTTACATGATTTATATTGGCATCGCCGGTAACAGTGGAAAATACAACTGGAAAGATAGAATTGTTAAATAATGGACAGAACTCCATCACAGCAAGTTTGGTATCGATTAAGGAAAAATTGGTTGGCTTTTGGTGGCCTTATATTTATTGTGCTGTTGATGTTTACCGGTGTTTTAGGGTATTTAATTATGCCAGATAATTCTCCATTTGCCAATAATATGCATTTGCAGATTACCAATAAAAAACCCGGCAGTACCTTTACCTTTATGGTAATTAGCAAAAATCGTTTTGTTAAAAAGCGGGGTCTATTCCGAAAAATGCTTTTTGGGCAGGAGCCAGATTTCAAAAGTATTCCTATTTCGTCTTATAGAATTAACGGCAGCAGTGTTTATGTGAGAGAATACATTGGCGATGACGAGGTATCGGAAGAAAGGAAGTTTAATCTTGCAACCATTTGTACAGGTTGCTCAGTCATCTTAGGAGACAAAGCCAAAGCGGAGGCGTTTAGAAGTCAGACCATCTATCAAAAAACTTTTTGGTTTGGAACAGATATTTATGGGCGAGATTTATTAAGCAGGATGATTTTAGGCATTCGGGTTTCGCTATCCGTAGGATTAATCGCAGTGTTTATTTCCCTTTCTATTGGCATTTCGCTGGGCGCTATTTCTGGTTATTATGGCGGTAAAATTGATGCTGCAATTACTTGGTTTATGAATGTTGTATGGTCTTTACCATCTCTACTGCTGGTTATTGCAATTTCGTTCGCCCTTGGAAAAGGATTTTGGCAAATTTTTATTGCAGTCGGCTTGTCTACTTGGGTCGACGTGGCTAGACTAGTCCGCGGACAGGTAATGGTTCTAAAGAATATAGAATTTGTAGAGGCCGCAAAAGCGTTGGGTTTCAGCGATTCGAGAATCATTATCAAACATATTCTTCCTAACATTGCAGGTCCGATTTTAGTCGTTGCTTCGGCGAATTTTGCGTCGGCTATTTTGCTAGAAACAGGACTCAGTTTTTTAGGATTTGGCGCCCAGCCGCCCATGCCGAGTTGGGGCAGTATGATTAAAGAGCATTACGGCTACATCATCATGGACGCTGCATATCTGGCATTTTTTCCGGGAATAGCCATAATGCTCACTGTGTATGCATTTAATGTTTTGGCGATTGGTTTAAGAGATGCCTTCGATGTTAAAACTCAAAATTTCACAGTTTAAGGGTGAGTTACAGAATAGGCAAAGCGCTCCATGCTGTACACAGAAAGTTGCCCAGATGGCCCATTTAAATTGTATTCACATCCATGAGTGGCCCAAGGAAGGCTTAGTAAAAAGTTTTTCACACCAAACTTATCTAATTTTTTCGCCATTCTTAGCGACTGCTCATAATGTACATGGGCATCAATCATTCCGTGAACTTGCAGCGTTGGCATCGTATTTCGGTTTACAAATAGATACGCAGATTCTGCCGTATATCGGTCAGGAACTTGCCTCGGGCCTCCGCCCAAGAAATCTCGTTGTACCATTTTAGAATCCATAATCAATGGGTTGTCTGGATGTTTGTACGACCAATACATGTCGTTAGGGCCATAAAAAATCATCACACCTTTTACCCCGCGCTCGGTATTTACGTAAGCAGAGGTAGCTACAATCTGGCCTCCTGCAGATCTCCCGAGCATCACAAAATTAGTGGTGTCGATTTTTAATTGGTCTGCATGTAATTTCAACCATTTAAAGGCCGATTTCACGTCCTCTTGTGTTGCAGGACTGTGAGATTTTGGAGCCAGCCGATAATTCATTGTAGAAACTTGATAACCGGCATTTGCGAAATAATTGTTCATGGCTTCAATTTCGCTATTGTCTCCCCGTTTCCAGGAACCGCCGTGTACCACAAACAAACATGGCCTGATTCCGTGTATAGCCGACGGCGTAAAGTTTAGACTTAATTTCTCTCCGCCATTTATGGCATATTGATACGTTTTATAAGGAATTTTTTTTGCTCCGTTGCCAAAAAACATTTGCCAAAAACTAAAAGGTTCTTGTTCCATAAATCCCGTAAGACTGTTCACTTTTTCTCCGTAAGATTTCACTAATTCAACATTTAAAGTTTTACCAACCTGATATGCCCTAACTACTGGCGAACAGAAAATTAAAAAAGCAGCTATCCCAAAAGTTAAACAGACTGAGCGATATTTTTTCTTTTTATAGCTCCAAAATAGAAGCGGAATCATTGCCAAGAAGAAGAAGTAAGGAAATTCTGGAATGAGAATACTTAGATACCATAGTTCTTTTGATTGTGCCGGAATAAAGTTAACCAACGAGAGAATGAAAAAGAAAATGATTAGAATGAGTCGGAACATAGCTGGATTTTAATTGAGTTACGTTTATTCTTTATTCATAGTTTTTTTATTTTCTTTCTCATCGCCTTTGGTGAAAAGTGAAATGTTTAAAACTTGCTATCGAAAGAAGCTTTAGTAATTGGTAAATTTGCACGAATGTTATTGAACTGTTACCAAGAAGAATTTTTAGAAGCTGGGTGCGATGAAGCGGGAAGAGGTTGTTTGGCTGGTCCTGTATTTGCCGCAGCAGTAATATTACCAAGAGACTTCTATTTAGAGGAATTAAACGATTCCAAGCAATTAAGTCATGTCCAAAGAGAGAAACTCAGGCCAATTATAGAAGAAAAAGCCATTGCTTGGGCGGTTGCATCCAGCGACCATGAGGAAATAGACCAAATAAATATTTTGAACGCCTCTTTTTTAGCGATGCATCGGGCAATAGAAAAATTAAATACCCAACCTCAACATTTAGCAATCGATGGCAACAGGTTTAAAGCCTATCATCAAATTACGCACACATGCATTGTTAAAGGCGATGGAAAATATTTAAACATCGCTGCGGCCTCTGTGCTCGCCAAAACTCACCGCGATGCTTTTATGTGTTCTTTGGCAGAAGATTACCCTCAATATCATTGGCTGCAAAACAAAGGGTATCCAACTGTTGCCCATCGAAGGGCAGTTATTGAAATAGGTTTATCGCCTTACCACCGCAAAACTTTTAATGTGAGCGATCCACAATTAAATCTTTTCGAAAAAATGCCATAAAATTTGTATTTTGAGCTCTGTGAAAATTCTTTTCGTTACAAAGCAAATTCCATTTCCACCTAGAAGCGGCTATCCGATAGTGGTGTACAATACTATAAAAGGTTTGTTAGATCTTGGTGCGGAAATTTCTTTGTTTAGTTTGAACCCAATTAGAAATAATATCGAAGTCGACGACATCTATGATCCAGTTTTTAAGCACATAAAATTTTATACTCAAACGGTAGACAATAGAGTCAAGGCGTTTAATGCCCTAGTTAATCTTTTCGGCAAAACATCATATAATGTTTCCAGGTTCTATACTGATGAAGCAGCCAAGAAGTTAGAAATTATTTTAAGAGAGAATACATTTGATGTAATCCAATTGGAGAGTATTTTCACCGTTCCTTACCTCCCTTTAATAAAGCAGTATAGCTTTGCAAAGGTTATTTATCGGGCACACAACATAGAGTTTTTACTATGGGAACGTCTATCCGGGCAGCCAGGATTTTTTTTAAGACGCAGGTATCTCTCTTTCTTAACCCACCGATTAAGAACATTTGAAACTGAAAACATCAATCGGTTCGATTATATTTTTACCATTAGCGATCCAGATAGACAGAATATTTTACGGTTTGGGTGTGAAGTGCCTATTGCCGTTTTTCCCGTAGCGTTAGACCTAGATCATTATGTGGCCGATAGAAGTAAAACGAGCTATCCAACATTATTTCACCTTGGTGCAATGGATTGGAGGCCTAACCAAGAAGGCTTGGAATGGTTTCTAGACGATGTGTGGCCAGATATAGAAAAACTGAACAAAGACTTGCGTTTTTATATCGCTGGTAAGAATATGCAAAAACACTTTTTCGATTATGATTCTGAAAACGTAATTGTGGAGGGAGAAGTTTTCGACGCAATTGACTTTATGAACTCCAAAGCCGTAATGATTGTTCCCCTACTTTCTGGTACGGGAATGCGGGTGAAAATTATTGAAGGAATGGCCATGAAAAAATGCATAATTGCCACTACAATTGCTGCAGAGGGAATAAAGTATACCAACGGTCATGACATTTTGATAGCAGATACCGCTGATGAATTCTACCGCTCTATTTTACAGTGCATAATCAACCCTAAACGTTGGCTGGAGATTGGAGACAATGCGCGACAAACCGTAGAGAAGCACCATAGAATTAGGCCAATGTGTGCACAAATTATGGAAATTTATACGGAATTGAGGGAAAATTAATTATGAAATTTACTCAATTTGCTCAGATTTAAGTAGTTTATACTGCTCATTTCTTAAAAATCTTAGTTGACTAAACATTAACTTTTTCTTGTTACTTTTGCCGCAACTAAATTCCAGCATGAAAAATACCGCTTTAACAGATAAACACATTGCCCTAGCAGCCAAAATGGTTCCATTTGCTGGCTACAATATGCCTGTAAGTTACCCCGAGGGAATTAATGCAGAACACGCTACAGTGAGAAAAAGCGTTGGTGTATTTGATGTAAGCCATATGGGAGAGTTTATTTTAAAAGGGGAAGATGCACTAGATCTTATTCAACGTGTTACAAGCAACGATGCTTCAAAATTGCACGATGGAAAAATTCAATATTCTTGTATTCCTAATGAGGCAGGCGGCATTGTGGACGATTTGTTGGTTTATCGACTAGATGAAAAAAGTTATATGTTAGTTGTTAATGCTTCCAATATTGAAAAAGATTGGAATTGGATTGCTAATTTCAATAACAAGCATGTGGAAATGCACAACATTTCTGATCATACCTCACTTCTTGCAGTTCAAGGTCCGAAGGCAATTGATGCGTTACAGACTTTAACGGACATAGATTTAGCTTCGATGGATTACTACACCTTTAAGAGAGGGATTTTTGCAGGAGTAGAAAATGTAATTATTTCAGCCACAGGTTATACGGGTGCAGGCGGCTTTGAATTGTATTTTGAAAATAGTCAAGCAGATAAAATTTGGGATGCTATTTTTGAGGCCGGAAAACCTTATAACATCAAGCCAATTGGTTTGGGCGCTCGAGATACACTCCGGTTGGAAATGGGTTTCTGTTTGTATGGGAACGATATCGATGACAGCACATCGCCGATAGAGGCAGGCTTAGGTTGGATTACCAAATTCTCTAAATCTTTTACAAATTCAGAAAAGCTACTGGCGCAAAAGGAAGTAGGAGTGGACCGGAAGCTAGTGGGTTTCGAAATGGCAGAACGTGGTATTCCTAGGCATGATTATCAAATTGTAGACGCAGATGGGAATGCAATTGGAAAGGTTACTTCCGGTACGCAGTCGCCATCTTTACAGAAAGCGATTGGGATGGGTTATGTAGAAAAAGCTTTTTCAAAAGAGCATACAGAAATTTTTATACTCATTCGCAATACTCCCGTAAAAGCCAACGTTGTTAAATTTCCTTTTTACAAGTAAGGTTTGGGGTGTTAGTTAAGAGGCAAAAGTTTTGATTCTGCGCCAAACTCCTTCCACCTTATGTCTAAAACCATATACCTTCCCCCCATGCCCAAAAAAATAGAGGTTTGTTTAACTCCCGCGTTGATCGATTTACACGATATAAATGAAAGTACGGTAGTCGTAATAGACATTTTGAGGGCTTCTTCATCCATTACATTTGGAATAGACAATGGCGCAGAGGCCATTATTCCTGTATCCAAAATAGAAGAATGTTCGGCATATGCAGATCGGGGTTTTTTATTGGCCGCTGAGCGAAATGGAGAGGTAGTGGAGGGATACGATTTCGGAAATTCTCCTTTTAGTTATACAAAGGAAAAAGTAGCAGGAAAAACCATCGTGTTAACCACTACAAATGGAACCGGTGCGTTACAATTGGCCGCGGCAAAATCCAGAGAAGTGTTGATCGGTTCTTTCCTAAACCTCCAAGCCATTTGCGATTATTTAAAAAGCCTGCACGGCAATGTGTTGCTCCTGTGCGCAGGATGGAAAAATCAGGTGAATCTAGAGGACACCCTTTTTGCAGGTGCAGTGGTTAATGCGCTGCGCCAAAACGGTACCACATACGATGATGCAAGTGTGATTGCAGAAGACCTTTACCTCCTTGCCAAAAAAGATCTTCGCACCTATTTAAAAAAGTCTTCTCACAGTTTCAGACTAGAAGCACTAAATATAGAGGAAGATGTGGTTTTTTGTTTACAGCAAAATATATGCGAAGCCATTCCTGTATTAAAAGGTGAGAAGCTGGTAAGGTTGATTGTCTAATTTTTAGTGAGTTAGCTAATAAAAACTTGGCCTTCGATTTTCAATGCTCAAAACCTTTATTCTTTTCACTCTTTCTTCGATCAATCTGATTCAATAATTACTTCGCCTTCATTTGCGCATAAATTTCTGGGTTATTTTTTATTACAGTAAGTGTTTCTTCATACGCAATCCAATAAATATCTTCTGCACGTTTAAGATCGAAGGTACTAATCGCGCCCAAGCCTTTAGGCTCGATGAGGAGGTTACAATATTTCGCTTTCCGTTCCATGTCGTGGTTTATAGACATCACACTTGCTCTACTTAAAAGGTTTCTAATCCCAGTAATTTTGTCTACTTTATTAAGATGATTGCAGGAAGAACCGATGATAAAATCACATTTATCCATCAATGGTTCAATAGGAAAATTGTTAATTATGCCGCCGTCTACGTACATCTGATCATTAATCATCACCGGTTTAAAGATGCCGGGAATACAGCAAGAAGCATGGATGGCCTTAATTAATGGCCCTTTTGTAAACTGAACAGCCTTGCCCTCACTAAAATTTACAGCTGTAATAGTTAAAGGAATCTCGAGGTCTTCTATGTTTTCTTTGAGCAGATATTCTTTAAAAAGAAGGTTAGTGGATTCGATGTTTACTAAACCTAGGGATCCCAAGGCTGGCCGGAAGAAACGCCAAAGCTTAGTATCCATATAAATGTTAAAAGCTTTTTCAGGGTCGATGCCTGAGGCTAAAGTTGCCCCAACTATCGCGCCTGCACTTGTCCCACTGATGTAATCTGGCTTAATCCCGAAATTCTTCAATGCTTTCAATACGCCTAAATGCGAAATTCCACGTATTCCTCCTCCCGATAAGACAATTCCTATTTTCATATTTTCTCGCTGAATTTTTTGTAAAGTAGTTTTTTTAACCCTTAAACTATTGCTGTTTCGGTTTATATTTCGACTCCTGCAGCATGCTTTGCGCATCGTTATCGGCCATTAATTTTTCTAGGTTAGTCTTGGGATTTTCCGTCATGTATTTTTTCACAATTTGTAATCCCATAAACACGCCCAATTTTGGTGCCGATTCTCTATTCTCTCCCAAACCTGGTGTAAATGGTCCCTCAGAAAGGTAAACCTGTATTTTTTGATAATCAGATTCGTATAGCAAATTATTCTGTAGCATATATGCCCAAATATCGCCCTCAAAATGTTTTGCCCAATCATATTGCTTTTGGGTATAACCCAAAAGCGTCGAATCGCCGACACGCCTGGGCAATACTTTTTCTAAAAAGTATAAAATTTTCCCCTGAAAAATCATTTTAGACAGCAACGTTTTATTTTCATCGGGTTCTCGAAAAAGTTCTTCATGTGCGTAAGTAGTTGCTACCCGTGGTACGATATTTTCTGGCGTAAATTGCGCAGATAAATACATTGGGACGCTTTCAACAATTCCGCGATAAAACTTGCTGTTTTTGCCCAAAAACATATCTAACCCAATTCCATAATATTTATCACCGATGGGTATTTGATAGGAAAAGCCCGAAACGAACGCGACAAAATGGGGGACTTTTGCTTTTGGGTAATAGTACTTGATGTATTTAAAAGTTTCCGTAAGCTCTTTTTCTTGAGCGTTTAAATTCGGAAATACACTATCAACTTCTTCGCTTAAGTCTTTGTATGCCTTATCCTTATATAGCAAACCTAATACTTCGATGCCTTGGCTTGATGGATTTCCTACAATTTTATGGATATAGTCGTCATAGAAAACGCCATATTTCTTGCTTAAAAGTGTGTCAGTTGATATTAGATTTCTTGCTGCTCCATGCGCCAGATCTTTATCAAAGCGGTCAATTTTTACATCAACTGCTATTTTGCTTACATCTGGCCTGCTTGTGTCATTACAAGATAAAAGTGCACTAGAGCATAAAAAAATTAGATAAATTTGCAGTGGTTTTATACGATATGCCATATCTTACAAACTTAGATAATTAACTTCTTTAAATTAAAAATTCCTCATTTCGCATGAAAATAGCCTTGGCCCAACTCAATTATCACGTAGGTAACTTCGAACAGAATACAAGGAAGATAGTCGACGCTATTGCGCGTGCGAAATCCAAAGCTTCTGACCTTGTTGTTTTTGCAGAGTTGGCCGTATCGGGTTATCCGCCTAGAGATTTTTTAGAATTCGACGAATTTATTGCGCTGTGCGAAAAAGCAGTGACAGAAATCGCGGCGCATTGTGAAGGGATAGCCTGTATTGTTGGTTTGCCGATTAAAAATCCGGTGAGGGAGGGGAAAGATTTATACAACGCTGCTTATTTTATCGAGGATGGAGTGGTAAAGCAAATCGTAAAGAAAGCGCTGTTACCAACCTATGATGTTTTTGATGAGTACAGGTATTTCGAGCCTGCAATCGACTTTAGATGTATTGAGTTTATGGGTAAAAAAATTGCCTTAACCATTTGTGAGGATCTTTGGAACATCAACGACAATCCACTTTATGTCGCAAATCCAATGGACGTGCTCATGGAGGAAAAGCCAGATTTGATGATCAATATTGCCGCTTCTCCTTTTTCTTATTTGCACGATGAAAATAGAATGAAGGTGCTTAGTGATAATGCAAAGAAGTATAATTTGGCTATTTATTATGTAAATCAGATTGGCGCACAGACAGAGTTAATTTTTGATGGTGGTTCGATGTTGATTAATGCTGCGGGAGTGGTGCAAAAAGAGATGAAGTATTTCGAGGAAGATTTAGAAGTATTCAATTTTGATAATTTACTCGAAAACAAACAATCGATACCGAATATTGTAAGACCTAGCGATATCGCCCAAATACATGATGCGCTCGTGTTGGGAATTTCAGATTATTTCAAGAAGTCGGGTTTTAAAAAGGCAGTTTTGGGTTTGTCTGGAGGAATAGATTCTGCCGTGGTTTGTGCATTGGCGTGTAAAGCGCTCGGTGCAGAAAACGTGATGGCAGTGTTAATGCCTTCTAAATATTCTTCTGATCATTCTGTTGATGATGCCTTAGCCTTGGTGGAGAATTTTGGGTGCCAGCATACCATAATCTCTATAAAGGAAGGTGCAGATGCTTTTGATGATATGCTTTCCGACGCTTTCAAAGATCAGCCTCAAAACTTAACCGAAGAAAATATTCAAGCACGTATTAGAGGAACTTTGTTAATGGCAATGAGCAATAAGTTTGGGTACATTTTACTAAATACATCAAATAAAAGTGAATGCGCCGTTGGTTATGGCACATTATATGGCGATATGTGCGGTGCCATTGCCGTAATCGGTGATGTATATAAAATGCAAGTGTTTGAAATGGCCAAATACATCAACAAAGATGAAGTGCTCATCCCAATAAATTCGATTGTCAAACCACCATCCGCAGAACTTCGTCCTGACCAAAAAGACTCTGATTCATTGCCAGAATATGAGGTTTTAGACAAAATTTTATTTCAGCACATCGAGATGAAAAAAGGTACGGAAGCCATCATACAGCAAGGTTTTGATGCGGAGTTAGTGAAGCGTGTGCTGATGATGGTAAATCGCGCAGAGTTTAAGCGCTATCAAACACCACCAATATTACGTGTTTCTCCAAAGGCATTCGGCATGGGTAGACGGATGCCAATTGTAGGAAAGTACATGATTTGAAGGGAGGATAATTAAATAGCGGATAAAGGATTTTAGAATGAATACTTTGCGAATTCTCAGAAAACCACACCCTTTTTTGGTAATGTAGGCTGTTCATTATCTTTCCTTTCTGTGGATATAATCTACACTAGAAACCCTAGGTTGCTCTAAGTCTTGCCAAATCAAAATATTCTAACAACCCCCTTTACTTATGGAAATCATTAAAGTATCCCATCATGTAGATACACCAAAAACATCCTTCCTGAAATCACTTCTGTTTTTCCTGCTTTTTACTTTGACATTTAACACATCAGCGCAAGTTAGATTTACTAAAAACTTAGATCCTTTTATAAGAGAAGAATACAAGAAAATAAGAAACCTAGGCTCTGATACGATTATAATTTATGAACAATTCTGTGTAGGTTGTGAAATAGTATACTTTCTTAAGCCAGGCGAGGAGGTAGGCGCGCCATGTGTTTACGAGGGATTTGAAAGGGGAAAGATATACTGGAAACTTAACAATAGGTACTATTCAAAAGAAATAGCCTGTGTTAGCGATGCAAATATTAAAGTTGTAGAAGTGAACAGTGAAATTTTCGATTGTTTCTTTTCAAATTTGGATCATTTAAAAAGCATGAAAAGATACAAGTTTCACGGAAAGTTCTTTCCTCTGGTTCCTGTTCATACTTCGTATGAAAAACTCAGCATATACACTCCGAATAATAGTTACCAAGTGTCCCTAGCGGAGCAGCAGAAAGAAGATGCGAATTGGAAAATCTATGAATGGATACCACCTACTATTGAAATTATCAAAATAGTAGAAAAAACATTTCCACAGGTTAACTAAGCAACGGTGACTTCTATCACTATTCCCTCTTTTAATAATTAGTTTTAATCCCGAGAAACCTAAAGTTATAAAAGTTTTCAAAAGATGTTTATTTCGATCCTGCCCAAACCTCAACTTTTCTCAGAATTCTCCTAAACCCATTCCATCAATCAAATCAGATTTTCAATTTTTGATAATAAAAATTGCATCAACATAGCCTGCTTTAACATGTATATAAGAAACCAAAATTTAGATTTCTAAATAACTGAGAGTTGTATGTGCAGATTTGACAATAGAAAAGCCGCTTCCATAATAATAGGAAACGGCTTTCTTTAATTGCTTTAAAAGTATACTTAAGCTAGTGTTGCATCCACCGTAATTTTGGCATTCAGCAATTTCGAAATTGGGCAATTTTTTTCGGCATCTGCCACCAATTCATCAAATTTTTCTTTCGAAATGTTCGGTACTTTGGCTTGTAAAGTAATGTGCGATTCTGAAATTTCCCCTTTGGAGGTATCTAAATTTATGTCACATTTTGCATCTAACGTTTCGGCAGTAAAACCTGCCTCACTAATGTTTAGTGAAAGTTTCATAGCGAAACAACTTGCATGCGCTGCTGCAATTAGCTCTTCAGGATTTGTTCCAATACCCTCTTCAAAACGGCTTTTAAAAGAGTAAGCCGTATCTTTTAATACCGTACTTTGGGTAGACACTTTTCCACTACCTTCTTTAATAGATCCTTGCCAAACGGCGGTTGCATTTCTTTTCATTATTTTTTATTTATTCAACGATTATAAGAACGCAACAAGTGAAGGCACCAAATGTTTGTTCGTACAATGTAAATTGGTTAATTCGATCAGGTTTAAAAGTCATTTTCTAAAGACTTTATGGGCAGTTGTTTAGGTCCAAAAAATGACCTTATGAGCAGGATGCCTACCCCAATCATAATCGACACATCTGCAAAATTAAATACACCGGTTTGGAAGATGGTAAAGTTCATATGCATAAAATCGGTTACCGATCCATGCATAATTCGGTCATACAAATTACCGATTCCTCCACCGATTAAAAAGCATAAGGCAATTTGCATGGGGATAGGTAGATTTCGGTTTGCAAAAAGATAATACAGGCCATAAACAAGAAATATTAGGGGAATGCCTGTTAAAATGATCAATCTAAATATATATGGCATTTCATCTCCCAAACTTAAGAAAGCACCGCTATTTTGCACTTTGGTTAGGGTAAAATGGTCTTTTATAATGCTAATGTGTTCGTAATCGCTAATTCTATCTCGTACAATATGTTTCGAAACTTGGTCGCAACCAATATTCAAAAGCAACAAGAAGATAAGGACGGCAAAATGGAGGTGTTTTTGGGTTTTCATAATGGATAACTATCCTAATATTTCCTTAGATTTTTTCTTTTTGATAAAGGTATTGTAAGGGATAACCAGTGCTAGAAAAATGGAGAGTATTGAGAAAAACTTAGCAATTAGATCTCCACTTTTTACGTAAAATGTAATTTCATCGTTTAAATGGATGTCGCTTTTTAGGGCAGTGCGTGTCCACCATTTTGTGCGCTGTGTAATGTCGCCGCGTTGATTGATAAAACAAGAGATACCGGTATTTGCCGATTGCGCAATATCCCGATGCGTTTCAATAGCCCTAAGCTTTGCATACAGCGCATGTTGGTCTTTGCCCGAGGTATTTCCCCACCAACCATCGTTCGTAATAATGGCAATAAATTGTGCACCCTGTTTAACTTGTTGGCCAATCCAATCGCCCCATAAACTTTCATAACAGATTACCGGAGCCGCACCAATACCGCTTTGCGCATAAAGCACACTCGGTTCTTCTTGCCAACCCCAACCACTAACACTACCTCCTAATTGCGAAAAAACGCCATCTAAAAAAGAGAAGACCATAGGGAAAGGCATTTTTTCTGCCCCTGGAACCAATTTAGATTTATGATAGAATTGTACGTTTTCAGAATTCTCTACCTGCATGGCGGTATTAAAATTATCATAGTATCTATTTCCTTGGTCATCGTGCTTTGCCGAAACCGTCTTTTTAGTCTGATAAAACTTTACAGTCTCTATTCCGGTAATTAAATTTCCGTTTTTGTATTTAGATAGGAAATCACGGAGCGTTAAAAAATCTAAACTCTCTCTAATTTTATCTTCATCTGTATAATTCGGAATGGCTGTTTCTGGCCAAATAAAATATTCGGTATCTACCTGTCCGATGGAATCTGAGAGGTGTGTTAATATCTTAATTTGATCTGCAGGAGAGATAATTTCTAGTTTTTGATAAGGATCTATATTCGGCTGTACTACTACCACGTTGCTCGGAGTGCCTTTTTCTGTAGCCGTATTGTATTTAGTTAAGGATATTCCAATAGGTATAATCACAACGGCCAACCAGATATAAGGCGGCTTAACCTTAGCTATCTTATTGGCATATTTAAAGTAATTGTAGGTTTCGAAAGCCAAAATATTGCTGGCCAAAATCCAAAGAGAACCGCCATAAACTCCAGTATAATCATACCACTGCGCCAACTGGTGCATGCCAGATAAGCCATTTCCAAGTGTCATCCACGGGAACGCAAAATCCCATGTTTGTTGGAGGTACTCTAGCGCAATGTAAAAAGAAATAAGTCCTGTGTATGCGATGTATTTTGGTGCAAATTGTTGAAGCCTGTAAAACAACCAAAACGCAAAAGTCATCAACAATGCACCTAAGCAAAATGGAATAAGTGAAACCGGAATGGCCACTGCTGCACCATTATAAGCTTTTATAGCGTTGTAAACCCAATAAACTGATGCTGTATTCCAAATTAAAAAGGTTAATCCGGCAGTTAAAAAGACGCGTTTGCCTTTTTTTCTTGTAGTCGTTTTTGAAATGTTATCTGTGGCGATAAGTAGTGGGACAAGCGCGATGAGCAGAATTGGAGTCGTATAAGGAATTGGTGGCCAACCCAACCACAGCAAAAACGCGCTCAGCAACGCGAGTAAGTAATTATGTTTATCGTTCATAGGTAAAACTTGCGCTGCGGAGTAGTTTTAAGGCTACTTAAGGAGAAAATAAATGACATTATAAATTGTCTAAAATATTGGATTTTTTTGCATCGTACTCCTCCTGACTTATCAAATGTTTGTCGAATAGATTTTTTAGCTTTCTTAGTTTTAAGGTAGTCTCATCTTCCTCTTCTATTGCTGGCTCTGTAAAGAAAGGTAGATTGCTCTCATCTTTTTGTTGGATTATCTGTTGTGTAAACTCAGGCACTTCTGCTTCAGGCTCTAAAATCTCTTTCATGGGCTCTATCTCAGCTTTTTTCGGTGATAGGCTGTCGTGGTAATTGTTGATCTGCTCGTTTGCCGCTTGGTTCAATTTTCTAGCTTGCACTTTCGGAATGTAGTCTGTCACAATATTCTCGCCATGTGAAGGGACACAAATAAATTTGGCGCCGAAAATTTCTTCTTTAAAAGAAACCTCCTTTATGCTTTTCCAAGAAATATCCTTAAAATTCATTGTAAGTCCTAAATTGCTAGGTTGGCAATAAAAAATACGCTTATTGGTTACCACAATACTGTCTGGAAGCAAGTTTACCGCAGGCTTTTTTTGTACCGCAATATAAATTAGCTCTTCGCCTGTTGTAAGAAGGTCTGATAATTTACCAATAATCTTTTCTACTGCTTTGGCGTCCTGCTCATCGCTCAAAAACTTATCTATCTCAATCATGTTTAGTAAAATTTGCGAGTTATTATCTGATGTCTTCATCAATATCGCTATGTCTTTTTTTATGTTTCTCGTTCGGTTTACCCGCAATGCAAATTACAAATTCTCCTTTTAAAGTATTGTTTTCAAAATGTGATTTTATTTCTTCCAACGTTCCTCGAACAGTTTCCTCAAACATTTTGGTCAATTCTCTGCTGACGGATGCTTGTCTATCTGCTCCAAAATATTGTGCAAATTCTTCCAGCGTTTTTAATAGCCTGTGCGGACTCTCGTAAAGAATAATGGTGCGGTCTTCTTCTAAAAGTTTTTTAAATTTCGTTTGACGCCCTTTTTTAACTGGTAAAAATCCTTCAAAAACAAAGGCGTCGGCCGGTAGGCCAGAGTTTACTAATGCTGGTACAAATGCGGTTGCACCGGGTAAACATTCTATCGCTATGTCGTTTTTGATCGCTTCGCGGATGAGAAAAAATCCCGGATCAGAAATCGCAGGTGTTCCGGCATCAGAAATTAAGGCAATTTTTTGTCCGTCTTTTAAAAATTTAATAATCTCCGAAGTGGCTTTGTGTTCATTGTGCTGATGGTGTGAGAAAACTTTCTTGTCGATTTCGAAATGTTTAAGCATCGGAGCGCTCGTTCGTGTGTCTTCAGCCAAAATTAAATCGCACTCTTTTAATGTACGAATGGCCCTAAAAGTCATGTCTTCTAAGTTGCCGATTGGCGTTGGTACTAGGAATAATTTACCATTCATATTAAGTTGCGGTTTACGCATTGCTGGTTTTGAGTATCATTATAAAAATACATACTCATAACGGATAACACGTAACTCTTTTTATCTTTGAAAAAATTAAAAAATAATGCTGCAAGTTAATTATATCCGCGAGAATAGGGAGAAAGTTTTAGAGCGGCTGGCTATTCGTAATTTTAGCCAACCCGAATTGGTAGATCAAATTTTAAAAATAGATGAAGATCGTCGTTCTACCCAAACTTCGTTAGATGGCATTTCCGCAGAGGCAAATGTTGCTGCCAAGCAGATCGGCGAATTAATGCGGAACGGTAAGAGAGACGAGGCCGATGTTATTAAACAAGCGACTACTGCGTATAAAGAACAAATTAAAAGTTTAAGTGAGCGACACGCAACGCTAGAAACAGCACAATTTGACTTGATTGTTCAATTACCAAATCTACCTGGAGATTTAGTTCCGAAAGGTTCTACGCCAGAGGAAAACGAAGTTGTCTTGGTAAACGGAAGTCCCGCAGAATTTAACCACGCTGCGTTGCCCCATTGGGAATTGGCGGCAAAATACAACATCATCGATTTTGAGCTTGGCGTTAAAATTACTGGTGCCGGTTTTCCTGTTTATAAAGGGAAAGGCGCCAGGCTACAGCGTGCTTTAATCAATTATTTTTTAGATAAAGCAATTGCTGCTGGATATACAGAAATGCAAGTTCCGCACATGATCAATGCAACATCGGGTTTTGGAACTGGGCAGTTGCCCGATAAAGAAGGTCAGATGTACCATGTTGGGGTAGATGATCTTTATTTGATACCAACAGCAGAGGTTCCGCTTACGAATTTATATAGAGATGTCATTTTAAAAGAAGAAGATTTGCCTATAAAAAATACTGCTTACACGCCATGTTTTAGACGGGAAGCTGGTTCTTACGGCGCGCATGTTCGCGGATTAAATCGGCTTCATCAATTCGATAAAGTGGAACTTGTGCAAATTACGCATCCAGATAGAAGTTACGAAACACTTGAGCAAATGAGTAGTTATGTGCAAGAACTGTTGTTAGCGCTTGGTTTACATTATCGTGTGCTGAGATTGTGTGGCGGAGATATGGGTTTTACCGCTTCGATGACTTATGATATGGAAGTTTGGAGCGCGGCACAACAACGTTGGCTGGAGGTGTCTTCTGTTTCTAATTGCGAAACTTTTCAATCAAATCGTTTAAAACTTAGGTTTAGAGGAAAAGAGGGCAGAACCCAATTCGCTCATTCTCTAAACGGAAGTGCTCTGGCGCTGCCGCGTATCGTAGCCTCAATTCTGGAAAATTATCAGACTGAAAACGGAATAAAAATTCCTGAAGTGCTCGTTAAGTATACCGGTTTTGATCGGATCGATTAGACTTTATTTTATAAGAAAAAAGCCCTTACAGAGTTTTCTGTGAGGGCTTTTTTGCAAAATTAAATTGTTCTATAATATCAAGATCAACAATAAAATAATAATGATAATTGCGCCAACAGAAAGATAGACTCCACCACCTATTGCTTTGGCTTGATTTTTCATCTCTTTAAGCTCTTTACGCAATTCCCTTTTCTCTGAACGACTAAGTTGAGATTTGTCCATCTCTCTAATTTCCTCCACGCGATTCGTAATTCTGTCTAATTTCGCTTGTTGGTCAGTGGTAAGTTCTGTAGCAGGTTTAGCAGTGCGCTCGGTTGCATTAACTGAATTAGCGCTAATTCCTAAAGTAAAAATTAGGGCGAAGGTGTAAATTAATTTTTTCATAAATAAAGTTTAGAAATGTAAAATATAACTCATAACAAAAAACCTACCAAAAGATTGGTAGGAATTAAAATTATTGAAAACAATGTAAATGCGGATTATTTTATTTCGAAAACGACATTAACTGTGAAGCTAAGTTTTATTTTTTTAAAATCTATTTCGGGAGCGCTCTCTGCATCGGCCATTGAACTCTTCATCATAAAATTCCTATATACAGGTTGGGGAGTGTTGTCATTGCCTTCTTGAATTTCTATAACTGGCCATAACTTTCCTCCCAATGCTTCAACCATATAAGTCGCCTTTTCTTTTGCCGCTAGTAGAGCTTTAATTTTCAATGCTTTTTTTAAGCTGTCAGTTTTAGAATATTCGTAACTTTCTATATTCGTACTTGCAATACCTTTTGAATCGATTGATGCCATGATCGAATTAAATTTATTCAAGTCGCTTACCTTTAACCGATATTGTTTACTGGCAAGGAAGTCAGGGTTTTTATTCTTTTCTGTGGCATAATTCCAGCTGCTCAAGTTATCAATTGTTAAGTTTTCCTTTGCTATTCCTGCTTTTTGTATAGCAGAGTAGAGTTGGTTCTCTAAAGTAGTGAGGTCTACTTTTTTCTTGCTGTTGTCTTTTAGATACTCCTTTAAAGCAATTCCGATGTAAATAATATCTGGGGTAACTTCGGTCTCTGCTTCACCGCTCACCGTAATCTTTTTTCTTAAATCTACTTGTTGGGCTTTAACTGTAGACAGTCCGAGCGCTGTGACCAGTGCAATTGCAATTAGCTTTTTCATATTTGTTTTTTTTGTGTGTACCGTTATGATGCGTGCTGCTATCAAATTCCACACCGTTATTTAATTTTTTTAAATTTAAAAGTGGTTTTTTTGATAACAGCTGATTGACTTTAGCTTGATTGTACACTTTCTAGGTGTAAAGGAATGAAACGTCTTTTGATTATGCTTTTTCAGAAATTTTTAATATCCAGGCATGCTACCTGTAATATAAAGTTGCTTTTAGATAAGTTTGGTATTATTAGAAAAGCAACATACATAAAATAATTGCTCCGATATGGTTAGGGCCTATTGTTTTGAATCTCAACTTGCCCAATAGACTTATGAGAGGGCATCGAAAGGCTTAAAATGACAATCTGAATCGAAACCTGAGACTAAAGCTGCAGCTTGGCGATGGATAGATTTGAGACTACGTTGAATACAGCTATAAGTATGAATTTGGAGGAGTAACTCGGATTCTAAAGCTTTTCGAAATATATTAATGCTGCTTTAGGCGTCTGAAGTGACCAAATCGCACTTCGATGCCTCTGATTTTCTGTGTCTAAAAATAATGGTGTGCTATGTCGCGACCACGATCACTGTCGGTGGATAATTTTGATATTTGTGCGCCAATAACGCAAGCATTATCGACAACAAATTTCTGATCAAACTTAGCTAAATTATACTTGCTACTGAATCAAGTTTTATAAAACGGTGTGGCTGATCGAAAAAAAAACCTTCTCAATTTGAAAAGGTTTTTTAATGATTTAATCTTTAGGAGCAGGTTTCTCCTTATCGTCTTGCTCAACCGCAGGTTGAGTTTGTAGTGGTGGCTGTACCTGAGCTTGCGGCCTCGGTTTAGGCTCAGCTTTAACTATGGGCGTTTTGCTAACACGAACAGCAGTTGGCCCTTTTTGACCCATTTCTATCTCGTAGCTCACTTTATCACCTTCACCTATCTGTTCTTTCAATGCATTAACGTGCACAAAAATGCTGTCTTGCGTGTCCGAGTTTCTTATAAACCCATAACCCTTACTATCGTTGAAGAACGTAACTGTTCCTTTTTTAATCGGATCTTCATCTATCAAATCTTCTTGCTTTGCAATACCAATTTGAATGTCTTCCGTATTAATTATTTTTTTCTTTTTAGGGTCTGGTGGGGTAGAAGAAATGTTTCCATTTTCATCTACGTAGGCCATCATATCTTCCAGCTTAGAACCTTTCAAGTTGTCGTTTTTGCGCTCTTCTCTCTTCTCATCTTTATCCTTCTTCTTCTTCAACCTTTTCTTTTCGTTCTCTTTTTTACTGTATGTCGCCTGAGATTTAGCCATATATTACGCTGTTTTTTGTTTTTATGATCGACTTTATTGCCAATTGCACAAAGATAAGAAATCTAAACCAATAATTTGTCTCCGAAATAAATTGTACAAAGCATTAGGATAACCTTGCTGTAAGGAAAATGTTTTGCAATTAATCAACCACAATTCTAAATTGCTTGGCTACGTCCGTTTATATTTTGAATTAGATGTTAAAGGCAGTTTTTAACCCTGTTATGACCATATTTGTCCCTATGATTGCGATGATAAGTCCCATAATTTTACCGATCACCTTTATCACATTGGTACCTATTTTTTTTACCACATATTCGCTCAAACTGAAAGCCATATAGTTTAACCAACACATTAACGCAAAAACAACAATTGTAATGGCAATTTCTATATATGATGCCCTTGCCACAAAATTCATCGCAGTAACGATGGTCCCAGGCCCTGCTAAAATCGGAATTGCCAATGGAGAAATGGCAATATTTTCATCAATATTTGGCTCTTTAATTTGTTTCACTCCAGCTTTTCGAGATTGAAGCATCTCAAAGCCTACATAAAAGACTAAAATTCCGCCGGTAATTTTAAACGCTGGTATGGTAATGCCGAAAAGCTCGAAAATAAACTTTCCCAAAACAATGAAGATAAATACAATAATGAATGCAGTCGTCGTGGCGCGTTTATTAATGTCTTTTTTTGTTTTAAGATCGGCGTCTTCTACAAGCGATGAGTAAATAGGCACGTTTGCGATAGGATTCATAATGGCGAAGAAGCCAGTAAAAACAGTCAAAGAAAAAACCAAATAGTCGTACATACAGTTTATTTTGTCAGACGTTAGGACTTAATATTTGGCAAAACTAGCCAAATTAATAATGCAAACTGTACTTTATCTTCACAAATAATGAAAAATACCTAGCTTTTTTGCCTACATAAATGATTTTAAGCCGCTTTGTTGCTTAATTGCAACGTTGGTTTTTAAACCTTTCTAACTTTTCCAGAACCCAAAATGGTTTGCTTAACTGTTGGGTCGCCTGTGTAATTTACACTTGCAGATCCACTGATTACTGCGTTAATATTGTCGCTAACCTCTATGTTAACAACACCCGACCCACTCATTTGGGCAGATAAATTTGTTACTGAAAAATCTTTACCTTGAAAAATTGTGGAGCCACTTAGCGTTATACTTGCATCATTCGCTTCACCCGTGATGTTGAGCTTTCCAGAGCCGCTTAATACCGCACTGATATTTTTTGATTTGGAAGATAGACTTAAATTTCCGGACCCACTTAATACAACCGAAAGTTCGCTTACATTTACCGTTCCCTTAACTTCCATACTCCCAGAGCCGCTCATCGTAAAGCTACTCAATTTTTTTGCGGCTACATAGGCTGTTATTTTTTTACCAGAATATTTACGTTCCCAGCTTTTCCAGCTCATTTGCGGACGAATAACCAGAGTGGATCCTTCAACCTGAGCAAGTAATGTGGCTATTGCTTCAGCATCCCCTTCAAATCTACAGCTTTCAGAGTTGCCTAAAGTAACCACAACATCTATCGGGCCGCCAGCCACTATGGCAGAAAAGTTTTTTACCTGAGGTTGGTCCTGTGCCTTTGAAAAAAAGCTCAAAGAAGCTAACAACAATACCAAAAGCGAAGAAGAAATAATTTTCATTTTTTTGAGTTTTTATCTAAATTTATATATAAAACCAATATCCTTTATAGAGACGTTTCAAATTTTAAAATGTTGCATCAACAATTAAAAAACTTTTTGCTTAAAAAAGGAAACAGCTTGTGCGTAAGATTGAAGTCTAAAAATCATTTTTTTACGAACAAATTGGGTCGCCTAAATAAAACTTTGCTAAAGCAGGTGTTTTTAACGAATTTGCGCCGTGAAAAAAATACCTTTCTTTTTATTTGCGCTGTTTTTCGGTAAAGGGATTAAAGCCCAAAATGTTTTGCAATCTGCCGAAAGTGCTCCGATTTCTTCCAAAAGTATCTTTAATCCTGAACATAAACGGAATTTTTCTCGTAAAGGTGATTTCTTTTTTCATTGGGGATATAACCATTCTTGGTACGATAAAAGCGATATCTCTTTTAATGGGCCTGGTTATAATTTTCAACTAAAAGATGTAGTTGCGCAGGATAGGCAATCCAAATTAACGTGGGCCTATTTAAACCCGGGTTTAATTAGTGTGCCGCAGTATGACATTAGATTTGGGTTTTTTATAAAAGATAACTATAGCATTTCAATTGGTTGGGATCACATGAAATATGTTGTAGATATTCCTCAAACAGTACCCATATACGGCACTATAGGCGCCAATATTTCGAAAGACAATACTCCTACCGGAAAATTGGCGGGAACCTACAACGGCGAAAAAATTAATCTCAATAAAGACATACTGACTTATGAGCATACCGACGGCTTTAATTATGCAAACATTGAGGTAGAACGCTACGACGATATTTGGGTTGCGCCCGCAGGGAATACCTCACTTACTTTAGAGACGGGTCTTGGTGGCGGAATGTTCGTTCCGAGGTCTGATGTTCGCTTATTTGGGATTGGGAGAAATAATCATTGGAATGTGGCAGGATATGGATTCTCTGCCAAAATGGGATTGAAGTTTTATGTGTGGAAGCATTTTTACATCCAAAATACCACTAAGCTTGGTTATGCAAATTTGCTGAAAGTACACACCACAGGGTTTAACGATCTAGATAAAGCTAGTCAAAGCATAAAATACACAGAAAATATGTGGGTTTTTGGAGTGCAGTTTTAGTCAGATTTTAAAACTTTCTGCAAATCATCGTAACTAGAACACATTTGCATGTTCAAATATCTATTACATAGTTCTAGAGAAGGGACTTTATCTTTCAAGTAGTTGTCATTTTATGATGCATCCTAATTTATTCTTCCAAATTATGTACTGTTTGTAATTCTAATTCTATTTTCCGGTTTTCTAACCATTTCGTAAAGACGGTATATGCAATTGCCATTACAATAGCGCCCTTGAACATGCCGGTAAATCCCCAAGCTGTCAAACCACCTATAACACCGATAAACAATACCAAAAAAGGGAGACGACCACCACTTTTTGAAATTAAGATTGGTTTTACCAAAGCATCAATCATCAAAACACCTATTGCATAGATAATCAGAAATATAGTGTAGCCTGTATGTCCCAAAGTTGAGTACCAAATAATTACTGGAATCCATATTAAAAGCGGTCCTATTTGAATGATAGTTACGAAAAAGACAAGTCCGGCGAGTCCCAATGCAAAAGGAATTCCCGCAATTACAAAACCTATCCAAGAAATAAATGCTGCAAAAAATGCGGTACCCATCACCCCAATAGAGACGCCTTTTACTGCTTGCCCAGTTGCTTCTAAGAGTTCGATGCCATCCCGTGCCCCCAAAAGATGTTTTAGAGCAGCTTTTAAAGGTAACAATATTTTTTCCCCACTTGCCAAGAAAAAAGCGGAGATGATAATGCCCAGCACGAGTTGCATAGTTGCACCAAGCATTCCAGTACCGGCGGTCAACACGTGATTTAGCGCTGATTTTAGTTGTAGCGCATGAGGTGCGATGGTTTCTTGCGGATTGAAAGGAACGTTGTCCCAAAAATTTTGAAGTTGATTACCAATAAGTGGTAAATTTGCAATCCATTTCGGTAGAGGCGGTAATCCATTTAATTTTGCATTGGAGATAAAAACCTCAGCTTCTTTTACGTGATTTGCAATTGTAGTTATAATTAATACAAAAGGTAATGTTACTATAGCTATCAGCAACACTGCATAAATACTTGCCGCTAATTTTCGTCTATTGTTCAATAGTTTTACCATTCTTTTATAGGGTGTAGCGAAACTTAATGAGAAGATTAATGCAAAAGTGAGTATGCCGAAAAAAGCTCTTAATACATCGAATGTGGCTACCATCAAAGCTAGCAATAGCAGCGTAACCAAGGTAGTTTCAATGATGCTGCGAGAATGAAATTTTTGTTCGTTTATCATTTTAACCAAAATTCATAGCCCAGGATTATTCCAAATATTTAATCTTCCTTCCTATCTACATAAAATTGTGGATCAAGCTCGAAGGTGTTTTTTGTTATGTTTGAGGCAATTTTGATCGTTTTCCAATTATTGGTAGGGTTGATCCAGGTAAATTCTCCACCTGCAACAGTTGCCTTGATTGGCATCTCAAAACCACTTACATCCGTGATCCATCTATACCTCATCAATCCGTTTGCTATATCATACTCAAATACAGGGATTTTACTGTGTCTCAAATATTGATCAAAGAACTTACTTAACTTCAAACCACTTTTCTTTGCAATATATCCCTCTATCTGTGCACTAATTACGGTCTGGTGGTAGAAAGTTTTATTTAATCCGCGCAGTATTTGCCTAAATTTTTCATCGTCGTCTATGAGTTGTCGGATGGTGTGAATGATATTTCCACCCTTATTATACATATCTCCGGAGCCTTCCTTATTTACGCCGTATGGCCCGATAATCGGTTTGTCGTTTTTAATTCCTTTTCTTAATCCGATCACGTAAGCATTTCCTTCTTTCGTACCTTGAGTATAGTCTACAAATAGCGTTTCAGAATAATTGGTAAAGCTTTCGTGAATCCACATATCACCTAAATCTTTACTAGTGATGCTATTTCCAAACCATTCATGCCCGCTTTCATGAATGGTTATAAAATCCCATAATAAGCCGTAACCAGTTCCGCTTAAGTCTCTGCCTAAATAGCCCATTTTAAATTTATTGCCGTAAGCCACTGCGCTTTGATGCTCCATACCCAAATGTGGCGCTTCCACAAGCTTATAGCCATCTTTATACCAGGGATAAGGGCCAAACCAGTATTCGAAGCATTTTAGCATCCGTTTCACATCGGCATCCCAATGTGGACGAGCTTGCACACTATCCCTTTTCAGTGCCCAATAATCGATACTTAGGTTTCCTTTTTCTCCTGCAAAACTATCCTGCCAGTGTGCGTATTTACCAATATAAAAAGTGACATCATAATTGTTTATTGGATTGGCAACAAACCAATTGTGTTGAGTATACCCACCAGCTTTTTTAACTTTGCTGCGCAACCTCCCATTAGATATTTCATTTAACGTATCAGGGACAGAAATACTAATCAACATACTATCGACCTCATCACTTTGATGGTCCTTATTTGGCCACCAAACGCTTGCTCCTAAACCTTGGCATGCGACAGAAACGAACGGATTGCCATCGGCATCTGTCTTAAAAATGAATCCCCCATCCCAAGGTGGCATTTTCCCAACAATTGGATTACCAGAATAAAATACGATGAACTCATTTTTACTACCTTCTTTAAGAATTTCTGGGAAAGTTATAAAAACAGCATCGAACGCTCTTGTAAAGGGAATCACCTCACCTTTGAAAACAATTTTTTCAACTTTCAGGTTGCTAAACAGGTCAAATTGTAGTTTTTGGAAATCTTGTGTTGCTGTAAATCGAAACTCATTGCTACCGCTAATAAATTTCTGGTCGATGTCTATTTTAACATCTAAATGATAATAATTGATGTCGTAACAGGTCCGTAATGGAGTTAATGTTCCACGTAAACTGTCTGCATGAGTGTTCTCAGTATGCTTCCCTAGCATTTGCGCCTGTGCACAAAAACTAGTAAGTAATGCAGCAGACAACAAAATTAGATACTTCATTTGACTATTTTAAAATCGGCAATGTAATGTAAGATTGGTTTGACACATCGTGATAGATTTTCTGAGTTGCTTTTTGAAAATCTGATGGTTCTGCCTTATAAATATCCATAAATTTCTGTGGATTTCTATCTGCCAACGGAAACCATGAATTTTGAATTTGAACCATAATTTTATGGCCTTTTTTAAAAGTATGCGCAACATCTGGCAGTGGATACGCAACTTTAGTAATTAGGTTGGGTATAAAAGGCTCAGGTTTTTCGAAACTATTGCGATATTTTCCGCGCATAATTTCTGCCCTTACAAGCATTTCGTAGCCACCCATAATAATGTTTTTTGGATTGGGATCTGGCGCAGGGGTATCTTCTGGATAGACGTCTATCAACTTTACTACATAATCTGCATCTGTACCGGTTGTAGAGACAGACAGATTGGCCGATACAGGTCCAGTAACAGTAATGTCTTCAGTTAATGGTGCTGTCTGGTAAGTCATAACATCAGGCCTGCGTTCTGCAAAACGCTGATCATCAATCATATATTCTCTGGTGCGTCTTGCTTGCACACCTTCTTGATAAGGTACTGGATGATTTGGGTCACTTACGTATTCATCCCAACTGTCGGTTCTACCAACCTTGTCAAAGCTCATTTTTCCCTGAGGTTGGAGGTACAAATTTTTTGAAGTTGTATCAGCGGGCGGCCAAGTTTTAAATTTCTTCCATTCGTTGCTGCCCGTAACAAAGATGGTCGCTTCTGCCGGATTGAAATCTCCTTCATTCTTCAAGTAGTATTTAAAGAACGGCAATTCCATGTTTTCTTGATAGTAAGTGCTCGTCGGTTGTTGAAAATTGATATCTCCAAAACTACTTCCCGTACCACGAACCCAGCCCCCGTGAAACCATGGGCCCGCTACAAGAATGTTCTTAGCGGTAGGGTTTTGCTTTTCTATGGCTTTGTACGTCGCAAAAGTTCCGTAAGCGTCTTCCGCATCGAAAAATCCTCCCACTACCATAACAGCCGGTTTAACGTTGGTTAAGTGTGGTAAAATGAGTCTAGCTTTCCAAAAAGTGTCTAAGTTTGCATGCGCATATAGGTCATTAATAAACTTAATGCTATCGCCCATGTACTTGTCTTTTAAATTTTTTAGTGAACCCGTTTCTAAATAGAACCTATAATTGTCTTCTATTGGGAATTTAAAGCCTTTTGGCCCTTGGTCTGGTGTGATGGGCTTTGGTCTTGGAACACCAAATGTCGTCATGAAGCTAAACGCATCCATCATAAAAAAGGTACCTTTATGATGAAAATCATCCCCTCTAAACCAGTCGGTAACGGGTGCTTGTGGAGAAACTGCTTTTAATGCAGGGTGGGCATTTGGCAACGAAGTAGTAGAGTAGAAACCGGGATATGAAATACCATAAATGCCCGCCTTGCCGTTATTGTTCGAAACGTTTTTTACCAACCAATCTATTGTATCGTAAGTGTCAGTGCTTTCATCGGTTCCTTTCTTGGTGGTTGTTTGAGGTCTAATGTCCTCAAAAGTTCCCTCACTCATCCATTTTCCCCTTACATCTTGATAAACGAAAATAAATCCTTCCCTCATTTCTGCAGGAAAGTTTCCTAAGCTTTTTTTATATTCTTCACCATAAGGTGAGACTGTATAAGGCGTTCTGTTAATAAGAAATGGATATTTTACACCTTTATCTTTGGGGATGTAGATTGAGGTAAACAACTTTATACCATCTCGCATGGTTATCTGTTTTTCCACTTTCGTGTAGTGCGCCTTTACATAGGCAGAATCTGTTTCTTGGGCAGAAAGGTGGATTGAAATTAACGTAAAAGCTGCTAGTGCGAAAATTTTTAATGGCTTCATCGAATGTGGTTTTTTGCAAGATTTGCTAAATATATGCATTTGGATGCTAAACTAATATGGAGATAAACCATCAAATTTTTAAAAGATTTGTGGCTAGTCATTAAATTATCATTTTTTTAAATTCCGTGTTCATTTTTATAATCTTTTTTGGGTTTATCACGTCTTTATAAGCAAATAAATAAGACAATGAAAAGGCTTTTCAACTCCGTAATAGTAGGTTTAATCCTCACTTTTAGTTTTTCGTTTTTAGTGCATAATAATGCGTCAGCACAACGCCCAAGTAGGTCAGGGGGCGGTAGCCGAGGTGGCGCAAGCGTGTCCAGAGCGCCATCGGTTCGGTCTGCGCCTCAGAGAATTCAATCTAGTAGGTCGTATAATGGCGTACAGCGATCAAGTTACGGTTACTCAAACAGGGGTTATAGACAAAATTATAGGCCATCTTATCGGTATCGTCCTGCATATTATGGTTATTATAATTTTTATCGACCATTTATTGGTTTCAGATTGAATATTTTGCCATACGGGTACTATCCATTCTATTATGGGGATCAACAATATTATTATTACGGTGGGTTGTTTTATAGGCCATTCCAAAACAGTTATGAGGTTGTAGTGCCTCCGGTTGGTGCTGATGTTCCCACCTTGCCATCTGGTGCAAAATCAATAGCTATAAACGGTACCGATTATTACGAATATAAAGGCGTTTATTACACCGAAAAAGTTAATTCAGATAATCAAACAGTTTATGTAGTTGCAGGCAAGGATGGAGTTTTAAACACAAGTGACGGTTTGGTTGATACCCATCAAATTGGAGATATAGTAAAGCAGTTGCCTCCCGATAGCCAAGAAATTACCATTAAAAACGAAACCTTGTACATTTCTCCAGATGGCGTGTACTACGAGCAGGTTGTTGACGGGGATAATATTTCTTACCAGGTAGTGGGAAGAGCAAAGTAGTAGATGGCGAATGGTTCTAGATACTTTAAACCTGGTTTTTTGTTATCATTGTAAAATAAATTCCAAGTGTTGAAAAAGTATTCGTCTAAACCTTTTGCCCTTTTTCTATTGCCACTGGCTTTCTGTTCCTGTAGCCTTAAAAAGGCTGGGCTTAACCTAGGTGAAAAAAATAACATCAGTTCGATTAAATTTTTGAGCGAATATGTTGTTCCGTACAACCTAAATTATAACAATACAATTGTTGGTGGATTATCTGGGATAGATTACGATGAGAAAAAAAATCAATATTACATTATAAGTGATGATCCTTCTCAAAGAAGTCCGGCGCGATTTTATACCGCAAAAATATTCATCTCGAGTAACAAGATAGATTCTGTTGGGTTTATAAAGGTTACGAATTTGCTCCAGCCCAATGGTAAATCTTATCCAAAACTTGGGACAGATAAAACGGTAAAACCTGATGCAGAATCAATTAGATACAATCCGAGAAAAAACAGTTTTGTATGGAGCAGCGAGGGAGAAAGGAGATTTTCAGTTTTAGATACGTGATCGTCCAACCATCCTTAACATTTATGAGCGGTGAAGGCTTTTTTCTAGATACTATCCCTTTACCGCGCGGTTATCACTTTATGAAAACTGATTCTGGTCCTCGGAAAAATGCGGTTTTTGAAGGATTGAGTTATACCAACAATTACCAGGCATTATTTGTCAGTTTGGAGGAACCGCGGTATGAGGACAGTGAAAAAGCAAGTTTCGAATTTTCGGGAGCGTTAACTAGAATTCTAAAGTTTGATGTGGCGAGTAAAAAAAATACGAGCCAGTATGCGTATAATTTAGATGCTTTGCCCATTAAGCCAGCGGTAGATATGGATTGGAACGTTAACGGAATTTCCGAAATACTCGCCCTTAACGATGATAAATTATTGGTGATGGAAAGGGCCTGGGCAAAAGGAAATGTCGACCATAGTTTCATTAAAGTTTACATAGTTGACACAAAAGGAGCAGAAAATCAAATGGCCAATCTATCTTTTAAGAATAAGCCACCAAAAGTTTTAAAAAAACGCTTGCTTTTTGATTTTGATAGTCTGAATAGGCATATAGATAATTTCGAGGGGATGACTTTTGGCCCGAGTTTACCAAATGGACACAAGAGTTTAATTTTTTGTGTGGATAACAATTTTTCGAAAACGCAGGTGCAGCAATTGTTCTTATTTGAGGTATTGCCGAGATAGATGTAAACGTTTATCGTCGAACAAGTAGTTCTTTCATCCTAACTAATCCATTCATAAATTTGAGCTTTCCCTACTCTTCTATTTTGTGTTGCCTGTTTTTTCGTTAACTTTGCGGCGTAAAATTAGAGAAATTATGCAGTACGATGTGGTAGTTATTGGTTCTGGTCCGGGTGGTTATGTAGCGGCAATTCGCTGTGCACAACTTGGATTAAAAGTAGCTGTAGTAGAAAAACATAAAACTTTTGGCGGCACCTGTTTAAATGTGGGATGTATTCCGTCAAAGGCATTGTTAGATTCTTCTGAGCACTATCATAATGCGGCTCATACTTTTGCCACTCATGGCATCGAGCTTAAAAATTTAAAAGTAAATATGCCACAAATGATCGCCAGAAAAGACGATGTGGTGGCGCAAAATACCGCAGGAATTACCTATCTGTTTAAAAAGAACAAGATAGATTCTGTACAAGGGATCGGCTCTTTTATCGATAAAAATACTGTGTTAGTAACTAAAGACGATGGATCTACAGAACAGTTATCAGCAAAAAATGTAATTATTGCTACAGGTTCTAAACCTACCACTTTGCCTTTTATCAACGTAGATAAAGATAGGATTATCACCTCGACCGAAGCACTAAATATTAAAGAAGTGCCAAAAACCATGGTTGTGATTGGCGGAGGCGTAATTGGCTTAGAACTAGGTTCTGTTTACGCTCGTTTGGGAACTAAAGTTTCTGTTGTAGAGTTTTTACCGTCTATCATAAGTAATATGGATGCTAGCTTGGGCAAGGAACTCCAACGGGTATTGAAGAAATCTTTGGGCATGGAATTCTTCATGAACCACAAAGTTACTGGCGCTACGGTTAAGGGAAAAGTAGTTACAGTAACTGCAGCCGATGCGAAGGGTGAGGAATTGAAACTTACCGCCGATTATTGTATTGTTGCGGTTGGACGAACAGCTTATACGGATGGCTTAGGATTAGATAAAATTGGGATAATAGTGACAGAAAGAGGTAGGAAAATTCCGGTTAATGAACATTTAGAAACGTCTGTTCCAGGTGTTTATGCCATTGGAGATGTGGTTGATGGGCTAATGCTCGCGCACAAAGCCGAGGATGAAGGAACTTTGGTTGCAGAACAGCTTGTCGGACAAAAACCCCACATCGATTATAATCTAATTCCTGGTGTAGTTTACACTTGGCCGGAGGTCGCTTCGGTCGGGCAAACCGAAGAGCAGTTAAAGGAAAAGGGCATTAAATATAAATCTGGTTCATTTCCGTTTAAGGCGAGTGGCAGGGCAAAAGCAAGTATGGATACAGACGGTTTTATAAAGGTTTTGGCCGACACAGAAACAGATGAGATTTTGGGTGTTCATATGATTGGACCGAGAGCTGCTGATATGATTGCAGAAGCGGTACTCGCCATGGAGTTTAGAGCTTCGGCTGAAGACATTGCTCGCGTGTCTCATGCGCATCCAACTTTTACCGAGGCGTTTAGAGAGGCAGCGATGGCTGCAACAGACAATAGGGCGATACATATTTAGTATCCTGAAAAAAACAGCAGCAATTGCCAAGTGCAACGTACGAATGGTAACCGAACAAACTGAGAAACAATTAGATCCTTCCTTAAGGATTGAATCGACGAAGTATGCCTAAATAAGCTTAATATGAACATTCTTAAATCTGTTTGAACTCCAGCAGTTAATCCGTGGCCATCTGTACCGCTGATTGGTAACTGCTCCTAATTAGTTATTCGCTACTAAATTTACTTCATTAAAAAATTTCTTTATAGTATTGATAAATCCCATCGCCGATCCCGTAAAAGTATCAATAAGCCGAATTCGGGTGGCTGTTTCTTTATTTTATGTAGGGCAAGGCGTTGCATTTGCTTCTTGGGCAAGTCGCATTCCGGAAATAAAGGAACATCTACATTTAACGGATGCACAATTTGGTGCGCTTCTTTTGGCACTTCCGGCAGGTCAGTTATGTACCATGCCGATATCGGCGAAATTGGTTACTAAATTTGGCAGTAGGAAGATACTTACCATCGCGGCGCCGCTTTATGTCATCGCCCTTACAAACCTTGGTTTAGCCAGTGCAGATTGGCAGTTGGCTGCTTTTTTGTTTTTATTTGGTGTGATAGGAAATATGTGCAACATTTCTGTAAATACGCAAGGAATTGAGGCAGAGAAGTTATTTATGAAGCCCATTATGACCTCTTTCCACGGCGCATGGAGTTTGGCAAATTTTGCTGGTGCGCTTATTGCCTTATTAATGATAAATTTAGGCATTTCACCTTATTACCACTATTGGATTATTGCGGTATTAATATGGATAAATATATTGCTAAACCATAAATATCTCGTTCCAGGAAGAGAAGCTAGGACAGAGCGAAAGCCCAAGTTTTTTAGAAAGCCCGAAGGCATATTGCTTCAGTTAGGAATTATAGGATTTTGCAGCATGGCCACAGAGGGTGCGATGTTTGATTGGAGCGGAATTTATTTTGAGAAGATAGTAATGGCGCCCAAATCTATTGTAATTCTGGGCTACGCGTCTTTTATGATTATGATGGCGTTGGGCAGATTCTTCGGAGATAGATTTGTTGCTAAATTTGGGCGTAAGAAAACACTTCAATTCAGTGGCCTCACGGCATCTGTTGGGCTTTTTATCTCTGTATTTTTTCCTTATCTACCCGCTGCAACTTTCGGGTTTATGCTCGTTGGACTTGGCGTTTCGGGTATTGTGCCAACGGTTTATAGCGTGGCCGGTAATACTAAAAAAGTATCTTCTGGGATGGCGCTTGCAATGGTGTCCAGCATCAGCTATTTGGGGTTTTTAATGGGGCCGCCACTTATTGGCTTTGTATCCGGATTGTTCAACCTCAGATATTCATACGCGCTAATTGCCTGTTTTGGACTATTGGTTACTTTTATCGTCACAAAAATAAAAGCCATCGACTAGCATCTAGCTAAATGGCTATCAAATACCTAGCTAATTAATTTGTTCCCATTACAGTTGGTTTGGAATACTACGGCAAATATATAAACTTAAAAATTTCGCTCAAAAGTTGCTGCAAACTGTTGAAGGGCAAACGCCTGTAAATAGGTCATTGGCTTCAATTTTTCTTTTAATCAAATTCTAATTGCGTTAACGATCATCGCGACACCCTTTTCTAAGTTTTTTGACGAGAAAAGATAGTGTAGCGCGCGTTAAAGCGCCAAAAATTTATTTTCATAAAATAATGGCTTACCTAGAAATTTTAGAAAGCTATTTAAGCGTTATTTAGTTCTGGTCTTTAAATCGTTCACGGTAATGCTTAATAGCCTACCCACTGGCTTTTTGCCTCGGTAGGTAATAATGCGCATTAAACTCGCATCTTTAGGTACTGCAACTGCCGCTTTAAATTTTGGATAAAAATAATCCGGTGTAGAATTGTCAAAACTATAATAAATGTCTAGCCCGTTTACTTCCGTCGCAAGATCAATCATAAGTTGACCACCTGCTGCTTTTTTTACAGTTATAATCGGGTCGAACATGGCAGGAGAATATTTGGTTTCTCTAAAATCTAATCGCTTAAACTGCTCTTCCGTCTTATCAACAAAATAGGTCCAATTTTTTTTCTCCAACGGAGACCAAAGAGCTTCTGCCATCGCGAAGCCACGCGGCCAAAGCATGTATTCCACCTGTCTAAGATTATAAACCTGCTCAGTCCATAAGTTTGCTTGCCCTCCTAAAATATATTTTGGGTCAGCGCCTTCCGGGATAGGATTAAACTGATACACTTTGTTCAGCCTTAATGAAGCATAAACTTTTGGTTCGGTAACTACATCGCCCTGCATATAATCGAAATAACAATAATCTGTTGGGGTCATTACCACATTGTGTTTTTCTTTAGAAGCATCTATTCCGTACTTACTTCCCCTCCAACTCATTACAGATGCCGAGGGTGAAACGCCACCTTCCAAAATCTCATCCCATCCCATAAATTTTTTGCCCTTTGCATTTACAATTTTTTCAACTCGTTTTTCAAAATAAGCCTGTACTTGAGGAATAGTTTTTAAGCCTTCGCGTTTCATTAATTCTTTAATCATTGGATCTTTTTCCCAAAAATTATGTGCGGCCTCGTCTCCGCCCATGTGTATGTATTCAAAAGGAAACAGCTTTGCCACTTGTGTAATGACCGAATCTAAGAACGCATAGGTATTTTCTTTGGCCGGACAAAGGCTGTTATCTACCAGCCCAATTGGCGGTGCTCCATGGCTCCAATCCATTATTTCCTCACCAGAGCGCACTCTGTAATTCACGGCATCTGCGGTGCAGGATAGCTCTGGATAAGAGGCAATTGCCGCTAAACTATGTCCCGGTACATCTATTTCTGGCATTATATTAACAAAACGTTCTTGCGCATAAGCAACCAGTTCTTTAATGTCTTCTTGCGTATAAAAACCTCCGTAATCTTTAGGTTCGTCTGCTGTCGGAGGAATAAAATTGCCGAATGTGCCAATCTTTTTAACATTCCAAGCACCAACGTCGGTCAATTTTGGAAATCCTTTAATTTCTATTCTCCAACCTTCATCGTCTGTCAGGTGCAAATGCAAAACATTGTATTTGTAGCGAACCATTCCGTCAATAAATTGCTTAACTTCCTCTTTTGTAAAAAAATGTCTCGACACATCTAACATCAATCCACGCCAACCTAGTTTTGGATAATCCACGATCGATACGCAAGGTGCTTGCCAATTTATGTTCTTAACTATCTCATTGCTTTCTATTTCTGGAGGCAAAAGCTGTAAAAACGATTGTATGCCATAAAAAATTCCGTTAGCGTGGTTTGCAGTAATTGTTACTGTAGTGGTTGTTACATTTAGTTTATAACCTTCTGTACCAAGTTGCGGATCCTGTTGTTTGTTCAGTATTAAATTGATAGTGGCGTGCTGACTTCCAATAGTCGTCCCTACGAAACTTCCAGTAGCATTAGTTATTCGATCTTTTAAAAATTGGACACATTCCGTAAGATTTACAGATGCAGGTGAATGGATAATTACGTTGCTTGGCAGCGTAAACAATCCCGGTTTTTTTACAATCGATACAGGTTCTGGAATAATGGCAATTAGCTTATTAGAGATAGCGAGTTCATTTCCGCCAGGCTCGGTTTCATTTATGATTGATTGCGCATTAGAACCGGTATAAAGGAGCGCAGTTAGGGCAATTAAGTAATAAATTTTCATCTAGGAAAGTTTATAAAATTGAAGTTGGTGTACGTCTGCAAGATATTAAAAAATGATTATAATGACCCAATCTAAAGCAATCCTATAAAATTTTTAGTGAGGTATTTGTTTTTAAAAAGAAATCTAAAATAGGTTTTCATTGTTAACCTTGTACTTACTATTCTTTTCAGATACGTTACAATTATGAAAACTTTGCTTACATCAGCGCAGATGCGCAATGCAGATGAATTTACCATTTTAAATGTCCCCACAACATCTATAAAATTGATGGAGAGGGCTGCAAATGCTTTTGTTGATTCGTTTTTGCTAGATGGACCAACCACGGATACACCTATTGCAGTTTTTTGTGGAAAAGGCAATAATGGGGGTGATGGATTGGCAATTTCAAGGGCTTTTATTGCTAGAGGGTTTAGCGAGATATCGGTTAATGTTGTAGATTTTTCAGAAAAACAAAGCGAGAATTTCACGATCAATCTGGAACGATTGAAAACCAGAAATGTAGATGTTTTTTTCATAACAAACGTTGATGAGTTTTCCGTACATCGAAATGCGATCATTATCGACGCCATCTTTGGTTCGGGTTTAAATAAACCATTAACGGGCGATTTTGAGTTACTGGTGAGTAAACTTAATAACCTAGCCAACAAGATATACTCGGTTGACATTCCCTCAGGATTTTTTGCAGATGGCGAGTTGCCTAGAAATTACAACGGCATTAACGCATATAAAACCATCTGTTTCCAACGTCCGAAAATTAATTTTTTCTTTCCCGAATCGGTTACCGCAAGTCAATATTTTTGTACAGTAGACATTGGTTTAAGCGAAAAATACTTAAAAACTGTGTCGACGACCTTTTTTTTAACAGAGCGAAAGGACATCAAATCAATGTTGAAACCGAGAAGAATTTTTAGCCATAAAGGGACTTATGGTCATGTACTAATTGTCGCCGGGAATGAAAATACCCTAGGTGCTGCTTTGTTATGTTCCACTGCTTGTTTAAATGCAGGAGCAGGGCTCACGACAGCTTGCATCCCGTACAGCGGCCTTACCGCTTTAAATACGATGCTGCCGGAGGTGATGGCGATGCCTCGAGACGAATATACTAGCGTGGATGACCCAAGCAAATATCAAGTGATTGCTGTTGGACCTGGATTAGGTGTCTCTGTAGAAAATACACAGCTAGTGGAGCGTTTATTTGCTTTACAGAAGCCAATGGTTATAGACGCAGACGCTTTAAATATGCTTGCAGCTGAAAAGGAATGGTTGGCAAAGATTCCGGCAAATTCGGTAATCACTCCACATGTAAAAGAATTCGACAGGTTGTTTGGTGAACATGAAAGTTGGTGGGCGCGGGTTAAAACTGCCAAACAAAAAGCCGCCGATTTAAACGTGGTTATCGTGCTAAAGAACCAGTTTACTTTTGTTTGTTTACCAGATGGAACTGCGCATATAAATCCGACAGGCAATCCTGCTATGGCACAAGGTGGAATGGGAGACATTTTAACTGGAATAATTGCTGCATTTATCGCCCAGGGCTATAATGCTAAACAATCAGCAATTATGGGCTGTTATGTTCACGGAAAAGCAGGAGACGTTCTATGCAAAAAAAGCTTCGTCGTTTCGGCTTCTGCAGTTGCAAAGAGCGTTCCAAAAGAAATTAGAAAACTCGCCAGTATTTAAGGTATATCACTCAAAAATAAAGATGAAAAAGACAGCATTAGTTACAGGGGCAAGTAGCGGCATTGGTAAAGAATTTGCTAAAATACATGCATCTCGAGGGGGCGATCTTGTTATTGTTGCAAGAGGTAAAGAAAAATTAAATGCTTTAAAAGCAACGTTGGAGGAGAAATACACTATTAAAGTTTTCGTTATTGAAAAAGACCTCTCGATAATTGGCGCAGCAAAAGAAGTTTATGAAGAAGTGATAGCTGCTAAAATTAAGGTGGACTATTTAATTAACAATGCAGGATTTGGTGGTATGGGTAAATTTTCTGATCGTGATATACTTCAGGATTCAGCTATGGTTGGAGTCAATGTGCTTACTTTAACAGAGCTAACACATTATTTTTTAGTTGATTTCGTAGCGCGCAACGAAGGTAGGATTCTAAATGTTTCTTCTACAGCTAGCTTAATGCCGGGTCCGGGACAGGCTGTTTATTTTGCAACCAAAGCCTACGTTACTTCTTTTAGTAATGCAATTGCCGAAGAACTACACGATACCAAAATTACGGTAACAAATTTAATGCCCGGCGCCACAGAAAGCAACTTCGGCGAACGTTCTGGAATGGATAAAACAGTTATGTTTAGTAAAACTGCGACTGCTAAAAGAGTGGCAGAACAAGGTTATAATGGTATGCTGCTGGGAAAATTAAATGTTTTGGCCGGGCTTGGATTCGGCCAGAGATTTGCGATGCACATGGTAAAATTCGTTCCGAAAAAGATAATACTGTCAATGGTTAGAAAATTACAACAGGCCTAATTTTTCAAAAAAAAACCTCGAACAAAAAAACTCTTGAATTTACCAAGAGCTTTTTTATTCGAGGAGTTCGGATTTAATTCCTTAGAAACTTTATTGTTTTAAAAAATCTTAAACACTTCCCATAACTATCATTTTTTCCATGGTTGGCGATGTGCTTCCACCCATAGGCTCTAAAGTTACCGCAAACGCTTGGGCAATCTCTATACCCTCCATCTTTAACGTGGCATGTTGCGGTTCATCTTTCCCACCAAAAACACCTAAACTAACAGGCTTTCCATTCACCAAGGCCCAAAGCTGATATTGATGTGCTTTATCAGTAATAGGCAAACTCATCGCTGTATAATTAATTACGACTTCTTTTTTCTGCCTATTCCAATACACATCCATATTGGCTGAAGGAGTCTCTTTTACCCCGGCCAATCGAATAGTGGCCCAATCTTTACTAGAATTTACCGCAACGGCCTGGCTTAAACCATCATTCTTAAATTCTAATTGACTAACTGTAGCTGCAAACTTTTGATTGTTTTGATTTAAGGATGCAATTTGTTCATGCGCATTAGTTAATTTATTGTAGGTTACAAACAACGCAGCCACACTAACAACCAACAACGCAACGCAAGCTGCCAAGGCAAATCTCAATAACCTAACGTGCGTATTACTTGCTTTTAGCGGGACAGTCTTAGGCTCCTTCGGCGCGGCAAAATCCTCAACTTGCTCAACTAAATATTCGTTAAGTCCAAGTTTCAAAAATAATTTCTTTTCTACATCTGCAGGAGGCTGAACAGCATTTTTGTTGGCAAATCTTTCTAAAGATTGTTCTATAGCATCCAGTTCATCTCTAATTTCCTTATGCTGTACAGCCATTGTCTCTACTTGTACCATTTCTCCTGGAGACAAATCTCCAAGAACATATTGTTCAAGTACTCCGGTTTCGATATATGCTTTTATATTTTCCACGCTCAATTAAAATTCTTTCTAAGTTCAATAATTGCCAATCTCACCCTTGTTTTAACCGTACCTAGAGGTAGTGCTAGTTTTTCTGCAGTTTCTACGTGAGTGTAGCCATTGTAGTATACCAGATTTAAAACAGCCTGCAAATCAGGCTTCAGATTTTCTACAAGTTGCTTTAAACCCAGTGTATCCGGATTAAAGGTTACCTTGTTGTGATTGTCAATATAACCTACGTTATTTTCAATATCTTGGTTTTTGGAAGAATTCTTAAAATCTTTAGATCGGAGTTTATCAATAGATAAATTACGCGCAATGTTCATCATCCAGGTAAATAGACGACCTTTATTGCTATCGTATTGGGACGATGACTGCCATATTTTTACAAAGGTTTCTTGCAAAACATCTTCTGCGACTTCAGCATGGACTATGATACGAGAAATTACGCCATAGAGGGAACCAGAATACATGGCGTATATTGTCTTAAGCACCTCGGGATTTCTCTCTTGGAGTGCCATTACGAGCTCTGACTCGGTGGGGATGGTTTTTTTTAAAGAATTCACTAATTAGGTATGTAAGCTTTTTAGTTAACAAAAAAGTTATGGTATTGTTTCAAGCTAACTCGCTGATAATAAAATCTATCAAAAGTTCTCAAAAATCTAAAGTTAGGAAATTCCGTCGATATGGAAGAGGTGTTTTTCTGCGTGATAAGAGGATCTCACTAAAGGGCCGCTTTCTACGTATTTGAATCCTTTTTGTAGTCCAACCTCTTTATACATGGCAAATGTATCAGGATGAATCCAGTCTACCACAGGATGATGGTTTTTTGTTGGTTGTAGATATTGTCCGAGTGTTAAAATATGAACGCCATTTTCTACTAAATCTTCCATGGCCTCAAATACATCTTGTTCTGTTTCTCCTAAACCTAACATAATACCTGTTTTAGTTCGCAAACCTGCCTTATATATGCGATTCAAAGCCTCTAAACTTCTATCGTATTTCGCCTGCACTCTTACTTGTTTTGTTAGTCTTTTTACCGTCTCCATGTTGTGCGATACCACTTCCGGTCGCTCCTCTAACACCCTGTATAAATTGTCCCAAATCCCTCTAAAATCTGGTATTAGGGTTTCCAGGGTTGTAGAAGAACTTTCTCTTCTAATGGCCTTTAGCGTTTCTGCCCATATAATAGATCCGCCATCCTTTAAATCGTCTCTATCTACAGAAGTAATTACACAATGCTTTACACCCATTAATTTTACGGAATTCGCCACTCGATTTGGTTCATCCACATCTACAGCCATTGGTCTACCCGTCGCAACGGCACAAAAGGAACAACTTCGAGTACATATATTTCCTAAGATCATAAAAGTTGCTGTACCGGCGCCCCAGCATTCACCCATATTTGGGCAATTGCCGCTTTCGCAAATGGTGTGTAACTTGTGTTCATCCACCAAGCTTCTAACTTGCGCATATTCCTTGCCTACAGGCAATTTAACGCGCAACCAATTGGGTTTGCGTGCTTTTTCCGCGCTCGATGGTATTACCGGTAAATCAATCATAAAGCAAAGTTAAGCATAAGTTGGGTAAATTTAGAGTTTACACATGTTGCCTCCTTGTAATGTTTTTATTTAGTAAACTTGATGATTTGGTTGGAAAATCGCGTAAAGAAAATGTAATCTTGTGTCTTAATAACAAAACTATGGCTACTTCTAAAGTTATTTATCAAGGCAATTTGCGCACTGCATCCGTTCATTTAAAATCTGGTAATGAGATCATTACCGACGCGCCAATTGATAATAAAGGTAAAGGAGAAGCATTTTCTCCTACCGATTTGTTGGCTACTTCTCTCGCAAACTGTATGTTGACTGTTATTGGAATAGCTGCTCAAGAACATGGATTTAGTATTGATGGAGCCAGTGCTGATGTCACCAAATTTATGGCAGAAAGTCCGAGACGGGTTTGTGAAATTGCGATTGACGTTACTTTCCCAAAAAACGACTACACGGATAAGATTAAAAAAATTATTGAGCACTCGGCTAATACTTGTCCGGTGCATTTTAGTTTACATCCCGATATAAAGAAAAGTATCCGGTATATTTTTTAGGAGATGTTTTCACTTAGAAAATGTTAGGCAACATTTTAGATCGGTTCTATTCTACTATTTAAAATATAATAAAATCGTTTTACATTTGCACTTTGCTTAGAAAAAGATGTTAAAAGAAGATTATAACAAGGATACCGATGTAGCGGATGTCTTGCTGATTGGCGCAGGAATAATGAGTACCACGCTAAGTTTAATTTTACAAGAATTGGAGCCAGATCTGCGCATAGAAATTTATGAACGTTTAACTGTAGCGGAGCAAGAAAATAAGCCTGGCTTACATAGAAATCGGCATTCGCACAACTTTTTTTAGATAACCGTAGGTAAAACTAAACTGGATGTTGTGCTGTTGACGTGTCGGGTTTAGAGGTATCGGTTTTAAAAGTCGAGCACACCTGGTAATGAAATGAACTAAGATTTCAAACACATTCATTCGTTGCTTTGGTGCTTTATTCTTAATACTTAACACATTAAATTTGATCCTAATTTTTACATATTAAATCTTACCTAGGCAGCCATTGTCTCGGCCACTTCATCAGCAGAGATATCGCTATGAGACGCTTCTAGTACACATTCGCCGTTATTAATTAGCAAAACTTGTGGCGACTGGTGCTGCACGTCAAACATTTCTGCAACTTGTCTAGATAGATCGCGAAATGCAATTAAATCTAAAAAATAAAGTATTGCATCTTGTGGAATTACATCACCATCCCGCTCAAATGTTCGTTTGGCCATCATGCTCACTGAACACCTTGTACTGTGTTTAAAGATGACACTGTATCCATCTGCTTTTTTTATATCAGCCAATTGCTGTTCTGATGTTAATTGTACCCAATTCATAGACATAATTATTTTTTTGAGATAACCTTATAGGTCGGGAAATGTTCTTAAGGAAAAGAAGAAAAATTTTATTAGTTCCGATGTCTTCTTCCTTGCGGATACGAACTGTACGCAGGACAAATTTTCGATGAACAAGATTCTAAAATGGTTATTGTAGAAAATATTGCCAACAAAAGAATTGCTATTTTTTTCATCGTTTTTTAATCAGGAATGGTTTAAGAATCAAACCACTTGGTTACGAGGCACAATGTACAAAATTTTATCAATGTAGGCACTAAATAATCGCTGAAAATTCGGCCATTTTAAGCGCTGTAACTGCGGCTTCATCTCCTTTGTTTCCATGTTTACCTCCAGCTCGGTCTTTTGCTTGTTGAAAGTCGTTGGTGGTAAGGACGCCAAAAACAACAGGTTTGCTATATTTAATACCAACATTTGTAACGCCATCTGCAACTGCATTACAAATAAAATCGAAATGTTTGGTGTCGCCTTGGATCACACAACCCAAGCAAATTATTCCATCTAGTGCTGCTTTTTTACTTAAAAGAATATCTGCTGCACCGCTCAACTCAAAACTTCCGGGTACTGGGTAGGAAAAAATATTTTCCTCTAATACTCCGTGTGCCAAAAGCGTATTGAACGCCCCTTGATATAAAACACCAGTAATTTCCGCATTCCATTCGGAAACCAAGATGCCAAACTTGAAATTTTTTCCATTCGGAACGGTTGTTTGAGAAAAATCTGATAGATTTTTTAATTTGCTAGCCATGCCGCAAAGATAATGTTAAGCGTGTTTGAAAAAAATTGTTTTTCCCGCTATTTATAAGTTTTACGCACATCTTACCGTTGAGCGGATTTTGAAATCTCATTTTACTATTTTTAAATTAATTGAATTCCTGAATAAGTGGCGCCTATTGGGATGGTTTTTTGACCAATAACGATCTGATTTCTATCAAACCTGTTAATTTTACTTTTCTGCACAATAAATGCCCTATGACAACGAATGAAACAGTCTTGCGGCAATAAAGTAGCCAATTCATTAATTGTGATTCGAGAACTAATCATCGAATCTTGAAGCTGAATTAGGGTGTAGTTTCCGGATGCTTCAATGTAAAGGATATCCTTGAGCGACACTTTTATTTGTTCGTATCCATCTTTTACGAAGATATAAGCTGCTGCTTTTTCTATGTTTCCATTTTTAAAATGGTATTGTTCTTGCGCTTTATTACAAGCTTTTAAAAACCTGGCTAACGAAAACGGTTTCAGGAGATAATCTATGGCATCTAGTTCAAAACTTTGTACAGCATGTTCTGAGTAAGCTGTTGTAAATATTACCATCGGTGGATTTTTCAGACTCTTCAAGAAATCTATTCCCGTAATGTCTGGCATTTTGATGTCAAGAAAAATAACATCGAGTTTGTGTTGCTGCATGTAATTTGCGGCTTCAAATGCATTTACAAAAGTCTCTTTTAAATCTAAAAAAGGGACTTTGGCGGCATGCGAGGTTATGATTTCTAATGCAATCGGTTCATCATCTATGGCAATAGCCTTCATTTAATTCATTTTTTGTAGACGCTAAATTAACCATAATCATTAAGATATTGGATTTTTGCAATAACTACGAATAACACTTTAATATTTAATTTTTTGAAGACGCTTTAGGCATGCAGTTGCAGCTAGCAGGCTGACTTTTGTGTACTAGAATTTGCGTATGAAGTAGCCTTTAGCCTCAGGTTAGATGGATTAAGCCGGCGTGTTTCAATTAAAAGTCTACACGCTATTTTCTAAATCCTATCGACCGCAAATCGCTAACATGCTAATCCAGCTGAAGCGTTAAATGAACGAAGAATTCTTTTGCACTTTCGCGTATAATCAATTCGTGTTTGCCTATGTAAAGCAACGACAGTCGTTGCTTTACATTCTCCAGCCCGATCCCGCTTTTCAGCTTTTCTGGGTCGTTATCTGGTTTCAAATAGATGCTGTTGCTTACATCAAAATAAAGTGTGCTATTTTTTGTTTGCAGCGTAATTTTGATGTAAGAAGGTTGCTGCATACTAACTCCGTGTTTAAAAGCATTTTCGATAAACGGAATAAGCAGCATTGGGGTAATTTGTAAATTATTCAGTGGTTCTTCTATTTGGGTTTCTATTTTTATATCTGCTGTGCGAGAGGTACGCAGTTTTTGTAGGTCGATATAATTATTTAGATATTCGACTTCCCTGGCAAGAGAAATTTTATCCAAGGTATTTTCGTGAAGCATAAAACGCATCATATCGCCCAATTTCTGTATTCCTTCTCCTGTTCTCTCTGCATTTTCTTGTAAGGCAGTTCCAAAAAGAGTATTGAGTGCGTTGAACAAAAAGTGGGGGTTGATTTGAGACTTGAGAAAATTAAGCGTAGCATCAGATTTGCCCAATTCTGTTTGTAGGTACTGAATCTGAGTCTGTTTCTCGAAGTTTTGTTTATAAATGTACCAAGACAGCGGGGTGGTAACTAGAATTAACGTTAATCCACTAATTAAAACAAGAGCAGGCCCAATATCTCCTCTTTTTATAAATAATAGAACCAGAACCAAAACTCCGGCAAGCAAAACGATTGCGTAAGTGACGCTTTTCCAAAAATATTTTCCAAACCCTTGTGTTTTCTTTCGCAATTCTGGTATGCTTACGTAGATGGCATAAAATGCAAAAGCGATATTTAAAGGCGGTACGATGGTCCAGATTAACATGAGATCTGAATTTGATCGAAGAGAAAAAACCACTGCGCAGGTCATCAATGTAATCAGCCATATTTTAATGGCAACAAAAAATGCTGAAAGCGCGGTCCCACCAAATTGTTTTAAATAGGTTATTCTTGACAAGAGTTCAAACCCTTTTTCATTAAAATAGGCATAGCCGTTAAAAAGTAAATAAACAGTAAAGATATAGCCAAATGCCTGGCCAAAAAGTAAGTCGTAGCCTAGGCTTAAATCATCGTATCGAACCAATACATATGCCTGAGAATAAGTATTTGCAACCATCCAAACCAAAACCGAAACACAGGTAACAAGAATGCTCAAAATAATATTAAGCGCTACATTTTTATTGTCGACCAGTTGTGGAATAAAGCAAAAATTAAAAAGCAAAAAGCTACTGTAGAGCAGGCTAACCTTAAAAAGCTCGGGCATAAAATAATTGCTTATGACGTTGTAGGAAATGCCTGCTTCTTTAAAACTGTAAGAAAGATCTGAGCCGAAGCCAGTTGAAGAACAAATGCCGATGACAGCCAAAATATAAATAGTGGTAGAAATCCAGAATTCTAATTGATTGATGTTTTTGGTTTGCATAAAGCGTTTCTTTTGTGAAACAATGTTACAAAGCTTTTAAATAACAAGAAATAAAATGTGACGAATAACCGAGAAAATGGGATGAACGTAGAATTAGTATCTAGTAGCAAGTATTTAGTATCAAGTAGCAAGAGAACCGCGCCTTAAACCTCAACCTCAGTCTCAACCTCTTTTAATACCAGAATTATCGAAATTTGTATTTTTTCGTAACTTGACAACAATTCTCAGAACTCAAAATTCTTTAAACATCAATCAAAAACATGGTATTATTTGGTATTCCCAATTGCAACAGTGTAAAAAAAGCTAAACATTTTTTAAATGAAAATAACATAGAATATCAGTTTCACGATTTTAAGAAAAATGGAATAGATGTGCTTAAGCTTAACCAATGGTGCAATGTTTTTGGTTGGGAGAAAGTGCTAAATAGAAAAGGAACAACTGTTAAAAGACTATCCGCAGAAGAGCAGGCTTTAATTAACAACCAAGAGCAGGCAGTAGAGTTTATGAAAGTAATGACAAGCGCAATAAAGCGTCCGATATTAGAAAAAGACGGTGCAGCAGTGCTAATCTCGTTTGATGAAGAACAATATAGACAGTTATTCGGTTTATAGTGTTTGATGTTAAAATATGTTAAAGCAACAATTGCGCCCTGTAAACCTGTTACATTTGACGATGTATAAAGTTGCGCTCTTACTCCTTTTAATTATTCCTGCGATTGTTAAGGCGCAAACCGTTACTACCGGAACTGTTTTTGATTACTCTAAAAAATATTTGCCATTACCTGGCGTAATAGTTAGAAATTTATCCGGAAAAGAAGCTACCATCACAAATAGTAAAGGCGCTTTTACTATTTCAGCCAAAGTCGGTGACCTGCTAGAATTTTCATTGCTTGGTTATCATATAGACACTTTGTATTTAACGAATTTGCTTAAAAAGGAAATTTATCTTCCGGTACAGAGCAATTCTTTAAGCGACGTAAATATAAATAGCGCTAGGATAAATGGCTCGTTAAATAACCTTCAAGATTCTACAGCAGAAAAGCCAACTTTGATGAGTACTGGAGGAAATTTGCAGCACAAGGGAATGAATGATAAAGTTGGCGGCCTTTCCTTAAGTTTAGGCTACGGCAAATATAGAAGGCAGCAGCTCACAGAGCAGCGTATTGCCGAAAAGGAAAAATATTTGGATCAGATTACCGAAAATTTTAATGCTAAAACCATTTCTGAATACATCACGCTTACAGAAAAAGAAATGCAGGACTTTATGGTTTTATATCGTCCATCTGTAGAAAGAGTAATGAACGATCAACCTTTTAATTACACACTTTATATCGCGCGCTCTATTAGCGCTTGGAAAAAGCTGCCTCCGGCCGAACGAATCTTAAAGGATTTACCAAAAATCCATTAGTTTATCAGAAAGCAGTCGATATTTAGAATACATTATTTAGATAGGTAACAAAACGCTATCAATCTTTTGGTAGAAACGATAATTTTTTATATTTGTCCAACTTATATTCTAAAAACAATGAAAAAAATAACTAACAATTTATTTCGGTGGTGTTTAGTTTGCTGCCTAGCCAGTTTTGCGGCAAGCGCACAACAAATAACTCAAAAATCGGACTCAAGCAAGTATAGTCCGTCGGAGGCATTTGGGCCACTTTTTTACACACAAAATGGAAACGAATTTCGATCGGCCATTGGTGCGCCCGGCCCAAAATATTGGCAGAATAGAGTAGATTATAATATTGTTGCAAAGTTAGATACGGCAGAAAAATCGGTTACGGCATCAGTAACCATTACCTATAAAAATAATAGTCCGGATAAATTACCATATCTGTGGCTTCAATTAGATCAAAATACCTTCAAAAAACATTCCAGAGGCGCAGACATTACGCCAGGAAAGAGTAGATATGGCGCGCAGGGTGAAAAATTTGATGGCGGTTATGACATTAAAAATGTAACTGTTTCTCAAAAGAAAGGTGCTGTAAAGTTTAGCAAGATTATAGAAGACACTCGGATGCAAATTCGATTGGCGGAACCGTTGGCAGCAAATGGCGATGTAGTGACCATAAAAATTGATTATTCTTATGTAATTCCCCAAGACGGCTCTGACCGTACCAGCAGGTTGATGACGAAAAATGGAGAAATTTTTGCGGTAGCGCAATGGTTTCCGCGCATGTGCGTATATGATGATGTGATCGGTTGGAATACCTTGCCATATTGGGGAGGCGGTGAATTTTATTGCGAATATGGCGACATAAATTTCGCAATTACTGCTCCGGCAGATCAAATAGTGATGGGTTCTGGAACATTGCTTAACCCATCCGAGGTTTTTACACCAACAGAATTGAAACGTTGGAACGAGGCAAAAAACAGTGCAACAACCGTTCATGTTCGTACCGAAGCAGAAGCAAATAGCGGAAGCCCTAGAAAAGGAACTTTAACTTGGAAATACCGCATAGACAATGCGCGGGACGCAGCCTGGGCGGCATCAAAAGCTTTTGTGTTAGATGCAGCACGTATTGATTTACCAAGCGGCGCAAAATCTTTGGCAGTTTCTGCGCAACCGGTAGAAAGTAATGGTATTGATGGTTATGGTAGAGGCGTAGAGTATGTAAAGTCGACCATTGAACACTATTCTAAGCAATGGTTCGAATACCCATATCCAATGGCTGTAAATATTGCTACTTCTGTAGGCGGCATGGAATATCCTGGAATTGTTTTTTGTGGCTGGAAAGCAAAAAAGGGTTCGGCTTGGGGCGTAATAGATCATGAATTCGGTCACACCTGGTTTCCAATGATTGTTGGTTCTAACGAGCGTAAATATGGTTGGATGGACGAAGGGTTTAATACGTTTATTAACGGAATTTCTTCGCAAAATTTTAACCATGGCGAGTATCTTACAAAGGCGGCAAATATGCATTTTATTGGCAAAAGCTATATCGGAAATCCAAAATTTGAGAACATCATGCAAATGCCTGATGCCATGATGGAAAGAAATATTGGTATAAATTTGTATTCTAAGCCAGGATGGGGATTAAATATTCTTCGCGATCAGATTTTAGGAAAAGATAGGTTTGATTACGCCTTTAGACAGTACATCAAAAATTGGGCCTACAAACATCCAACACCTTTTGATTTTTTCCGTTCTATGGAAAATGCAGCCGGCGAAGATTTAGCTTGGTTTTGGAGAAGTTGGTGGTTAAACAACTGGAAAATGGATCAAGGCATAGAAAGTGTTAAACCAGTAATGGAAGGTGGAAAACTGGTGGCTTATAACATTAAGATAGATAATAATGAAAAGATGCCAATGCCGATTATTTTGGGAATAACTACCAAAAGCGGTAAGCAAGATTCTTTAACAGTTAAAGTTGATGTTTGGATGAAAAGCGACAATTGGACCATTAGATATCCAACTACCGAAGAGCTAACTTCTATAGTTATAGATCCCAACAATGTTCTTCCAGATGCAAATCCAGACAATAATAAATGGACATCGTCTGGAATTACCTCTGCTGCCATGGTTCCAGATAATATAGATCAGTATGTAGGCGTTTACGGCAGCAAAACTGTTCCTATAAAGTTAACCGTGAGCAATGTGGATAAGGCGTTACACATCACCATTCCCAACCAACCCGAACTTACTTTGGATTATGTTGGCAAAGATAAGTTTACGTTTGAAGAGGGTGGATTGGAGTTTCAATTTAATCCCGCTAAAAAGGAAGTGGTACTTACCCAAGGCGGACAAACCTATACTTTTACGAAAGAGAACTAAAGCATTCGCAATTAAATCAAAAGCCCCAATTTTTAAAAGATCGGGGCTTTTTTATATATTTACTGATAGAGATTTGGACGTTTTTGCACGCTCTACGCTGTTTTTTTGCGCAGAAAAGGATTAAGATCAGGATGCCGCTTCAATCGTTACCGGCATATAACACAGCCCGGCCTTTATGCTAAAAAAAGAAATCATCCTAAACCTTTTAATTTTGTGGCACACTTTAAATAAGTAAATATAAAATAGATTTCTCAACCCGGAATCTTTTAGGGAGTCGTTCCTTTAAATCCATAATTTTTTCCACCTTTACATTAAGAAAGCCGCAGAGAGATAAGTCATGACAGAAATTCAAAAAAACAATCCGCTGCACGGAATCACATTAGAAAAAATAGTAACAGATTTGAGCCTACATTTTGGCTGGGAAGTGCTCGGAGAGAAAATAAGAATAGATTGTTTTAATAACAGTCCTAACGTAAAATCTAGTCTTAAGTTTTTGAGGCACATGCCTTGGGCGAGAAAGAAGGTAGAAGATTTATATTTGGATACTTTTGGGTAACGAAAGTTGTGAGCTACGCATTGAGGGGTTCTAGTCTGAACTGCTAAACATCGCAATGCCTAAACAATCTAGTCTTTAACCTTTTTTCAGTAAAAAGAATTGAGTATCAAGTATCAATATTAGCGAGTGGTCAACTCAACCATCAATCAATTCAACCATTAATTTTCTTCACAACAATACAATCTTCCAGAACCAGCATATCCATTTCTGTTCTTAAAAAGCAATCTAAGGCTTCTTCAGGCGAATTTACAATCGGTTCATTCTCATTAAACGAAGTATTTAGCAAAATTGGTGTACCAGTTTTTTTATAAAAGTTTTCAATTAACTGATAATATTTCAGATTGGTCTCTTTATGCACAGTTTGTAATCTACCTGTTCCATCTAAATGAGTAACAGCAGGAATTTCATCTCGCCTTTCTGCCTTAATCTTAATTACTTTTTCCATAAAAGGTACCTCGTCATCTTGCTCAAAATACTCAGAAACATATTCTGATAAAATAGAGGGAGCGAAGGGTCTGAAAGATTCCCGCATCTTTATCTTTTTATTGAGAAGCTCTTTTGCGCTTTTATTTCTTGGATCTGCTAAAATGGAACGGTTGCCCAAAGCGCGAGGACCGAATTCGGCCCGACCTTGAAACCAACCAACAACTCCGTTAGTAGTAAGGCAATGTACAATCTGGTTATAGAAATCACCTCGAATAGGCTTTGAATAAGATATCGATCTTTTCTTTAACATCTCCTCAATATAGTCGTTGCTAAATTTACAACCAAAATAAGCATGTCGCATAGTTGCGGTTCTGGGCTTGTTTTGTAATTGGTTATATACCCAAAGTGCAGCACCAATTGCGGTGCCAGCATCCTGCCCTGCTGGTGGAAAATAAACTTCTTTAAAAGGGGTGTTAAGTTTTATTTTGCCGTTTGCAACGGAATTTTGAGCCACCCCTCCTGCAATACTTACACTTTCTAACTTTGTTTCCGCATGGAGGTAGTTAAGTACATGAAAGATTACTTCTTCAGTTACTGCCTGAATTGAAGCAGCTAGATCTTTATGCAATTGCTCAATCGGTGCGTTTTCGTTGCGCGGATCGCCTAATAACTCAATTAATTTGTTGCTATACAGATTTTCCACGGAAGGAATACCGTTTTCCCAAACCATGTTTACCCCATTTTTTGGGTGATTAAAGTAAGCTAGGTTTAATTCAAATAGGCCATCAGATTTAAGTGAAATGAGATTCTTAATTTCCTCTTCGTATCTAGGGTTTCCATAAGGAGCCAAACCCATCACCTTATATTCATCGCCATAATTTTGGAAACCCAAAAATTGGGTCAATGCCGTGTAGAAAATACCGAGCGAATGTGGATAAGAAACACTTTTTAATACTTCTATCTTATTATCAACTCCAATAGCGGTCATGGTGCTGGTAAAATCGCCAAAACCATCTAAAGATAAAATTGCAGATTCTTGAAATGGAGAGGCAAAAAACGTACTGGCCAAATGGCTGCGGTGATGTTCTACATTAATTATTTTGGCTTTTAAAAGACGCTCATCAATATTAAAATGGTCAGCAAGTTCGAAATGAATTCCTCCTGCCTTTTTCAAGTTTTTTAAACGATTGGCGATGTTAAAAATGCTTAATTTATTTTTTATTGCTGTGAAAGCCTTTTTATAAAAATTGGCTTTTGGATCTCTAGAAATTGCAATATGGTCAACTTCGGTGATGCTAATTCCTGCTTCTGCTAAGCAAAAATCAATAGCCATAGTTGGCAAACCCGCCCAATGTTTTATGCGGCGAAAACGTTCTTCTTCGGCTGCGGCAATAATTTCCCCATCTCTATAAATACAGGCTGAAGAATCGCCATGGTAAGCGTTAAGTCCTAAAATGTACATTTGGTAGTGAGGTCGAGGTTGAGGCTAGGCCTAAGGTTGGGTTTGATGTTTAGGTTGAGAATTTGATTAAGGCTGAGGTTTAGCCTTTTAGCTTTAGGCCTAAGGCTTTTGGCTTTCCGCTTTTTTCGTATTTCTTCGAATCCAGATATAAAGTAGGACAAAAATGATCATGTAAACCAACACGTTAAAAATTTCATGATGGTATTCGAAGTAATTTCGCTGAGAATGAAAGGTGCCGAAAAGTATTCCCAAGCCTGCAATTCGAATGACATTTAAAATATAGATACTTAAAATACCAGATAGTAGCATAGGCCACGTTGATTTCCATTTTATGGGAAATGCAACTACGAATGCGGCTAAAAAACTCATTACTCCTAAACCTAAACAAGAATAATTAACTCTTAAATATGGCCCATTTACCACCATTATATCCATCTCGTTATGAACCGTGAAGAAACCAAATAGATTGATGAGCCAAGTGGAAGGAACGATAATTAGCGTTTTCAATCCTTGTATATAATCAAAGTTTTCTGCAAGAGATGCGTTGTAAAACCGTCCGCCCGGGCTCATAACGCTATTCATAAATAAATTACCTTGACTAAAAAAGAGGTAAAGAACAAATAGAATCACGACAAATTTAATAGCTTTAGCGTCTAATTGTTTCTTGGTTTGTTGCGCAATTTCTGGCTTTGTAAGGTCGTCTGACATCAGTACTTCATTTTATTTATTTTTTTAACGATCTAATTTTTTGATCGACCAAACTGCGAAACCAAAAACTGTGTAGATAATGGAATTTGCGCCCTGTTTTACCATCTAGAAAACCCAATTTAAAGAAAAACCGATAAGCAAAATATATTGCTGGCCTAAAGCCCAGCGGCAGTTTTTGCCAAATTACTTTTAGCCATGCTCTTTTTTCATCAGGATTTCCAAAAAGATTTGGTTTGCAATCCGTTAGTAGATGTTGTGTTTGTATTTCTTTTTTGGCAATCAAGTCGCTATATCTCCGGTGTTTCTCTATCCAAAAATCAAGTTTATTTTCTTTTAAGTTTTCTTCGATCAAGTAGCCAGTTTTCCAAATCGTCGTTTTTCCCAGAGCAATAAATCTATGATCCATATTTTCATTTAAATCAGAGAAGCCAATGCCAGTTCTAAACATTTTAAGCATGTAAAAAGGAAAGTAGCCACCGTTCTTAATCCATTGCCCTTGAAAAATATTTTTTCTGTTGAAATAAATTCCATCTACATCGGTAAATTTCGCTGCATTAAAATTTTTCAGAAGTTCGAATAATTCATCAGATAACACTTGATCTGCATCTAGGCCAATTGTCCAAGGGGTTTTTATATCGAAATTTTTTAAAGCGAAATCCCACTGTCGGGGATGATTGACAAAATTATTAGACTTAAGCTCAACCTTAGCCTTATGGGCAATTTCTAAAGTCTTATCTGTACTGCCGCTATCTAGAACGAATGTCTTTGCACTTAATCCTTTTATAGAATCTAATATTCGAGGAAGATGCATTTCCTCATTGAAAGTTAAAATAATAAAGGAGAAATTAGAATTGAACATGCTAAAGCAGGACGCTGTTTAAGACATGCCCATACATTTGTAGATATCGTCTTGCTAAAATAGCATCATCGAAATCATCGGCTATTTTTTGAGGAGCCGAAGTTCTGATGTTTTTTCTTTTCTCCAAGTCTTTCGAAGCCTCGAGTATTGTTCTGGTAATTAACTCAGGCTGTAAATTCGAAACCCAACCGAGATTATTCTCAATCACATAATCTGCAATTCCAACATGCTCAGAAACCAAAACTGGTGTACCCACACTTAAACTTTCTAACACTACATTGGCAAAATTTTCGCTGTAGGAGGGAAGGACAAGTAAATTGTGTTTGGCTAAAAATTTAAACTTATTTGTATTTTTTACTTGCCCGACCCAATCTATTTTACCTTCGATCTTTAGGTTTTCAGCTTTTGCCTTTAAGCTTTCAACATACTTTTGTTCTCCAGTTCCGGCGATGGTTAAAGTGTAGTTGAATTCCAATGCCGCGAGAGATTGAAATAGTATTTCTAGCCCTTTTATTCTTTCAATCCGACCAAGGAAAATCAATTTGAAAACAGCATGACCGTTTATTATTTGCTGTTCTTCATTTGTATTTATTCGGCTCTCGATCTCAATTTTTTGTAACTGGATTAAATTCGGAATTACCGATTGTTTCTTATCAATCAAAAAAGGTAAAATATTAGTTTTTTCTTTAGCACTGGTGAAATGCAAGTGACAGTATTGCAGTAAATTTTTGCCAATCGTTTGATGTAGTAAATTTTTAGCTACGGAATTTTTATGTGTTTGGCTGTAAGAATTTAACATTCCTCTCGGCGAAAGCACTACTGGTACTTTGTACCATTTTGCTATTGCACAACTAAGAATAGAAACCAAATTCCACCATGCATGGATATGCAATATTACTCGAGATTTGTCATGCTGAGCCTGTCGAAGCACGCTTCGTAAATGCAACAATAGGGCCGGCGAAAAATGTGTGTGGTCTTTTGTAGTGCGTTTAAAATAAGTTACCAATACGCCATCTACTGATTTTGGCTCTCCAGATTTTACATCTAACTCCTCATTTCCATTTGCTGTAGTTGTGAAAACTTGTATTTCGAGGGGTTCGTTTGTCGTTATTGGTTCATTCGTAATTAGTTCCTGCTCCTTGTTTTTTGCTCGTGTAAAAAGATTGCTTTCCCGAATAGTCGGGACAGGCTGTTTCTCGCAATGACGGTTTTTGGTTTTGTTTATAGTACTTGCTATTTGCTCTTTGCTCTTTGCTCCTTGTTCTTTGTTCCCAAGAAATTGCTCTTCCAGTGCTTCGCATAATTTTGCGATAGACATGGTAGGCCCGCCATAAACAAAGGCCGGTTTGTAGGATGGTGTGATGTGGATAATTTTCAATTCCTGAGGTAAGTGTCTAAACGCTTGATAACAAACTTGTTCAACAATAGATAAATTATAAAGAAGGCCACAAAGCTTCCAACCATTTTATCTAATGCCATTTCGAATAGATTTATCTGGAATAAAAAAGGCACCGCAAACGCTAATCCCCATATTGCATTGTAAGATTTGGTGATGATGTATTTGTAAGCAATTCCGATTAAAAGGCCCCATCCAAATAATGGAACCAGCATTCCGGGGAAACTAAAATCTATATAACTTTCTGTAACATAACCTAAGCTTATGGAAGTTCCTGAACTTGCACCGGCAAAGCCAACCCCAGTGTAAGCGACGGTTTTTTCTGAATCTTCTATCGCATGTTTTCCGGGGAATAATATTCTAGGCATAAACACTCTTTTTATCGCATCGAACCATAACCTTCCATGTTCATGGGGGCGATTGAGTGGCACATAAGCAATCGAGGCAGAAAATATATCTATATAGGTTATCCGATCTAACAAATTTGTGATGCCGTCCTGGTATTTTAATCCTTCATTATTGCTGGCCAGATGATATAACTTCTCTAACGCATCTGTTTTAGAAACGGTAACCGTTTGTGCTTGCTCTCCTCCTGATAAGTAAGATCTGTATTCTGGCTTTACATATTGCCAAACGATCATAAGATTGAATAGTAACACTATCATCGCGCCAAACAAGGCATAATTTAAATAGCTGTAAGATTTTTTTACAAATAAATACAACACAATTCCAATAATAAAAAACTCTTTGAAAGAGCTGAAATACCCCGTCAAACTCATTACAATTTCTCCAACTAATACGATGTATAAAAACCTCTTGTTCTTGTCGAATATGAAATAATAGCAAAAGAAGAAGAAAAATATTGCCCACTTTAAGTCTTCTATTTTAACAAATACCTGTTGAAGCCCGGGAATAACCCAGGAGAAGATTACGAGAAATGGAATCAATAGTATTGCAGCAATGTAAAGGATATTAATTTTGGCCTGATTGTATTCGGACATTTTTTCCCTAAAGCTGTCGAAGCTTAGCTGATCAACATTTGTTATGATTAAAAATATACCTAAAGTAATGACGTATAGCGATGTTAAGCTGTAATAATAAGCAAGGTTTATATTCTGATAGTAGGTAAAAAGCTCGCTAAAATCTTTGTAGAGAAAATCTGCATAAAAAATTTTTAGACTAACCTGCGACCATTGCATTAACATGGCGAAAAATAATACAGGAGGTTCGTCCTTTCTCCACAATAGCTTTGCAACAAAGGGTATAAATAAGACAGCTAAAAATGTAGCGATAGGATTTATGGTTAATAGCGATAATGCTAAAATAACTCCTATTCCAATTTTGAAACTACCAAGCTTGATGGATTTTTTAAACAAATCTATTTAGTTCCGCTATAAGTGAAATGCCTGCCGAATGGTTTGAACAATTTGTTTAGCAATTTCTTTTTGAAATTTTTTGTACAAAGTTTGGATGGATTTACTTTAGGCAATAATAGCCATTGAAAATGATCGCTCTGAGTCTCAACATTTTTAAGTTTTGCGTTCTTTATTTTTTTTAATGTAGAAAACCAAATCATAAAGTTTTCATTTGGTTGCGCTCCGCTTCCAGAATCGAAAGGAGTTTTAAAAATCCAAGTTTTAAACCAGCTTAAAATCATTCCGTTAAAATAGTTTTCTGTGGTTAAAATAAAACTGCCTTCTTTTTTCATAACCCTATAAATTTCAGATAACATATTGTTCTGATTACTTACATGTTCCAAAGTTTCACAAGAAAATACTAAGTCAAAACTTTCGGTATCAAAATTTAGATTTTCTGCATTTTCTTGTTGGAATACAAGATTTGATAAGCCATTTAAGGTATCGAGTTTTCTTTTAGCATCTTCTATTGCGAAGCTAGAAAAATCAGTAGCTACAATTGTCGCTTTAGGAAGTTTCTGAGCAAGATAGATCGAAAAATCGCCACGTGCGCAGCCTATTTCCAGAATTTTTCCTTCAAAACTTAATGGCATCAAGCCATCAACAGTTTTATACCATGGCGAATTTAGCACGTGATCTGCAGATTCTGTTTTTGATAGATTCTGATGCCAGATATCGTAATTGTCCTTATAGTTCAATGCTACTCAGTATGTTTTAAAAGTTCAATCAACTTTAATGTATTTTTTTCTACGTTAAAGTTTTGTGTGATGTGTTCGTTCGCCAACGTTCCATATTCAGTAACTAAATTCGGAAATAAAATGAACCGTTCCATCGCCGAGGCTATTTCAACAGCAGATGCTGGATTTATGATAACCCCTGTTTTATTCTGGACAATAATTTCTGGTAAGCCCCCAACATTGGTAACAATCGCAGGCTTGAAGTAAAATCCTGCTTCCATTGCACTAGTTGGTAATGGATCGGAAGTTACACTTGGAACTAATACAACATCTAAATCTTTGAATATGATATCTCGGTCAGCGATAAATTTTAGAAATTTAATGTTTTTAGTGAGTTTGTTTTTGATAATGTACTCCTTTAATTCTTCAATGAACATATCATCTCCGTCGCCTATTATTGATAACTCGAATTCAAGTTTTTTTTCTTTTAAAATTTTAAGCGCCTCAACTAAATATTTATGACCTTTCCTTTGAATAATTTGGCCGATTATACCAAATCTAATAGTAGAATAAACTGCTGTTGGCGATATATTTTGTGTGAGCTTAATTCCATTATGAATGACGCTTATTCGATTTTTATCTACTCCAATGTCTATCAGATTGTTTCTAATGGCATCAGAGACCGAAACATATAGGAAAACAACGTTATTCAATATTTTAAAATACGTTCTGTTTAAGTTTCCAAAATGTGCATCGAATACAAAGAGATAGTTATTTAATTTTCGAACTATGGGATATGTTGTGATGATAGATCTATAACTTACATGATGAACAAAATCTGGCTTAAAGTCTTTGATTACTTGTCTAATTTTATAAATAGCCCTAGGATAATGCAGCAGCGTATCAAACGTCCATAATGGTTTTGAAAGATAAAAAAAACCAAGTTTTACTACCGTAAATGAGATAGAATTTTGTTCTAAGCGTTTGATAAAATCGCCATTGTTCCAACCCGATACAATACAATGAACCTGTATTCCATTGGATTTAAAAACATCTAAAACAGAAAGAGTGACAATCTCTGCACCAAAAACATAGCTTCCTCCACAGAAAACTAACACTTTTTTATCCATTCTCCAACTTTGATAGTTCGCCTAAGATCGCTTCAGATTGTTTTTCAAAACTCCACGCTTTAATTTTAATAGCAGATTCTATTCCTCTTTCTTTAAGTGAGCTTTTACTTTGAGTGAGAATCGCTAATTTTTTAACTAGCGAGTCAAGATCTCCATTTTTAAATATTGCTCCATTTGTCGTATCTACCAAATCAATTGCACAACCAACTTTATCAGAAACTAAGATTGCTTTTCCGCATGCCATCGCTTCGTTTACAGCTAAGCCCCAAGTTTCTGTTTGTGAGGGTAAAACAAACAAATCGCAGGCTTGGTAAATTACCGGCATTTGGGTTTGATTTTGAAATGGCATGAAGTGAATGCGATTAGATGTGAGATGTGAGATGTGAGATTTGAGACTTGATTCCAAAGCACCGTTTCCTACAAAGAGTAAGTGAACCCCTGTCGTGCGGACAGCTCCTAAAGGGGAAGTAGCTAGCGTGGCATGTTGGTCTTTGCTCCTTGTTCCTTGCTCATTGTTCGTAATTCCATGTCGCTTGCTCGTTATCAATTCAACAAATGCTTGCAATAGCAATTCTGGATTTTTTTTCCATTCAAACTTTCCAGCAAATAGAATCAGAATATCTTCAGGTTTTATAGTTAATGCTGTTCTCAATTCTTCTGCTTCTTCTTTTCTATTTTCGGCAAAACGATCATTATCTACTGCATGTGGCGCAAAAATCAGTTTATCTTCTCTTAATCCAAATGCTTTAAAATATTCTTTGTTTTTGCTTCCTACATAGAACGCTTTATCCACATTTTTGTAAACATAAGTTAAGATCACTTTCCGAATAGTTTTTTTCAAAGTGGCTTGGTCATCCATTAAAGTGCTATCGCCACGAAACCAGATTGGAATACTGCCGCTAAAACTTCGTAACACTTTCAAGTGACTTTTATATGCCCATCCATAAACTAGAATCACATCTGGTTTAAACAGCGATATTCTACTTATAATTTTTGGGTTTCTGATGCCCCTAAAATGATGTGAGCCGGTATCTTTCGCCGTGTTTTCTAAAAATTCGTATTCATAGCCATCCAATAACGGAATGTTCCATTTAAATGTCTTTCCGAAGTCTTTGTCGAGTTTTTCTGCCTCGCCAGCCAGCCCCCAAGTATAAAAAACTTTGAGCTCACATCTAGTAGCCAATAATTTAAATACGGGAGCAAAGTATTGAATTGGATGGGTGGTAATTATGGCTAATTTAGGCAACAATCTATTCTGGTTTTAGTAATGCCATTCAATTTTATTTCAGCATAAAATGCTACACCATGTATTAAGTTTATTTTATGTCGCTTATTTGAAATTCGATACTTTAATTGCCAAAAGAGAAATTTAGAAAAGATTTGTATTTTGCGCCTTCTTGCTAAGGGATGATTAAATATAAAAGATAGTATTGTTTAATTCCGTTCATCTTTTGGCTTCGCTAGTTGAAACTATACAATGTGTAAGTCTTTATATAGATGTAAATTGTTGCGTATTCTTTGTTTTTTTAATTAAGATTTGCCACTTGGGCGTGCCCCTTCAGGTTGCTTCGTCGTTCCTCCTCGCAACTTTGGGTCGGGCTTTATCGTTCCCGCTTTTTTTTATTTCGAAAAAAAACCAAATAAAAAAAGAGCTCCACTTCAATCCCTCACGCAAACTGTGCAGCGTAGACGAACTCACGGCTTAAACGCCTCACAATGACTACTTTTTTTAGCAAGAATATCAATCTCAACTTATCGCAGCATTAAATAATTCGCATTGCTTCTTTGTTAATTCTTTAGCGGTATATTTAGAAAATATGTCCCAATCGGTTGTATTTTTTGTGGTTTCTGCTAAAATCATTTCGCTTAAATAACCCTCTATAATTTTTTCTGCTTCCTCTATATTATTTACATCTGCAACCATACCCGCGTTACATGTTGCGATAATTTTAGCTGCGCTACTTTTTGCGTTGAAAACTGCTAGCAATGGTTTCGCTGCTAAAATGTATGGGTAGATTTTGCTGGCGGTATAACTTGCATCGTCTGAACCCACTATAATTAGTCCATTTGCTTTTTTTAAATAAGCCAATGCATGGAAATAAGAAATTCTGTCGGTCTGTTCTAATACGTACTCTTCAATGCCAAATGCTTTGGCAATCGGTGAAATCGTTTTAATCCCCTGTTTGTTTGGCGCATAGCTCGTCCCAATAAAGTAAAATCTAATATTTTTAAAGTTGTGCAGATTGATATCTAGTTTTCTCTTAAAAGTTTTAAATAGCAATTTAGCAGCATGCTGCATATCAAACCCACCACGGCCTACATATACTAAATTGATAAATGAGTTGTCTATCAAAGGAGTTTCTAAACTTTCAGCATTTTTTTCTGCAATCTCCCCATCCAAATCCGAAGCTGCAAAGGTTATTACTGTAGTTGGAATGTTTTTTGTTTCTGAGTATCGATTTTGCAAGTCATCTATGTAATGCTCAGATACGCTAATCAATCCCGAAACCTTTTTCATAGCAATAGGCTCTAACAAGCGATGTAAATTATAAGAAAACCAATATTTTGGCGGTCGCTCGTTTTTCGGTTTGTCTTGGTAGTATTCGCTATGCCACGGATCTTGTATATCGATAACAAAAGGAATGTTAAACTTCTTTTTCCAATGGGCGCCAAGTACACATAACGGAAATTCTGTAGTAGAGAAATAGATTAAATCGAATGGGTTTTTCTCTAATAGCTTATCTATGTATTTTTTATAAAAATACATGCTGCGCAAAGCCAAACTACCTAGACCAAATTTAGAAGTCGTTTTTTTAGAAAATGCGCTAACCTGATGGATTTTTATATTTTCTGGCAGACTTTCTAGAAGTAAGTTGTCGATCGGTAAATCAACGTACCTTTGCTTTACCACAACCACTTCTGCTTCCCATCCGTTTTCTTCAAAATAAGGCAGACTTGTGCGAATGCGGTGCATGTCTGCCGCATTTACCGGTGGGAAGTGCGGCGAAATGATGAGTAGTTTTTTCAATCGAGCACTTGGTTTATAACTGTTAGAAATTTCGCTTCTTCAACTTCCCAATTATACTTTGATTGAGCCAAGTAAGAAGCATTCTTTTTATAATTATTCAACAACTTTCTATTCTTGAAAAGTTCATCGATAATTGCAGCAATTTTTGCTGTATCTCCAATCTGATACAAAGCTCCAATTTCGGGGTTTTCTACCAGAAACTCAGCTTGTGCAGCTGTATTAGATGCAAGAATCGCTAATCCGGCAGTGAGGTAAGTAAATATTTTGTTGGACAAGGCTAGTTTATTGTTTAAACAGAATCCCGGTTCTGAAGCAATTCCAATGTCGAAATTTGAAGCGATTTCTAATATTTTGTTAGGCGCCACAGGTGGCAGAAATTTTAATTGCTTTTCATCCATCGCAGCGCTAACTGCACATGCCAAAAAATATGCTTTCATATTTTTACTAGTATTTCCTAAAAGAGAAAGACTGATCGAATCATTTTTTAATTTTCCAATTGCAGCAATAATTTGCTCCAAACCTCTATTTTGTCCTACGGTTTGAGAAAACCAAAATAATTTCAAAGTTTCTTCATCTGTTGATGGTTGATTTGAAGCAACTATTTTAGGGAAAACATTTAAGATAGGGTTGAGGGATTTGTTAATAATGCGCTCGTATTCTTTTGAAATTAACGGACTCGCCGCAGTTAAATAATCTGCTTGCATCATATACTTTTCTTCGATATATGCTTTTAACCGATAGTCGAAACTGTCAATATTGTCTGTAAGTTCTTGCCTATGGTAATCTTCAGCGTCAAATCCAAACTTGGCTTTGTATTGTTTTGCGGCTTTACAAGCTGCCGGCAATGCGGCCAAATTATGCGCAATATATAAGTCGGCCTTGTGCTTTTTCGCCTCTTTTTCTAGGCAATAACCGCAACGACCGATAGCTAGATTCGCAGTAGCCGGTTTTAAGCCAAATCTTCGCACAAAGCTTAAAGCAATTTTATGGATAGCTCTACTCAACAAATAGACTGTTTTTTCGTTGATCGGATTTCCTCCAACTTCCACAAATCGCCAGGCTTTACCAGATAAGAGTTCTTTATCTGCATTGGTGGCCCAATTGGAGATGTATTGGTAAATTACAGTAACATCAAATCCGTCTTTAGAAAGTGTGTCTGCTTCTTTAACCAATCTAGGGTTGGTACTTGGTTGGCCGGAGGTAATAAATACGACCGTCTTTTTTTTTAAGCCCACTTTGTGCTGTTGCGGTTCAGGACATTTTCTTTAACAAAGATAAAATCAGATTGGTACAGCGCGTTATCTAGCGGTCGCCTAACAATAGAACAAATATCGTAAAGGAAAAAGCCTCGTTCTTTCATAAACAGAATCACTTCATCTACCAGTGGTCCGCCTTTATAGATGTTTAACATCGATACTTCTAAAAGCACCACCTTGGTAGTTTTTAAAGTTTCTTTTGCGCCCTTTAAAATCTCCAATTCATAGCCCTGAGTGTCTATTTTTACGAGAATATCTTTTGCCTTTTCGGTTGTAGACAAAAGTTCATCCAAGGTAATAAGCGTTCTTTCTTCTACCTCTGCATCTGTGGTATTTTCTTCGGATAAAACGGAGCTTGCCGTTTCATATTTATTGAACTTAACCTGTTTTGTTTCTGCACCCAATAGAGCAATTTTGTAGCTACAGTTGTCTACTTTCTTGGTAACCTCAATTAGTTCCTCTTCTTTTTCATTTTGCCCTTCCACCATTAAGAATTCTGCGTTAGAGAAAATCTTGCTCATTTCTGCCGTCCATTCGCCTTGATAAGCACCAATATCCAAAATTACTTCTGGGTAGTAGCCAAGCTTTTTCATCTGCTTAAAACTAGAAAACATGTTTGGAACGCCAAGACGGCCTTTTAGAAAATCTTTGAATCCTTTGGGAATGATCCCTTTAATTAAACTCATTTATTTTATTGCGGTATAAGTTTAAATAGGTTTCTCCTATAACATCGCTATTAAATCTTTGTGATGCCTTTTTATAAACTTTAGCTCTATTAAGTTTCTTTATTTGGTTTACGGCTGTTATCAATTCATCTACGTTTTTACAAACAAAGCCTGTTACATTTTCTGTAACCACCTCTGGTACCGAACCTCTATTTAGTGCGATTACGGGCGTTCCGCATGCCATTGCTTCTACCATTACAATACCAAAAGGTTCTTCCCAAAGTATTGGCATTAATAATGCAGCGCCGTGTCTTAGCATTTCATTCTTCTGCTCATCGTTTACTATTCCGATGTAGGTAATTTGCTCATTTAAGTGTGGCTGTATAGCCGTTTCGAAATAATCTTTTCCCTCGGGCGGAATGTTACCCGCAATAACTAATTTTCTATTTGTTTTTCGTGCAACCTCAATGGCAAGATGCACGCCTTTTATCTCCTCCAAACGCCCCAGAAAAACCAATGGCGCATCTTGTTCAATTTCAAAATTCGGGGTGTAGGTATCTGGAGGGAAACCATTGTAGATAGTTGTCGCGCTAGCTACAATTTTAATTTTATTGCTAATGTAATTGCTACAACCTGTAAAACTTAGCGTGTTGCTTTTTGCAAGTCTAATAGATTTGCTTATTTGCGCTAAAGTAGGCTCTCTTTGGTAAGACATTATTTTTGGAATATCTGACCGTAAAAAGGGGAGTAGATATGCCAATCGACCGAAACTATGAATGATATCTGGCTTAAATGCTCTAATCTTATTAACTGCTAAAATGTTATTCAAATGTTTCAACTTTCCGCTTTGTTCTGGGAATGGAATTAAGGGAATGCTAACCTTCGAGTCTTTATTTGCAACAAGAACTAGTTCATGTTCTTGGGCGACTAGATAGTTAATTAGTAAGTTTATAATTCGCTCTATACCGCCGTAGCCCACGGGTGGGACAGGTAAAAATGGATCTGCAATAATCGCGATGCGCAACTTAGAATTTTGAGACAAAAGTTTTAAGTTTTTTGGTGAGTTTCCAACCGATAATATTAACGAGAAATATACTTAACAACCCCCCACCTTCATAATGGATATTTGCTAACCTTATTTCGTCATGACTAAGACAAGCCTTTACAACTTTGTTGTATTTTGGATATGCTCCAAACATTATTTGTTTTAGATGATTTCCAAAAGCCACTTGAGCTGCGGGAGATTTATTTGTTAGTTTATAAATAACATTTTTATAAGTAAGGCTTGCTAAATAGGCTGAGTAGTGCTTCGTCTCACTATTCAAATTAGAAAGATTTAAGTTTTTTTTACTAAGTCTATAGTACGCCTTTACATTCGGTACAAAGATTAGGTTTTCTGCATGCGCTACTACTCTTGCAAAATATTCTCCATCGTCGTTATAAGTTAGTGATGTGTCCCATTTTCCCGCTTTATCAATAATACTTCTTGGACAAAGCCAAGCGTGGGTTAGCATAGTATGCTGTTTTAAAAGCCATTGTGTTGGTGTTAAAGTCTTACTAATGCTTTCGTGTGGGCCTATCTCTCCAATCGTCTCAGTAGTATTATTCTTAAATCGCACCCAGCTACAACTAGTCATACAATTGTTATTGTTTTTTAAAATATCAACCTGAGTTTCAATTTTTGTGGGGGATAACAAATCATCTGCATCTAAAAACTGGATGTATTCCCCCTTGCAATTTTCTAACCCTAGGTTGCGGGCAGAGCTTGCACCATTATTTTTCTGTGAAAAAATTTTTACGTTTTTAAAATCGGCAGCATATTTGTTGGCAATTTGCAACGAGTTGTCTGTAGATCCATCATCAATAACAATTATTTCTATGTTTGGCCAAGTCTGATTTACGGCGCATTCAATAGTCTTTCCTAAATGATTTTCGCAATTATAAACCGGAATAATTACAGAAACTAATGCCGTCATGGCTTTCTCGCTGAAAAAATTTCCATCCAATAACTATCCATCATTGCTCCTGTCAATGGCTCGTTGTTTTTTAACCACGGTTCTCGCAACATCTTGGCATAGTGATCAACATCGCTATCAATTCGTATTATCTCCTCAATAATGGGTTCGAAACTGGAAGGTCTAAATTGTAGTTTCATTTTTTGTGAGCGTCCAATTTTTTTTAATTTTCTTATAACTTTTTGACTTAATTTATTGTTTTCAACTGGATTGCAATCGTTTTTAAAATTTGGCTGAGCATTTTTTTCTAAAAATTTCACGGGCCAAATTCTTCGGTTAGAATCTCGATTTTCTACATTGATGAAGCTTTTTGTGTTAAATATTTCACTTATAAAAGGATCTCCACAATAAATAGGTAAACTATTTGAGTGCATTGGGTCATATAATTTTTCTGTTTGATAACCGGGAAAAACATAGTTTTCGAATGCAATTGTAAATTTATATTTTGATAAAAACTGACGTTTTCTTTCCCAAAAATTACCTGTATAAAGGTTATCGAATGAACTCATGTTATTCATTGACTTTCCGGGTGCATGAACTTTCTTATATTTTGAAAGTTGTTTAAAAAAGGCTTCTCTATATTGCACAGGATTAGAGAAGGTAAAGTTGCAAAACTCTTTTTTCTGATTAATTATCCTATCAATGTCGTTTTCAGATAAAGTTTTGACCAAATTATTCGGGTTTACTCCATGCCATTGAATTCTTCGATACCGTGGATTTTTAAAAGATTCTTCTCTTGGTATGCCAAGTGCCCACTCACAGCTGTCAAAATCGGGCACCATGTTTTCGCAAAAATAGCCAACTCTTAGGTAATTGCCTTTTTTTGGAATGTCCGTTCCATAGGGTCCAAAAATAATAACATCGGGATTGTCAGATAGTTCAAAATTGAAAATGTCGCTAAGGCCATTTATATCAAAAACTTCTTTTTTAAATGAGCTAAAATCTAGTCCGTTTTGGAAATTAATTTTTATCTTCTTTTTAATTTGACCTCCTGTCATTATTTATCGAAAACAAACAGTTTTACATACTTAAAATACAAGATTATTCGACTTTTGTGCTTCCATTTATAATCGAAATAATGTTGTTGCGCAGTTGTGTATAATTTAGTGCGGAAACTTCTTTTCTGCGTATTATTTATAGCATTAATTGATGTACTTTCTAAATGTTTAACTATAGAACTACATACCAATGCGTGTTTTATATTTTGGGCTTGTAATGTCATTCTATAATCGTCGTCACAACACCAAAAAATAAAGCGTTCGTCTAGCAACCCAATCTGGTCGAAAATTTTTCTTTTAACAAAAATGCACCATCCGGCTAGGTGTATACCATTTGTATATCCATAAATTGTATTTTCGGTTTTGTCAATTTTTCTATTGGCGTGAAAAGTGGGGCAATATGGGCTCGCACTCATCAATTCAGGGTCTTTACCCATCGTATTTAGAATTGCAGTCGCCCAGCCTTTATGAAAAATTAGATCGTTATTGCACAAGCAAACATATTCGTTCGAAGTGACTTTTATGCCGAGGTTTAAGTATTTATGAAAACCAAATTCTGTATCTGGGCAAATTGTTGTTGCATTATCGAATTGATGAGGTGCGTTACCTTTGTTAGATTCGATAACCACGATGTTGAACTGAATTAATTTTGAATCTTCAGATTTTAAACAGGTTTTTATGGTCTGTTCTGTGAGTTTTCTGAGTTCTTCATTCTTAGAATAGCTTAGTATAATAATATCAATAATCTTTTTCTCTACAATCATGTTTTGTAAGCTACTATTGCATACTGTGGGAAATGCATGTCATCGCACGACTTTAATGAAAGGAAATTTAATATTGATAAATATTTATACGAGGTACGATTTATACCCTCAATCGTTTTAATCTTATAGCCTGCCTCTTCAAATAACCTAATCATACTTTTTTTTGTAAAAAATCGTAGGTGGGTTTTATCCATTACTCCGGCATCTAAATATTTAAAGTCCTTATACCTCAGCAAAGAAAGAATAACGGGATAATATCTAATATTCGGAATAGAAGCTATTATATAGCCTGTAGCGGATAAATTTTTCCTAGCAAGATCTAGTGCTTTATTTGGTTCAGATAGGTGTTCAAGTACGTCATTGAAAATTATACAATCAAATTTTTTTTTAGGTGGTATTTCTAAAGAACAATCAAACATACCATGATAGACTTTGTCTAACTTTTTCTTTGCAATATTTGCTGAATTTTCATCTGGTTCCACACCCCAAACTTCGCAGTTGTAAAGATCTTTTAACATTCCACCGAAATTTCCGGTAGCGCAACCGACATCTAAAACAGTTTTGAAGTCTTTTGGTAAAAATTTCAACATTTCCGGACGAGTATGGCTATAATAAGAAATATCTTTTTTTGAATAAAGTTCTTTCACAATCTCAGGTTGTAGTGTAATTATTTAACAATAGATGTTTTACAAAAAATCAATTAATCAAAATTGATATAATCAAAATCACACTCCATCTGTAATCTACCACGGACATGCATTGGGTAGGGTAATATTCCGGCGATATTGTCTCTTTCAACGACATTAAATTGCAAGAGATCAAAGTAGTCGTTAAAAACTAAGTTTGATTCAACGTGAAGCGTTAAACTATAATTTCCTGGCAAAAGAGGTAGCCTCATTATTTTGCCGCTAATTTCAAACAGGTCACCTGCTGTCATTTTTTTTCTGATATTCTCTCTCCTCAGATCAATGAAAGCAATTTTGTGATCAGCTTCATCAAAAATGTTGAGTGCTATTGAGGTATATACATTTTCACGATCTCCTTCAAAAATAATTTTAAAGTCAAGATCATCGAAAATTCTGTATTGGCTTTTATTTATTTCAAATTGTTTGAGCTTCAAATTTTTTCCAAGGGGATGATTAGATAGCTTACGCACTTGCCCCAATTTACTTCGTTTCTCATAATGAGCGATTGCGTTTTGTGTTTCCCCTAAGAAAATAACACTACCATTTCCTAAAACCAATCCAGTATTGCAAAGAGAAGTAACTGCATCCATATTATGGCTCACGAACAACACCGTCCTACCTTCGCCTTTGCTCACATCACTCATTTTACCGAGACATTTCTTCTGAAATTCTGCATCGCCAACAGCCAAAACCTCATCTACAATTAAAATTTCGCTTTCCAAATGAGCTGCAACCGCAAACGCTAGCCTGACGTACATGCCCGACGAGTAGCGTTTTACAGGGGTATCTAAATAGCGTTCTACGCCGGCAAAATCTACAATTTCTTCTAGCTTGCGTTGGATTTCTTTTTTGCGCATCCCTAAAATGGCACCGTTTAAAAAGATGTTTTCGCGTCCGCTGAGTTCAGGGTGAAAGCCAGTTCCAACTTCCAACAAGCTGGAAATTCGGCCTCTGCCAGATATTTTGCCATTAGTAGGTGCGGTAACTTTACTTAGAATTTTTAGTAAGGTACTTTTCCCCGCCCCGTTGCGTCCAATAATTCCTACCGCGTCACCTTGTTCTATTTCGAAATTAATGTCTTTTAAACTCCAAACTACGTCATTATCGCTCTTGGTATGTTGCACATTATTTTCACCGATCTTTAAAAATGGGTCTTCTTTTCCGCGTAAACGTGCAAACCATCTTTCTAAATCTCGACTAATGGTACCAGTGCCAATTTGACCGAGTTGGTAAGCTTTGGAGAGGTTTTCTACTTTAATGGCGGGTGTCAAAGGGTTAGGGGTTAGGAAGTGGTTAGGGGTTAGAAATGAGTTAACGGCTAGGAAAATGGTTAGCGGTTAGAAACGGGTTAGTGGTTAGAAACGAGTCTAGGGGTTAGGTACTGAGTTGGGACTTTCGCAATCCACTTAATTTAACGGTGATAACTTCTATCTGTGCTCTGTAAAAAATATAATCTTCTTCGGTGATGTAATTTAAATCTAAAGCGGCAATTAGGTGGCTTAATGTTTCGAGGGTGGTGGTATATGCCATATTTGTATAATGTGCTTTGTCTTTTCCGGTAATTTTTCCTGAACCTTCAGCAAGACAAGCGCCAATACTGCTCGATGATCTTTTAATTTGGCTGGTCAATCCAAATGTCTCTTCTTTTGGAAATTTTGTAGTTAAAAGATATATGTCTTTCCTCAATGTCATGGACAATTTCCAAACATCAAGCTTTTCAAACGAGTATAAATGCATATCTATTTAAATTGAATCCAACCTTCTAACCTCTAGCCGTCTAACCATCTAATCCCTAACCTTCTAACCGCTAACCACGACTAAACGGTATCCACAAAATTTCGCTCCACCTTGTTAAAAATAACTATTCCGAAAAGGAGCATTAGAAAACTGATAAGTGTTACGTATCCTAGACTCAACCAACTAAAGCTACCTTCGCCTAAGAAGCCAAATCTAAAAGTTTCTAAAATTGGCGTCATGGGGTTGTATTTAATAATCCATGCATATTTTGGGTATTTATCTAAAGCAACGGATAGGGGATAAATGACCGTGGTTGCATACATTAACAACTGCACGCCAAAACCCACGAGAAATGCTAAATCTCTATATTTGGTCGTCATGGCAGAAATAAGCATTCCAGCGCCTAGACCTAAAACTGCCATTAGTATTACTAATAATGGGAACAGCGTAATGGCCCAAGAGGGTTGGAAGTTTGCGCCTGAGAAATAATAGTACGCCATCAATATAAAGAACAAAATCATTTGAACGCCAAATCGCACTAAGTTGCTTAGTACAATGCTCAACGGAACAATTAACCTCGGGAAATAAACCTTGCCGAAAACGCCGGCATTGTCTCTAAAAACGGTAGAGGTTTTTGTTAGGCAATCTGCAAAATAATTCCATGCGGTAATGCCTGCAAGGTAGAAAAGAGGCTTTGGTAAACCATCTGTCGAGATACCAGCTAGGTTTCCAAAAATAAAAGTAAAAATGATGGTGGTAAATAATGGCTGTATAAAAAACCACAGCGGACCTAAAATAGTCTGCTTGTAAAATGATACAAAATCGCGGCGCACCAGCAACCAAAGCAAATCTCTGTAGGCCCAAACTTCGTTCCCTTTTAAATCGAACAGAGAAGATTTTGCCTCTATGGTCCATTCGTAATTGTGTTCTGTATCTTCCAATTAGTTGATGCCTATTTTTAGTGAGTTGTTTCCGCACCTGACTTGAGAAGAGCCAACACTCTTTTTTTGTACTGATCGAAGCCAAAATGTTCTATGCATTTTTTTTGTAGTAGTGCGGACGATGAGCGTTTTTCTGCATACAGCGTTTTTTCAATGGCATTTCTTATTTCTTCAACATTATTAGGGTCAACCAAAATCCCAAGTTCGCCGTTCAATAGCGCATCACTACTCCCATCTAAATTGCCGGCAACAATCGGACAGCCACAAGCTGCCGCTTCTATGAAACTGATGCCGAAACCCTCGCCGCTACTCGGCATTGCGAAAACATCTGCCATAAGGTAATAATCGCTGAGTTCGCTTTCTAATATAAAACCAGCGATAAAGACTCTGCTTTCCAAACTATATTTTTTTACAAGCTGTTGCACATGCTTCTCTTCTGCTTCATCGGCTTTGCCCGCCAAAATATAATAGATGTTTGGTAAATATTGCATTGCTTCTAACACTTTATCGTAACCTTTATAGTGCTCTGCCGATGATAGCCTGGCCAAACTATAGATAATTTTATCTTGCTCGGTTAAACCGTATCTGATAAGCAAGTGGCGAGGTTTAGAGTAGATTTTCGGTAGTTTGAAATAGGGGTCTAAGCAATTGTTTAATATTTTAATCTGCGATTTTGGAATATTGTTCACCTCTACTAGTTTTCTACTAGTAAAACTGCTCACAGCCCAAATTTCTACGTTGTTTTGTAGGAATTTTTGTTTCCAAGGTTTTAGTTTTCCCCAAACTTCTATGCCATGGGCGATTAATATAATTCGTGTCTTTGGAGAAAGCGTTTTTATTATTTTTGTGAATAGTAACAGATGTATGTGACTTAATACCACCACGTTTACTTTAAATCCTTTAGCAACCGCTGCAACGGCGAATCGAAGTTTAGCACCTGCGAATCCTGTAAAGTCTGTTGAGCTGATGTATTTTTCGTCGGGTTCGTTTTTATCGTGCAGGCTTAATGTGTTAAATGATGCAGACTTATCTTCGTTTTGTAAAAGACTTAAAACCCTGCACATTGCCCTGCACACTTTTTCTACACCGCCAGTTAGGCTGAAGGTGTAAAGGGTAAGGAAAAGGATTTTATTGGGTTTCAAAGGGTTTGTTGGTCGTTTAGTCGTTGGGCGTTTTCCGTCTGTCGTTTAGGCGATCAGCCATACATTCGTTGCGAGCTGTTTATTTTTTTCACCATGCACGTCATGTTGACGCAGGAAACATCACACTCGCTAGGCTTGTTCGCATAATTGTATGCAGTGGGTTAAGAAACCGACTACAATTATTTCGGCCGAAGCTACGAATCTACATTCCGAGTTGTGAGACCTCTCGCTGCACTCGACGTGACGATCTCGCGTCTTTAGTCGTGCTCATCATGTACGTCATGTTGACGACAGAAGACATCACACTCGCTAGGCTTTCTGCCTGGTTATGTGCAGTGGGTTGAAACCCACCGCTATTATTTCGGACGAAGCTACGCATCTGTGTTCCTTGTTGTTATACTAACCTCCTAACCACTAACCTCTAACCCTCAATCCCTAAAACACAAATAAACCGCTAATGCCTTACTCCAATGCAATTCATTGTTTTTAAATTTCGAAGCCAATGCGATGGCTTTTTTATTTGGAGAAGTTTCTAGTTTGATTATAAATGCCTTATTATTTCGCAACCATTTGCCAAAAGGGAAAGTAAAACCCATTTTTTTCCTATCCCAAATTTGCTGAGGGAGTTCGGGCTTAAAAGTGTTGATAAGTAAAGATTTTGGTAAGTGTTTGTCGAATCTTTTTTTGTACGGAATCTGAGCCAAAGCTTCACTTATTCTTTTATCTAAGAATGGCACCCTGACCTCTACGCCATGTTGCATACTCATGGCATCGGTATCTTTAAGCAGCTGGTTTTGCATGTACATGTTAGTCTCTAACCAACCGGCTTGTTCTTTCGAACGTAGATTTCGTAGCATTTCTTCAATTTGCATACTGCGTAAAGTCGCATCTACTTCCTTAAGATTTTTATCCAACATTTCAGCTATCTCATCCGGACAAAAAAAACCTCGTAATGCTAAATATTTTCCTGCAGTATTGCCATAGCTTAGATAGTAAAGTCGCCTAATTGCTGGTTTGCTTGATTTTAAAAAAGATTTTAAAATAAATTTAGGTAAAGCAGCTATCAAATTGAACATCGCCATTCGCTTGAAAGAGGGATATCCACCAAAAAGTTCATCGGCACCAATACCAGATAATACGGCTTTCAATCCTCTTTCTTTTGCAAAGCGAGAGATAAACCAAGAATTTATCCCATCTGTACTTGGCTGATCCATAGAACGGAGTGCTTCATGGAAATGTTTCCCGAAAATCTGTTCGTCTAACACATAAGAACTGTGGCTACATTCTATTTGTTCTACAACCAAATCTTGGTATTTTTTCTCGGAAAAATCTTCTTCTTCAAAATTAATGGAAAGCGTATTTAATGTACTCCTTTTATCTAAAGTTGCATTTGCTTCTATTGCTATGATACTGCTGTCTATCCCACCGCTTAAAAATACGCCTATGGACGCATCAGAAACTAAGTGTGACTTAACGGAATTTTTAATATTTTCCTTTAAATCGTAATTTTCTGCAGATTGAAGACTGTCTGTTTGTTCGTATTTCCTAATTTCGAGCGAGTTAGATTTATGGTCCCAAATGAGCATCTGCGCTTTTGGTAACATCTTTACCTCTGCCAAAGTAGTGTGCGGTTCTGGAATATGACCAAAGGCTAAAAAATAGGTGCGCCAGTTTGGGTTTTCAGAATAGTGATAGGGTAAGGTTTTAAAAACCTTCACTTCTGAAGCAAAAACGAGATTGCCCTCAACATTACTATAATATAGAGGCTTAATCCCGTAAAAGTCTCTGGCCAAAAACGTTTTCTGTTGTTGCTTATCGTAAAGTGCAAAAGCAAACATACCATTTAGCCTTCCAAAACTTGCTGTTCCCCAAGTTGCGTACGCAGCCAATATAACCTCTGTATCGCTTTCGCTGATAAATAAGCACCCTAACGTTTCAAGCTCTTTCTTTAGTTCTTTGTAATTGTAGATTTCTCCGTTATACGTAATGCAAATTTTCTTATCGTCATAGAACATCGGTTGATGTCCGGCAGAAGAAAGGTCTATCAGCGCCAAGCGACGATGTCCGAATCCTAATTTAATTTCTTCATTGATGTAGTAGCCTTCATCGTCTGGCCCGCCATGCGCCATTAAATCGCACATTTTTTTTAAATGAGAAGCAAGCGTTTCTTTACTTTCATCGGTATTAATAATTCCTGCTATGCGACACAAAATGGGGTATGGGTTAGAGAAAAGTGTAGGGGTTAGGTTGAGGTTGAGGCTAAGGCTAAGGTTGACCAAGCGTGTCATGCTGAACTCGTTTCAGCATCTTTTAATTGGTTGTAAATCTTGAACCGAGTTCAGGAAGACAATCTAGTCTAACCTTCAGACTGAATTTGTTTTAGCATCTTTCCATATTCATCGATTTCCACTGAAGTAAACCAATCTTTAGCGAGATCGGTTAGGGTAGGATTTGATTCTTTAATGAGATTCCATTTCCAATCTTTATGCCATCGCTTCAGTTGCTTTTCTCGATCAATAGCATCTTGCATACCCTCAATATCTTCAAAAAATAGTAGGTCGCATAAATTGTATCGTTTGGTAAAAATTGAACCATACCCAGATTTATGTTCGAGCATCCTTCGTTCTAAATCATTGGTCACACCGATGTAAATCGTTGTTCGGTTTTTATTACTTACAATATAAACGTATCCGTTCTTCATGTTGTGCATAGAAACAGATCTTGGAACAAGTTCAGAATGACGATTAGCCCAATCTGCACTGTCCTGCTGAACTATAAGTTGTCATGCTGAACTCGTTTCAGCATCTTTCATTTCGGCAACAGATCCTGAAACAAGTTCAGGATGACGATGAACACAACCCACAGCTTCGCCCTTTCAGTCACATTTTCTTCTCAGAAAATATAACCTACAACGTTAATATTTTCTTCCCAAAATAGGAGGGAAGTGATGTTTTTATATTCGTTAATGTAATTTAGTTAACCGTACTATTTAAAGGTTCTAAAAATGCCATAGACGTGTTGATGTTTATGGCATAGCCTAAGTTCTTTAATCGTAATACTACCCTTGTTTTATTCTTTATGGAGACCACCTCGCCGATCATGTCTTTAAATGGTCCGGCTTTAATAAGTACTTGGTTTCCTTTATCTATGTCAAAATCAAATATTTCTAGTTCGCTGTCTGTAGCCAACAGTAATTTTAAATCGTCTATTTGCTTTTCGGGCATGGAAGCTATTTTCCCCGAAAAATAGATATACCGCACAGCGCCATGTATCTGCAACACTTCCAACTGCTGCTGAGTAGTAATATGTACAAATAGATAGGATTTGATTAAGGGTTCTTCGACTATTTTTTTTCTATCGCTCCATTGTTTAAGTTCCTTTTTAAGCGGAAGATAAGCGGTTATTCCTTTTTGTTGAAGCTCTTGATACACTTTCTTCTCCATTCTAGATCTAGTGTATATCGGATACCATTTGTAATCGTTCATCTGCGCATAGTTTTTTGGTTGTTTGGGTTTTTGATATTTAGTTTTTTGGAACGAATCTCAAACCTCAAATCTTGTGTCTTACCTTTTGGCGCTGCTCTTATGCAGGTCGCAACCCTAATTACTTAAATTTTCCTGCGTACCTAAACCCGATTGTCGCGGCAGCCTGCGAAGTATGAGCAGCTAAAGCAGAAAGCGGGGCTAAACATTAAAAATGGCTTGTCACTTGCTTTCCTAAAAACTAATTTAGTCGTTGATTGATTCACATCTTAACTTATAACCTCTAACCCATAACTCGCAACCCAAGCCACTATTTCTTCTTCCAAAACATCCACCATTTTTTATTTTCATCTTCATAATAACCAGAACCGTTATAGCCCGAGTAATCGGAATAGTAATAGGTGTTATTGCCCGCGCTCCGTGCATAATCTGTTGTATAATAATTACTGTAAAGGGCGTCGTCTCCAAAAGCATTTAAAATAATCGCCAGATTACTTAGGCCATATTCCATACTTAAACGCTCTGGAATTGCTGCGGCGCGTTGTTGTGAAATACCAGATCTTATCACAAATAAATTAATGTCAGATGCTCTTATCAATGGGATCGCATCGCTTACCAAGCCTATCGGCGCAGTGTCTATTAAAATATAATCGTACATCGTCGCCAACTCCGCTAATAATTTTCTCATCGCGTCGGTGTGAAGCAGTTCAGAGGGGTTGGGAGGTATAGGCCCGGATGGAATAAAATCTACGAGTTGATTGTTGTCTTTTATCAATACCTCTGATAGCGATGACTGGCCAGAAAGCAATGTACTAAGCCCTTTCTTATTTTCTACCCCGAAGGCATTATGAAGTTTAGATTTCCTTAAATCTCCGGCTATTAAAACCACCTTTTTCTCAATCAAGGCAAGGGTGCTCGCCAGGTTTACGGTAACAAAAGATTTCCCCTCGCCGCTTATTTCTGAAGTAATGCAAATGATTTTACTTTTCTTATGACTAGCTAAAAAACTAAGGTTTGTTCTTACAGATCTGACCGACTCGGCAAAAACAGATTTTGGTTTTAAAAGTGAAAGCGCTTGTTTACTGTCCTTATCTATAACACTTGGGAATTTTCTAATCACTCCAATGATGGGCGTGTTCGTGAGCCCCTCTACGGTTTCTTTATCGTAAATGTAAGGGTTTAGAAAACGCACTAGCAGGATAAGTCCGAAACCTGCCGCCAATCCTAGAGATAGTGCGGTACTGTAAATTTTATTGCTGTTTGGCGAAATCGGAGATGTATTTGGGTATGCGAGATTTACAATAGATGCTCCAGGAACGATTGCCGCTGCCGTCATTTCTGCATCTAACTTTTTTTCGGCTAAAAAAGAACGGACCTTATTATTTACTTCAAAATTAGTCTGCAATTTCACAAAATTCTGCTCTTTAATTGGCAGTTTGTTCATACTTTGGGTTGCAGTAGCGATTTGATTATCAATATAGATTAACGTCTGTTTGTTCCGCAAACCCATTGCGTTAATGCTGCTTTTTATATTTTTCTGAACAGTAGCAATTTGTATTTCTATCTGTTTAATGGGTGATGATTCTACATTAAACTGATTTAGTTTTGCCTCTCGGATGGATAAAAGGGAATTCAATTGTGTAACTAAAGGTGCCAGACCGGATGTCAAGTCACCAGAAAAATCAATGCCGATTTCCACCTTGCTTCTACTGCTATTAACTTGTTCTGCTAGCCGATTGATGCCCATTTGTTTGAGCTGCAACTCCGTTTTTTGCTTCTCAAAATCAACCAGTTTACTCAGCGCCATATTACTAGAAGACGAAATATCCACCATGTTATTTGTCGTCTTAAAACTGGCCAATTTACTGCCAGATTTTCCTGCTGCGGTATCTATAAACCCAAGCTGACTGTTGATGAAATCCACAGTTTGAAAGGCCGACCTTCTACGTTGCACGACGTCGTATTTCACATAGGATTTCATGATGGCGTTCAACACATCTGCAGCAAAAATTGGGTTGATATCCGTTTGATTTAGTCCCATGACATTGGTGAATCGCGCGGCCTCGCCAATATTTATTCCTCCTATGGCTCTGCCAATAAAATCTTCTTTGCTGTTGAATTTAAAAAGATAATGCGAGTTTGGTGATATGCGAGATTTCACTGCAAAGACCATATTTCCCATTTCAATCGGTGCTCCGTAACTGAATTTTTTTTTGCTTGTATTTCCTTCCGCATAAGCGATGTTAAAATGCTTTTCGTCTACCGATGTTACTTCGTACAACGACCTATCGAAATTTACACTGTCTTGTTTCAGAATTTCTATAACAAAAGGGATGTTTGGGTACAGTTCTGTGGTACGCACGCGACCTTTTAAATAAAAACTAATTTTATAATTTAACGTAGCCACTGCATTTGCGATAACATCATTGCTGCGTATGGTAAAGCTCTCCGCTTGTATTTTGTCGGTGTAATTGTAATTCGCGGCAGCCATTGGCCCGGCCGAACTGCTAACACTAGGATTACTGTCTTCTAATTTTAAGGAAGCTGCCGTTTGATAAATAGGAGGGGTGTACCACAAATAAACGTAGGCAATCATTAGCGCAATCGAAGTAGTCGCTGCAATCCAATACCAACGGCTTAAAAAAACGCTAAAAATTTTATAGAAATCTATATTTTGGCTAACGCCCTTTTTATGCTCTGTTTCGGTCAATTTCTTTAATTCAAAACTTTCTATAATTAGTATCGCGCATTTAATATTAAGTGGCAAATATCGACGCAACTAACTCAATACATTACCGTCCCAACAGGTTGTCGGCTAATCCTCTCATTAGTCCCACGTAGTCAGCATCAACACAGCGAGAAATTTGAAGTGTCTCGACATCTATACGACCAACCCTCTAACCCAAAACCTTTTTCATTCCAAAACCCATCACTTCAAATCCTCTCTTACCGCCTAGTAATGGTAAAAATTAACACAGCAAGATTTACGACCACCAATAAAGGCTGTATAATGTTATTAAAACTTTGGAGCCGGTCGCTTGACACTGCATTTTTTGTTTGTTGCAATACAATAATGTCGTTGTTTTGAAGGATTAGCTTTTTGCTTGCTAAGCTGTTGATGTCACTCAAATTCACATAAATAATTTCTGGATTGCTTCGGTCGCCACGGATAATTTTGAGGGATTTTGGATCAGCATTTTTCGTAATTCCGCCAGCCTCTCCCAGAATGTCTATTAAACTGGTGTTGTCTTTTTCTAAAAGGTAATTTCCTTGTTTGCCGAATTCTCCTAACAGTGTTACTTTTAGATTTACGACAGACAGTTCTATAATTGGATCTTTTAATAGCTTCTGGCTGTAAATTTCTTGCACTTTTGCTGCTGCCTCGCCTCTGGTTAATCCGGCAACCGCTACTTTACCAATAGCCGGAAGATTGACCATTCCGTCTGGCTCTACCGGATAAGAGAGTGCAGTAGATGCGCCGCCAGTTGATGAAGTGTTAATAGCGCTCGATCCTAAAGTTGAAGAACTTACAATAGCTGATGCCCCAAACTCAGCGTTTTGTACATTGCGAATGGCCAATAAATCGTCGGTCTTAATCTTATAATGAAGATCTCCTAAACCCTTGTCATTCACAACAAATACTTGCTTAATTGTATCGGTAACTATATCGCTGGGCGCATTGAGAAGACTTTGTTTGCTCCGCATAGCGCAGCTACTGTTAAATAAAACAGCTATAAATAAAACAGCAATTAGCGCAGAGGAATGCTTTTGGGACATAAACTGTTCTATGTAATACTACTTATACAAACATAAATAATTTTTAGGTAATAGTACGTAAACTAATGTTTTTATTCGGGGGTGTAAATTGTAAAAATACGTATAGCAAAAAGGAGTAAATTTGGTTTTTCAAGTTTTGCAAGGTCATTCAACTCATTTTCACTCCTATTTATTTCGACCCCTAATTGCAAAGCAATCTTCTATCTAGGAAAAATATTTAGGAAAGCAATAATGCCCAGCTGAGGCATGCAACATTTATGGTTTTAGAAAAATCCCCATTATATAAATTCGACTTATTATGTCTAACCTGTCAAACAATAATGGTTTTTTCCTTCCCGATGATCTATGTGATGCTTTGATCCGAAACAGATCCTAATTTAAAAGTATTTGTACGGGTGTAGTGAAGTCTATCCATTCTATAATTACAGTTATCTGTTTCCAAAGAATTAAGTGCGCTAAGTATTAAGGCATCAAAAATTTATAGTTTAAGGGTAGATTTTTCGAGTATTTCTGCAAGATGTCCGGATGTGAGAATGTTGATTAATATTTAAGCCGACTTTTTCACTTCCCAAACACCAATTGGTAGTAGGTTTTGGCAGACAGGCCATTTGCAGAATCTTTAAAAATATTTAGAGAATAGTTTTTTTGTGGATATAAATATCGCGTAGATGTACGTATATACTTGCGGATATTTATAAAGTAACTTGCGGTTAGCCTATTAATAATTATTTATTTAAAATCCTTGTACAAACGTAAACGTTTAAGTCTCTAGAAACCTCTCCAAAAATTACGTTCTCAAGGCTTCGTTTTGGCCACCCAGAACACAAAATCTAAGTGCTCAATTTTTTATTTTATTTTTTATGCGGTGTTCATTATGAGCGCGAGTTGACTAATTGTGTTGTTTTTTATTCAGGAACGCCGGAGTTATTATTCTTCTGGCTACTAAGAAAGAAGATGGATTGAAAGGGCTAAAGAATGCTTAAATGTTTTTTTTAAAAAATTATTTTATGAGAAGTGTAAAATATTGGTTGATTATGCTTTTTTTGGGGTTAACTTATAATGTAGTTGCACAAGTTGGGGCGACAGGATCAGGTTGTTATGTAGCATCGCAAAATGTTATTTACATAGGAGGGCAACTCCTTAATGTGTATATTCTTTCTGGCCAACGATCAACAATATGTGGCAGTATGGCTACGAATACCACCCCTTATTATCAGGTTCAGATGATTAGTATGGCTCCTTGTACCGCTTTATTGAGTAGTGGTTTGAACGCTAACGGAAAAATAAGTGATTATACGATCAAAAACTGTCCTTTAGATGAAAATCTTCCTTTAATATTATTATTTTCTGGTGGTTTAGGTGTTCTATTTTTAAGAAAGAGCGGATTGCTTTTAGGTTGAGATCACAGTTCAAATTAATTGAACGAGTGTTGCAAAGGTCTGCGATAAAAAAGAAGCCTACTTAAACTGCTGCGGATATATTTGAAGCGTTATTAATTTCGATTCAGCTAAGCACTTGTAAGTATATTACATGAAATTTGTTAAATTCGTTCTTATGGTACGCTTTTTCCTCTAATGGATTTGCGACTCACCATTGGTGGGCTTGCCTTCAGTCTTATTGCCCTTTCCTCACACCAAAGATTTCCACCTCTATTCCTAACTCAAAGTTTGCGATAGAAATTTTACCGTTTGAATGCCGACTTTTGGTTAAATATAGTTTTGAATGAATCAGTGGAAGGTTGTTTATTCAATGTTAATTAAAGTCTAAAATTTCCTCCTGTTCCTTTTAAAATATTTGTATATTAGGGAGTTATATTTGAATATAGTGGTCATTTAATCTCGCTCTCATGAGAAACTTGTTGTTTTTACTTTCCAAGCATTGGCTCATTAGGTTCATTTTAACTTTTTGGTTTTGTCATTGCCAGTCGCATTTAAATGCCCAAACTTATGGCTGCCATGTTCAAAGTGGCATGCAAGAAATCATATATTACACACCTTATGGTGCAGGTAGCCCGTCCGAATGGCAAACGGTGGTTTCAGACAGTGTCACTACCGCAGGTGAAAAAGGAGGATACAGGAGTAATAGAACAGCCAGCTATGGGTGCATTACGGATATAGGAGGTTCATGTACCGTCTATCAGCAATACGAATCTTCATCAGGCCCCCCTCAAGTGGTGAGCATGCGTTTTTATAAATCAGGTGTTTACGCTAGTATTGCTCCGGAAAACTGCCCCATAGACGATTACGTTCCGCTTGCAATTGTAGGTGCAGCGGGTGTGGGAGTTTTTCTCCTGAAGAAGCGGGAATTTGGACAAGTTGACTGATTTCACCTTTAATTGCAAGCAGTTTGGCGAAATTGTAAATTCTAAAAAATCAATTTAAAATCTTTTGATAGGTTATTTCTTTGCATAGCGCTCTATTCGCGTGGTTTAAATCCATCCTACTTTCTTATTCGCGTTAGCAATTGCAGCGAAATCCTTTTGCCCCTAAATTAAATTAAAATTTGCTTCTCGAATTGGCGCAAAAGACTGGAATGGAAAGCACGCTTCCTTTTCTGTAGCGCCTAAATGTTTTTTTTAAGTGTTATAATGTACTTCTTCGCAAGGAAACTCCCAACGCTCATATATACTACTCCAATTTACTTTTTAATCACCAAAAAACCAATTTTTGTATTTTTCCTGATAAATAAGCGTTAATATCCTTTAAAGCTATTTAAAGATTTTCTAGAATTTGTAATGCAAACAGACCGTGTATTTTTTAGGACTATTAAAGGAAAGGTAATCTTAGGCTTTATTTGTGCCTTTTTCGCGCTTTTTTTAGCTTGGTACATCAGCAAGTTTGCTTTTGGAAAAATGCTTTCGGTGGTAGAGGAAATTTCTCAGCCAAATGCCCGATTGAGGATAGTTAACGATGTAACACACAAAATAGCTCGATTAGATCAACTGCAAAGAAAGCAAGCATTTGACACCGGGGGCAACGGCAATTTCCTGACAGAATCGAAAGGATTAAGGTTAAGTTTAGATACACTTCGAAATTTGTACTCAAACGATTCTGGCCAGTTAGATCGGATTAAATCTTTGAAAAAGCTGCTGAGAGACAGGGACAAACAGTTTCTGGCTTATTTGAAAGTAAGGGAGAATTTGGTTAACACAAAGTCGTTTTCTGCCGATGTAAATAAAATTAGCGGACTAGTTAGCAAGCAATCTAGGAAGTCAGATAGTGCCGTTTTGACCACTCAAACCACCACAAGCACCACTACGGTAGCGCCCGACGATAAGCAAAAGTCTAAAGGGTTTTTAAGCAAGTTATTTGGGAAGAAAAAAGCAGATGCCTATAAAATTATTAATGAAGAATTTCAGGTTAAACGAGATACCATCAATCCAAAAGCAGAGGATAGTCTGCTTGATGGAATGGAATCTGCCTTAAAGAGCATTACCAAAGCGCAACGGTTGAAAGGGCAGAAGTTTTTGAAACAGGAGTCTGAGCTTGCCATAGCTAGCAATACATTAACTGGGCAAATGCTAAAAATTTTAAGACAAGTGGAGGCGCAAGCGGTACAACAAATGGATTTAAACGGCCTTGAAGCAAAACAGGTCGTAAATGCCAGTATCTCCCAAATAACGGCAATTTTAGTGGTATTCTTTTTTTTAACCATTGTGTTGATGTCTCTCATTCTTTCTGACATTACCAAAAGCAACCGTTACCGGAGGGCTTTGGAATTGGCAAAAGAGGAGGCTGAGTATCATGGCAAAGCCAAGCAGCGTTTTCTCTCAAATATGAGCCACGAAATAAGAACTCCCCTACAAGCCATTTTAGGTTACTCAGAACTCATTTCGCTCCAAGATGTTCCGCAAAAAAAAGACATTAACGCCATATACCAATCGTCGGTGCATTTATTGCAAATTGTAAATGAAATTTTAGACTACAATAGGATAATTTCTGGTGAGTTTACTTTTAGCAATCAGCTTTTTAGCATGCGAGACATTTTGGAAGAGGTGGTCTCAGTCATTCTTCCGCTTGCCGAAAAAAAATCGCTAAAGTTGAGTACTAAATTAGATATTCCCGGCACTGAGTTTGTAAAAGGCGATGCCTTTCGACTAAAGCAAGTATTATACAACATTCTTGGCAACGCAGTTAAATTTACGTTTGATGGTGAAGTTAAATTAAACGTTTCCGGAAAAAAGCACGGCGAATACGTGCATTATAATTTTGTGGTTAAAGATACTGGAATTGGATTTGCAGAAACGGAACTCTATACAATATTTAAGGAGTTCGAGCAAATTGAATCGCCAGAAAAGTATGTTGTAAACCAGTCAGGTACAGGTTTGGGCTTAAGTATTGTAAAGTCTCTTGTAGAAAGCCAAGCGGGAAGAATTCACGTTAAGAGCAAGCCTGGAATTGGTACTACCTTTAGCGTTTTTCTAAAATATGAAAGTTCAGCACAGCAATTGTACAACGCTATAGAATTGAAGAATTATGAGATCTCTACCAAACAAACGGTTTGGGTAATAGACGATGACAGATTAATACTGGATCTTTGTGCGATAATTTTCGAAAGGAATAAAATTCCGTTCAAATGTTTTAGTGAAGTAAATAAAGTTCTGAAAGAGGAACCTGTGGATGACCTAGCATTTGTGCTGATAGATATGCGGCTACCTGAAATGACGGGGCTGGCGCTTTGTAAAATTCTTAAGAAAAAATTACCGGCTCATGTGCTATTTTACGCCATAACTGCACAAGTATTGCCTGATGAACGGGCGCTGGTGTTAACTGAAGGGTTCGAAGGATTGATTATGAAACCGTTTAGAGCGGCAGATTTGCTTTCTATATTCGATCGGGTAGACATGGATGACGTCCAACCAGAACTTAATTTGGCCAACATGGAGCAGATGACTTTTGGAGATCGCGAGATGTTAAAAGAAATTCTTAAAACGTGTAAGTTTGATTCTTTAGAAGACGGGAAACAGTTAAAAGTATCTTTGGAGGAAGAGAATCAATCCGATGCTCGACTAATTGTGCACAGATTGGCGGGCAGGATGGCTCAAATTGGTTCTAAAACTTTATCTACCGCTTTTAGATTGTTGGAAATAGATATTGCTGAACAAGGTTTGACTGGCAAAATAAAACTGGATTTACATAGCCAATTGATGGAGTTAGATAAACTATTGGTCTTTTTAGAAGAAACCGAGTTTGCGCCAACCTAAATTAAAATTTTTGGAAGCAAAATTTCCAGACCACACTTTCTCAAATAAAATTTTTATGGATAATTTTGTCCGAAAGTAAGTAAATTTTTATCTGGATCCAATACCGAAAACTCCTTTTGTCCCCAAGGTTTAACCTGAAGGTGCCCATTTGGGTGTATTTTGATTCCGGCAGTTTGTAGGTCTTTATAAAGACGATCTATGTCATTTGTTCTGATGTATACCTGCCCATAATTCTCTTTTGGAATTAAGTCTTTAAACTCGAAAAAGTGAATCTGAATAGAATCTTTTTCTATCATAAGATAGCCTTCAAAGTCGGCTGTTCCCAATTGGTTAAAATCTAATTTATTTAAATAGAAATCTTTGGTAATTGCCTTATCGCGCATCGGCAATTTTGGATGAATGGTTGTCAGCATTTCAGTTAAATTTTTGTGTTTTACGCTGCCCAAATAAAATAAAATCTTCTAAAAAAAACCTAATCAATTCCATAACGTTCCATTTTACTGTAGAGCGTTTTCCGATCTATATTTAGCATTTTTGCCGCTTTAGATTTATTGTGTTTGGCTCTAATAAGCGTTTCTCCAATCAGTGTCTTTTCATTTTGCTCATTTACGGCTTTCAAATCAGACGATTGATTAGGGCTGTGTTGAGTTTTAACCGCAATAATCATTTCATCTGGTAAGGCATTTAATTCACTAACATCACCCGGCGTTAACAATACCATCCGCTTAATTACATTGCTAAGTTCGCGTAAATTTCCCGGCCAATCGTAATTTAACAACAGCGTTTTTGCGTCATTAGAAATACTTTTTACATTCCTGTTCAAATCTCTGTTTGACAAAGTAACGAAGTGATTAATAAATAATTCTAAATCTCCAGCTCGATCTCTCAACGCCGGTATCTGGATTTTAAATTCGTTTAACCTGTGGTATAAATCTTCCCTAAAATCTGACTGCTGAATCATATTGGTCAAATCCTCGTTTGTGGCAGTAATGATGCGTACATCTACAGCCATCTGTTTTGTACTTCCAAGGGGTTGAATGGTTTTTTCTTGTACCGCCCTAAGTAATTTCACCTGAACCTCGTAACTCAAATTTCCAACTTCATCTAAAAATAAAGTGCCTCCATCGGCAAACTCAAACTGACCTTTTTTATCATTTAAAGCGCCTGTGAAAGCGCCTTTTATATGTCCGAATAATTCGCTTGCAGCCAAATCTTTAGAAAGCGCGCCACAATCAATGGCTACAAAGGGTTTATCTGCTCGCTTGCTCTGTTGATGCAGCGTTCTAGCTGCGAATTCTTTTCCTGTACCACTTTCTCCCTGTATAATTACCGACATGTCTGTGGGGGCGACCAAAGCAATGTAAGCGTAAAGTTTATTTGCAACATCACTTTCCCCTTTTATAAAGTCTTCGTCGGCTTGCTTTACTAAATCAGCTGTACTGTTTGTTTTCTCTAAAGAATTTTTAATGATCATCAAAAGCTCATCCGGATTCACAGGTTTGGTAATGTAATCAAACGCACCTAACTGAATAGATTTTACCGCTGTCCTAACATCGTTAAAACTAGTCATCACAATAATTGGAGTAGATAAACCTAAGGATTTTGCATGCGTAATTACTTCCAATCCAACTCCATCAGGAAGTCTATAGTCGATTAAAAATAAATCAAATGAATGTTTGCCGATAGAAGAAATAGCTTGTTTAACAAGCTTTACGATCGTTACTTGATGCTTGTGTTTGGTAAGAAAACCTTCAAGCAATTGAGAAAATGTAGTATCGTCTTCTAAAATTAGGATTTTCGCCATGCAGCAAAAATAAGAAAAGCCAGAGAGATTTCTGGCTTTTCTATATGGGTGTTAATTATGGGTGTTTATTCTACAGGTTTTCCGTCTTTATCGATTTTTAAAGCACCTGTCTGATCTTCTTTTTTAACGTTGATTAAGAAATATTCTTTCGCACCGTCTTTAACTGCCCAAGCTTCCGTTGGTGTCCAATCTTTGTAAGCGTCAGCCTTTAAAGCTTCCGTTACTGCAGCAGGTAAAGAATCTAACTTAACAGGGGTTTTAATAATGCTGTCTTGAACCATTACAATTGCAGTGGTTTTAACTTCCCTCATTTCGTTTGCGTTTACTACTGTTAATCCTCCGATAGCTAAAAATGCAGCTGATAAAATTAATTTTTTCATGGTTCTAAATTTTAATGTAATAATTATTGTTATGCCAAGTAGTGCAACATAATGATGCCAATTGAGCTTTTTTTATAAAACATCTGATTGTTAATCACTTAACATTTACCCTAAAACCTTTAGGTGTGGAATTTTTCCCCACTTTGTGGTAATATGCAGCATTAAAATAGGGAAAGAGTGCTAAGTTAAAATTGGTATTGAATTGAAATAGTAGCAGACTGATTGTGTTGACCTTTTTTCAAGTAATGATGGGTATCTAGTCCGTTTAATACTTAAGCCTATGCCATTTAAAAGGATCTGTCAAGGCTTTGAAATATTTTTTCGATTAAGACATAAAATATACTTTGCCACAAAAAATGGTTATATTTGTGCTTAAAAATATAAAGTCAACAGATGAGTTTTTTTGCAGATAAGAGACGGGAAGTAATGGTGCATGTTGAGAAATATATGCTTGAGATGATGAGCACTTACCTAAAGCCTATTGACACCAATTGGCAGCCTTCAGATTTCTTGCCAGATTCTACATCAGATAGTTTTTTTGATGACGTTAGGGCGTTGAGGGAAACTGCAAAAGATTTATCCTACGATTTAGTTGCGGTGCTTATTGGCGATACCATAACTGAAGAGGCCTTGCCTACTTACGAATCTTGGTTGACCATGGTAGATGGCCAAAGTAAAAATGAAGAAGGTGGTTGGATGAAATGGGTGCGCTTTTGGACTGCAGAAGAGAATAGACATGGTGACGTATTAAACAAGTATTTATATTTATCGGGGCGTGTAGACATGCGCCAGATGGAAATTTCTACGCAATATTTAATTGCCGATGGATTTGACATTGGTACCGGCCACGATCCCTACAGAAACTTTATTTATACAAGTTTTCAGGAAATGGCTACAAATGTGTCCCACAGACGGGTTGCTTCTTTGGCAAAAAAAGAGGGCGACACATTGCTGTCTAAAATGTGTGGCGTAATTGCATCTGATGAAGCTAGACACGCCAAGGCCTACAAAGATTTTATGAATAAGATTTTTGAGGTTGATCCCAATGAAGCCATTCTCGCATTTGAAGACATGATGCGAAAAAAAATCGTTATGCCTGCACACTTTCTACGGGAGGTAGGCTTAAAAATCGGTCAGACTTTTGGGCATTTTACAGATGCAGCGCAACGTTTAGGCGTTTACACCGCAGTAGATTATGTAGAAATTATGCAGCAGCTTTTGGTAGATTGGAAGATAGAAAGTTTAAGGGATTTAGACAGCGCAGGGGAGAAGGCCCGAGATTATCTATTGGCCCTGCCTGATCGCCTTTTACGTGTTGCGGATCGGATGAAAAACCCCACTATTGACTATAAATTTACTTGGATAGTTTAGTAAAATTCTTAAAATACAAAATCTTAAGCCTGTTCTTTTTATAAAGAATAGGCTTTTTTAATTTAGGGTGATTGTTTGTGTCAGCTGCTTTAAAATAATTTGGGCGCTTTAACACGCCATCCATTATATCTTTCTGCCTGCTAAAAAGTAGGTAGAAAGGATGTCATTCCTGTCGTTAGCGCAAAATAGCAACTTTAAGGTCAAAGCGTGCTCACATATTCCTTCTGTACTGCCCACCAACTTCGTAAAGCGCATTGCTAATTTGTCCCAGAGAACAGGTTTTGCAAACTTCCATCAACGCTGTGAAAATATTCTCACCGGCAGTTGCCGCCGCCCTAAGTGTTAACAAATTTTTCGCAGCAACATTTTCATTTCGATCTTGAAATGCTTTTAAAGACACGATCTGATCTTGTTTTTCTATTTCTGTAGCTCTAATTACTTCTGTTGGCACAATGGTTGGTGAGCCATTTTTGTTTAAAAAGGTATTTACACCAACTATTGGAAATTCGCCATTGTGTTTTAGGGTTTCATAATAAAGGCTTTCTTCCTGAATTTTTCCACGTTGATACATGGTCTCCATAGCGCCCAGAACTCCACCACGATCATTTATCCGTTTAAATTCTGTCAACACGGCTTGTTCAACCAAATCCGTTAGCTCTTCAATAATGAATGCGCCTTGTAATGGATTTTCATTTTTCGCCAACCCAAGTTCCCTATTTATAATCAATTGAATGGCCATCGCCCGCCTAACAGACTCTTCGGTAGGCGTGGTAATTGCTTCATCATACGCATTGGTATGAAGCGAGTTACAGTTGTCGTAAATGGCATAAAGTGCTTGGAGCGTAGTTCTAATGTCGTTAAAATCTATCTCCTGCGCATGTAAAGATCTGCCCGAAGTTTGAATGTGGTATTTTAGCTTTTGCGACCTATCATTTCCTTTGTATTTATTTTTAATCGCTTTCGCCCATATTCTTCGCGCCACTCGTCCAATTACGGCGTACTCCGGATCAATTCCGTTTGAGAAAAAGAAAGATAAATTTGGTGCAAAATCATCTATATGCATCCCGCGATTTAGATAATATTCTACAAATGTAAATCCGTTGCTAAGCGTAAATGCAAGTTGCGAAATTGGATTTGCACCTGCTTCTGCAATGTGATAACCAGAAACAGACACCGAATAAAAGTTTTTGATGTTTTCGTCGATAAAATATTTCTGAATGTCGCCCATCATCCGCAATGCAAATTCGGTAGAAAAAATACATGTATTCTGCGCTTGGTCTTCTTTTAGAATATCTGCCTGCACCGTACCTCTAACGGCGCATAATGCTTCTGCCTTTATTTTTGCATAAACTTCTGCCGGAAGAATTTGATCTCCCGTCACACCCAAAAGCATTAATCCTAGCCCGTCATTTCCTTCTGGTAGTTTTCCTTTGTAAACTGGCCGATTTTGAGTTTTTGCGCGATAAATTGCCTTGATTTTTTCTTCTGTCTCTGTTTGAATATTGTGCGCTACAATGTATTTTTCACATTGTTGATCGATCGCCACATTCATAAAAAAACCTAAGAGCATTGGAGCAGGTCCGTTTATCGTCATAGAAACCGAAGTGCTTGGCGCACACAGGTCAAAACCCGAGTAGAGTTTTTTTGCATCATCTAACGTTGCGATGCTAACACCCGAATTCCCAATCTTTCCGTAAATATCTGGTCTAATGTGGGGATCTTCTCCGTAAAGCGTTACCGAATCGAATGCCGTAGACAAACGGTTAAATTTCTGTCCAATAGATACGTAGTGAAAGCGCTTATTCGTTCTTTCAGGACCACCTTCGCCAGCAAACATCCTAGTTGGATCTTCCCCCTCACGCTTTAGCGGAAAAACACCGGCTGCATAGGGAAATTCACCTGGAAGGTTTTCTGTAAGTAACCATTTTAGCAAATCGCCCCAATCTTTATATTTTGGTAATGCAACTTTTGGTATTTTTAACTTTGATAGAGACTCATAAAATAGTGGAAGCTTAATCTCTTTATTTCTAACCTGATAAACAAAATTTTCTTGCCTATACTGCTCTTTTACCGCTGGCCAATTGCGCAATAGCTTTTTTGCCTGACCATCTATCGTGTCTTCAAGTTCAGTCAATATTTCCTTTAAATCCTTAACCGTTTTATCTTGCTCCGCTTGTTGGTTTTTCACGTTTTCCAACATAGAAATAACACCATCTAACTGGTACATTTTTCTCGCAATGGTAGATTGCGCTTCTACCCATTGGTTATAGGCATCGCTCGCTTCCGTAATCTCTGCTAAATATCGTATCCTGTCGGGCGGGATGATGTATGCTTTGTCGGCGGTTGCATTAATATTTGTTGCATCTAGTTCGAAATCGGTATTGGTTTTTTCTTTAATTTGATCGAATAATGCTAAAAACAGTTCGTTCATTCCAGGATCATTAAATTGCGATGCCATGGTGCCATAAACAGGTATCTCTTCATCCGGCACATCAAATTTTTGATGGTTTCGTTTGTACTGTTTCCGTACATCTCTAACTGCATCCAACGCACCACGTTTATCGAATTTGTTAATCGCCACTAGGTCTGCAAAATCGAGCATGTCTATTTTTTCCAACTGAGTTGCAGCACCAAATTCTGGCGTCATCACATATAAAGAAACATCGCAATGGTCTGTTATCTCTGTGTCTGATTGGCCAATACCCGAAGTCTCCACAATGATTAAATCGAATCCAGCTGCTTTGCAAATGTCTAGGCTTTCTTGCACATTTTTAGACAGCGCAAGGTTTGCCTGCCGTGTGGCAAGAGACCGCATATAAACCCTAGGATTATTGATTGCGTTCATTCTAATCCTATCGCCCAAAAGTGCACCACCGGTTTTTCTTTTGGATGGATCTACCGAAATGATAGCGATGGTTTTTTCTTTTGTATAAAGTAAAAATCGTCTCAGTAACTCATCAACCAACGAGGATTTACCTGCGCCCCCGGTGCCAGTAATACCCAGCACAATACTCTTTTCTGTGTTTGGCAATTTTGCTTTTGCCATTTCTGTATAAAACTGATCGGGATGATTTTCTGCGAAGGAAATAAGCCGCGCAATGTTATTGTTATTTTTTTTGGCTAAATTTTTAAATTCATCTGTTATTTCACTTATGGTTACAAAATCGGTTTTCCGCAACATGTCATTTATCATGCCTTGTAAACCCATTTTTCTACCATCATCTGGAGAATAAATTTTTGTAATTCCGTAAGCTTGCAATTCCTCAATTTCTATGGGTAAAAATACACCGCCGCCGCCAGCAAAAATTTTAATATGGCTAGCGCCTTTCTCTGTCAAAAGATCGAACATGTATTTGAAATATTCTATATGGCCACCTTGGTAAGAAGTCATGGCGATGCCTTGCACATCTTCTTGAATGGCGCAGTTTACCACTTCATCTACGGATCTGTTATGTCCTAAGTGGATAACTTCAGCGCCCGATGACTGTAAAATCCTACGCATAATGTTAATGGTTGCGTCGTGACCATCAAAAAGAGATGCGGCTGTAACAAAACGGATTTTATTTTTCGGCGTATATTTTTCTTCTACTTGCATGTCAATTACTAGATATGATCTTATTAGATTCGACAGGAATACCTGGCTTATTCCAAATATAAGGAATCTGTGCGAGGCCAGCTTTATATTTCTATTTACACTTTCTGAATAAAAAAAGCCGGCTATGTGCCGGCTTCAATTTTTACCAAATTTTTATTTAGAAAGCAGTTCTACTATTGGTTTTCCAATGCAGCCATTTGGTATTTGGATGTGAAGGAGCCCAGCTAACGTCGCAGAAATATCTGTCATATTTACTTGTACATTTGTCGATCCCTGCTTAATTCCCCATCCATACCAAACCAATGGAATGTGCGTATCGTAAGGACTCCAAGTACCATGTGTAGTCCCAGTCTGCCCCGTTCCCTCAAAATCACCACTGTTTAAAATAATTTGTATTTGGCCACTTCTTTTAAAATTATACCCATTTATTACCATGCTTTTAATGGGGTCTGGAATGGGTAAACTCCCAATTTTCTCTACGTCGATGGCATAAGTAACGCCAGGTAGCATTTTAATATAGTCGCAAGTTGCTTTCTTAATGGCTTCGAAATCTAATTTTTCACTGGTAATTTTAGTTAAATCGAAATTTACCTGATAGTTTTTAATGTCGCGGATCAAGTTTCCCTTTCCATATTTATCGACGAGCATTTGGTTTAAATCTTTCTCTAATTGATTAGAATTCCATCCGCTAGCTGGCAAGTTGTGCGCTTTCATAAAATTGATGGAGTGGGCAGCGCCATGATCGGCAGTTAAAAATACGGTATAATTTCCTGCGCCAACATTTGCATCAAGCATCACAAAGAAGTTTTCCAAATCTTTGTCCAAACGTAGGTAGGTATCTTCAACTTCAATAGAATTAGGTCCGAATTGATGCCCAACATAATCCGTAGAAGCGCAATTAATGGTCAAAAAATCCGTCGCGGTTCCTTTTCCCATTGCATTTGCTTTTATCGCTGCAGTTGCCAGCCGCAAAGTGAGTGTATTGCCAAATGGCGAGCTGCGAATTACCCCTTTGCTATTTTCATATATAGCCTTTAAATCGTGTGGAAAAGTCGGACTTTTCTCTCCTGAATATTTTCCTTCCCATGGCACATCATCCCCAGTACTTTCCGTATACGTATTTATCGGGTATAAGGTATTCCAGCCGTTTGAAAGTAATTTTTCTACATTTTTTTCATCATTAAATTTTGTTACCCAAGCAGGAAGTTCCTTACTATAATAGCTACTAGTGATGAAATTTCCACTTGCATCGTCTAACCAGAAGGCAGAACCTAAGTGGCCGGCCGGCAAAATGGAAGCCCTATCTTTTAATGAAACACCAATTACTTTTGATTTAAAGTTTGTTGCCAACCGAAGTTCATCTGTAATGGTCGAAACCAATAGGTTACGCGGAGACATTTTGCCATCTGCAGATTCCGTACCAACACTCGTAACGGTGCTGTCTGACGTACAATACATGTTCTTGCCAGTCAGTTGATCTATCCAATCATTGCCAGAAATGCCATCAATACTTGGCACAGATCCCGTAAAAATTGTAGAATGTCCTACGGCAGTATAGCTTGGTAGATAATTTATCATCGTGTTTTCGCAACTAAAACCTTTGCTAAGTAACCTTTTAAACCCTCCTTCGCCATACCTCGCGTAATATCTGTACAGATAATCCCAACGCATTTGATCCACCACAATGCCGACAACCAGCTTTGGCCTGGCTACATCTTTCGAGACATTGGCAACAGAAACTTTAGACTGTTTTCTATTTTGAGCGAATATTTGCCCAACACATAACATGATTGATATAAAAGCTAATAGAGTAATTTTTTTCATGGTTTTTTTTTCAAAAGTAGCCTTTTTTTTAAAAAGCGATTGCGTAAAGGCGTTAACTTAAGGTAAAGCCTCTGCTACAACAAATGTACTTCCACCAATAAATATGAAATCTTCATTTTTTGCAGCTGAAAATGCTGCTGTTTTAGCTTGTTTAACAGATGAGAAAGGCTTCCCTTTTAAATCGAAAGATTTTGCACTTTCCATTAAAGAAACTTCACTAAGTCCTCGCTCAATGTTCGGACTGCAAAAGTAATAAGTTGCGTCTTTGGGCAACAAAGCTAAAATCTCGCCTATTGCTTTGTCCTTTACCATCCCGAATACGATATGGAGCTTTCGAAATTGCGTTTGATTAATGTTTTTTAACACTTCTTGAATGCCAGCAACATTGTGCCCGGTATCGCAGATCGTTAGAGGATTTCTGTGGATAATTTGCCACCTGCCCTGCAAGTGGGTAAGTTTTTTTACGTTCCTCAAGCCTGTATACACAGCATTTTTTGATACTTGAAAGCTTTTTTGATCATTTAAAACGCTTATAGTTTTTAGTACAGTTAAAATATTTTTCTCCTGATAGGAGCCCGCTAAATCGCACCTTAATTTGTCGAATTTTAATTTTTCATCCTCGTAAACCGAAAATAATAGTCGCCCGCGGTTGATCTTTTTATTCTTTAAAAAGAGCTTTTCATCAGCAAAGAAAATAGTCGAATTAAGTTGTTTGGCTTTTGCTTCGAAAATCGTTTTCACAGCTGTTTGCGTCTCACCAATCACCGCTGGTACTCCTTGTTTTATTATCCCTGCTTTCTCTATTGCAATTTCTTGTACCGTACTGCCTAGTAAGTTGGTATGGTCTAGGCTTATGTTGGTAATTACTGATATCTCAGGTATAATGACGTTGGTAGAATCTAAACGCCCCCCTAACCCAACTTCAATAACGGCAACTTCTACTTCAGAAGAAGCAAAATAATCAAACGCCATGGCTACCGTCACTTCAAAAAATGACGGTTCTAGCTGTTCGATAAGCCCTTTTTGCGCTTTTACAAATTTCGAAACTTGTGGCTTTGGAATTTTCTTTCCGTCGATAAGTATGCGCTCTCGAAAATCTTTTAAGTGCGGAGAAGTGTACAAGCCGGTCTTGTAGCCCTGTGCCTGTAACACTGCAGCTAGCATGTGGCTGGTGGATCCCTTGCCGTTGGTTCCGGCAACATGGATGGTCTTAAACTTGCGCTCAGGATTGCCCATGGCGTTACAAAGGGCAATGGTATTGGATAAATCTTTCTTCAAGGCCGCTGCACCAATTCTAGTAAACATTGGGAGTTTACCATATAAAAAGTGTAACGTTTGCTCGTAATTCACTGCGTTAATTACTAGATGAGTTCAATTTTTGCCGATCTGCTGTTATTTCACTTTAAAGTTAAACACAACTACTCCGATTTGCACATCTGGCGCAGAGTCTAGCTTGTTTAAACTAGCACCAACAACTGCTGCTTCGCACTTGCGCCAAAGTTCTAAGTTAGATAGTGTTGTGCCCCTAGCGCCTGCGCGGGCAAATATGACTTTCCCATTTTTGTCTACTCTTATCTCTACGGCTATTTTACCATGTGCTTGGCCATCATCTTGAATTCGAGGAATGTTTACAAAGCGCCTACTTGCAAGCGAAAGCGCCACATTTCCATTTCCAGAACCGCCTTCTCCATAGTTATTGGCAAGTGGATCGCCATTTACCGAACCTTGATTTCCGGGAGTAGTACCTGTTCCATCCCCTTGGCCTTGTCCTGTATTTTTCTTGCCCTTATAAAGTGCGTTCTGATTGATTACAGGCTTTGCAGGTTTCTCTTCAGTAGCAGTAGTTGGCGCATTGTTGCTTTCTTTAACCTTTTTGGTATTTATAGCAACAGCATCTTCTGTATTTTGAGTTTGTATCTCTTTCTCGTTTACCTGAGAATTGGTATTTGGAGTAACTTTATCCTCTGGTGTTACTTTATCCGGTGCTTTTTGATTCGCGTTTGGATCGGCAGATGGTTCTTCAATACTTGTATAGTCATCGCCCATTCCTTCTATCGAAGTACCGTAATTTACAACCATACCGCCCATACCGACATTTTCCGGTGGTTGAAACCGGCCTATAACAATAAAAAAGCTTATGACAAGTAGGAAAATCATTATCCCCGCGGAAATGGCAAATGCTTTTGGATAGTTATTTTCTTGGTGTTCCATCATCGCTTTTTAGGCTCTACAGCCAAAACTACTTTTAATTTCAATTTGTTTGCAATATCAAAAATTTGCATGGTATTTTCAATGGAAACACCTCTTGCCACATATAATATAATGGTGAGATCTGGTTCTTGCGCTTGATATTTCTCGATGGCTGGTTGAAGTTCGTCTAAAGTCATCGGCTTCTTGTCGAGCGTATATTTTAAGTTCTCGTCGATCGTAACCGTAATGGCTTTTTTAGCCGTAGATTGTTGCCCACTTTCCGATCGCGGTAGCAAAAGCTTAACCACATTTGGATTGACAACTGCCGAAGCCAATAAAAAAAACAAGAGCAAGAAAAACATAATATCGTTCAATGCCGAAGTATGTACCTCTACATGAGGCTTATTTTTCTTTCTTAAATTCATTATTTGCTAGGTTCTTCTAATAAATCAATAAAATCTATGGAATCTGTTTCCATCCTCAATACAATACGTTCTACCATTACATTTAAAACATGGTAAAGTACATAGGCTATAATACCAATGATCAATCCCGTCGCCGAAGAAATCATTTTGATATATAGTCCGCCAGAAATGGTTCCAATTTCTATTGCGCCCTTTATAGATACATCATGAAAGATTGTAATTACTCCAATAATTGTACCCACAAATCCAAGCATTGGTGCTATTCCGGCTATAATTCCTAAAATACCTATATTTTTCTCCAATTTAGAAACTTCTAATTTCCCTACATTTTCTATTGCCGCCTCAATGTCTTTAATTGGTCTGCCTATGCGTTTCAAACCTTTTTGAAGCATCCGCGAAAGTGGCGAATGATTGTTGCGTAACATGGCTAAGGCGCCATCTAAATTGCCGGATAAAATGTATTGTTTAACCTGTCCGGTTAAATTTGCCTCTTCTTTCGTAGATTTTTTTATGGTAATATATCGCTCCACAAAAATAACTAAGCCTAAGAAGGCTAAAATTCCTAGAGGCAACATTACCCAGCCGCCTTTAAATAACAAATCTATAAAATGTAATTCGGGAGCAGGCTGACTTAAATTTGAGTTTGCTGCGTTGAGAGAATCTTGCAATACCCTTGCGGTATCTTGAATGATAAGTAAAGTAGTCATTTATAGTGTTTTGATTTTTTGAACGTAAAAGCCTTTTCCTTTTAGTTTTTTCTGTAAGATAATCAGTTGTTTTTTTGCCTCCTGTTCTGATGGGAAAGATGCAATGCTAATTTTTTTTCGAGTGCCAGTCATGTTGGCAATTTTTGCATTATAGCCATTTTTTTTCATCATACTGATGTATGACAAAGCAGCTTTTTCTGTTTTGTAAGAAGCAACAATCACGTCGAAAGTAAAAATAGGTGTGTTGTTTGCAATGTTTTGTCCTTTAATGCTATCTCTAACTGGTGATTGTACCATGTTAACTTTCAAAACACTATCTGCTTTTTTGATAGAATCTTGCTTGCCTTTTGCGGTGTCAATCGATGTAATCTTCACTTTAGTAGAGTCGATCGGAGCAACCACTTTCGCAATTGGATCGGCACTTCGGTTGAACAAATTTGGTTGGAAGAAATAAGCCAATCCGCCTAAAATCAACAGAATGATAAAAGTAACAAAAACCTTCGGCCAGATGCTTTTTTCTGTAGGGTGCTCCATTGGGTCAGTTCCAAATTTTTCTGGATGTTCCTCGTGCTGTTCCTTGATAAATTCTGGGGCATCGGTTACCTGTTTCTCGCTAGTTTCTTTTTTAAGATTACTTTCTAAAACTGACAACACAGTTGGAGTTGATGTATCTTCTCTTTCTTTTTCCGTTTCTTGGTTGGGTAAAATCGTTTCAAACTCTTTTTCAGTTAACCGCGGCTCAACAATCGGAGTATTAAAATGCCGATCTGCGAGATTGATGTCCCTTTCGTTCACTTCTGTCGTTTCAATATCAGTGGGTGTGGTTGTAGATGACTCAGCGCTTTGATCTTGCTTATCTTTTATTGGCTCTTCCTGTTCCGAATTGATTTTGTGGGTTTCTAAATGAGCTAAGGTATTTTCAAGATCTGTCCTTACTTCATCTAATTCTATGTTTTCAATAACAGGAAACGGGTTGGAAGATTCTACTGTTTCTGTAGGCTCATTTGCAGCTGAAGGAGTATCAGCGACAATCCCGGCAATGCTACTGTGCTCTTTATTTTCAGATGTTGCTAGAATGTCTTTTTCGATGATTTTAGTTTCGGGAATAATTGGCAGACCGTAAAACTCAGCGCCATAATCAAATTTTTCTGAGGCTTCGAAACTCAAGTCGAGTTGTGCTGTATAAAACAACCTTCCAATGTTTTGTAAGGTTGCTTCATGATCCAACTTCAGTTTTTGAGTTAACTCTTCTACAAACTGACTAATGTAATCTTGAGCACTTTCTCTAGAAACGTGCTCCTTTTCTGAAATAAATGTTTCAAAAGTGTTAGCCCCTTTCACATCAGCTGTAAAGTGCAACATATTTTTAGGAGGAGAAAAAGATTTTTTCTCTTTATCGAAACTTCCTGGATATTTTTTCTTGTAAAAAGTTCCTAGGCCAGCAATACCAACTTCATTCGTTTGTCGCAGGTGTTCTAAAAGGTTAATCAAGATATCCATTTCGGTACAAATAAGCGTTTAAATTCAAAAATTATATTTAACCTTCAATTGTGTCTATTGGTTTTATAGATTTCCTCTAACAAAATGATGACAAAAACGAGTTCTTTTTCCATTCTAATTATTAAAAGCCTTAAAAGATTCTAATGATTATACATTTCGGTGCAAAGATAACGGTTACAAAGATAGAAATGGTATGCTATTAAGCAAATGAGTGAATCGATATAATCGCAAATTTTAAAAATGCATCAATTATAAAGAAGTTTTAATCGACAGACTTGAATAGGTAAAAATTGTTTTCATAGCATTTATGCAACCTAATAAAGGCTCTTTTAGGATTTACACCAGCTACTTAACGCCTTTAGACCGAAACATAAAAGATTCTGTGATGAATTCCAAATAATTTCTATCTTTATTTTTCAAGGCGGCTTTGTGCCAGCCTGTTTAGGGCAGCTCCTTTTTTGTGGCTGC
>NZ_JBSSEL010000006.1:0-208134 GCF_054061655.1 Pedobacter sp. UYEF25 | reverse complement strand
GAGAGTAGGTCGGTGCCAGATCTTAAAGATGGATTCCCCGTAGCATGACGCTACGGGGATTTCCTGTTTATACACCCCGGCGGAAGCCGCAGACCGCAGACCGAACCTCAGACATCGTTCAACCGCGTAACCGATTGCAGAGATATCCTCTCAGCACGGAAAGAACATAAAAGATTGGAACTCAAATTCCCGCCTAAGTCGAGATAAAACTCAGCTAAGCAAGCTGCCAAAAACTGACTTTTAGAATTGTTTGCCTAAGTCTTATCCCTCACCATCTATTGTCGATAATAATTTTTCTAAATCGGCTATTTCGTTATAGAAATGAAAACCGATCCGTATTCCAGATCCTCTCCTTGTAAAAGCTATTTTTTTTGCCACAAGTTTTTCCAATACCGTCTCATCCAACTTCAAGTTAAATATCTGTTGAGTTAATCCCTGTTTTAGCAGTGGTCTACTTAAAACGTTTCGACGCTGAAATTCTTCTGCCGCTACACGTCCAAGATGGTTTATTTTTGCTTCAATGTAGTCCACTCCAATTTCGGTTCGTTCTACTATGGCTTGTTTCAAAGTGCCAAATGCTAAGGTGTCCAAATGCCCTGGCTCAAAAAAGGTAGCTAATATACTTCGATCCTTTAAAAAAGGTTCAGAAGGAACGGCTGTTTTTTTTGCTTTTTCGTAAATATTCCTAACTGCAAAATCCTTCAACAATATAAAAGCATTTCCGTATCCCGCCAACATCCACTTATAGCCGCTAGCACCCAAGAAATCGATACCACTATTTTTAAAATCCAAAGTTTCCGTGCCGCAGTATTGAGTTCCATCAACAGCGATGATTAGGTTTGGGAAATTTTGTTTGAGCCTTTTTAAAAGTGCTAAATTTATTTTGTAGCCATCTAAATATTGTACTAAGCTGCAAGCAAATACATCTGGGTTCATTTGCGTTATTTTTGCGAATAATTTTTCTTCAAGATCTACTGTTATTTGAATACTTTCGTTGGAAAATCTGTGTGTTTTAACTGCATGGTTAACAGAAGGATAATCACTTTCTAAAAGTAGAAACTTTAATGTTGGCTTAAGTCCTTGTAAAAAGGTATTGAAACCAAATGAAAAGTTGGGAACTAAAAAGCAAAATTCCCTTTCAGCGTTAAAAAAACTTGATACTAGGTCTCTAACTTCGTTTAAAAAAACTGCTTGCTTTTCTCTAAAATAACTCCCTTGATTTAGAAAGGATTTTTCGTGGCCACTACGCCATTCAAAAGTTTCTTTCGAGATAATACCGGAGCTTGCCGTATCCAAGTAAATCGAATATTGGAGTGCGGGATACTTGTGTTTAAAATCCATTTCCAAATATATAAATTAAACCCTGAGGAGGAGTGGCGATCTAAATCTCGGCTTTTGGAACTATTTTTTTTAAAATGTGTTATATTGACTTATGCAAAAAAGATACGACGCCATTATTATTGGTTCTGGTCAGGCTGGAAACCCACTAGCAAAGAAGCTTGCAGCCGCAGGAAAGAAAACGGCTGTAATTGAAAGAGATAAGGTTGGTGGCACTTGTATTAATGTTGGTTGCACTCCTACCAAAGCGATGGTTGCATCGGCCAAGGTGGCATATCAAACACGAAATGCCCAAGCGATGGGCGTTTTGACCGGTGACGTGAGCGTAGATATGAAGATTGTAAAACAGAGAACGAACGACATCGTTTCGTTGTTTAGGGATGGTGCACAAAAAGGATTGGAGAAGACAAAAAATCTAGATTTAATTTTTGGCGAAGCTTCTTTTGTCGGAAAGAGACAAGTACAAGTTGAGCGACGAGATGGAAAGCGGCTAACGTTGAAATCCGATTTAATTTTCATTGATACTGGTGCGGAAACAATTATTCCACCGATAAGCGGACTGAACGAGGTTGGCTATCTAACGTCTAGTAGTATTTTAGATCTACAGGAGGTTCCGAAGCATTTGTTAATTATTGGAGGAAATTATATAGGGCTTGAATTTGGTCAAATGTTTAGGCGGTTCGGGAGTGAAGTAACCATTGTAGAACGCTCAGAAAGGTTACTGAAAGGAGAAGAGAATGAAATTTCGGCAGCAGTTACAGAAATTTTAGGAGATGAAGGCATCGCTATTTTGACTAGTACCCAGGTAAATAAGTTATCACGTAAGGGCAAAAAAAGTATTTCCATTACATTGAAAAGCGGCGAAAGCTTAAAGCAAGTTGAGTGTACACATGTACTTGTTGCTGTCGGGCGAAAGTCTTCTGCACAATCACTTGATTTAAAAAAAGCAGGTGTAAAAGTTGATGAGAAGGGGTTTATAAAAATCAATAACAAGTTAGAGACAAACGTTAAAGGTATTTATGCACTTGGGGATGTAAAAGGCGGTCCTGCTTTTACTCATATTTCATATAATGATTACACAGTTGTTTCAAGAAATATTTTAGAAGGAAAAACCTTGTCAATTAAAAATAGGCAAATACCTTATTGTATGTTCACCGATCCTCAATTGGGGCGAATTGGGTTAACATCCGAACAGGCTAAGGAACAGAAAATAAAGCATAAGGTTGTTTCTCTTACCATGGATAAAGTGGGGAGGGCAATCGAGACTAACGAAAGTAAAGGCTTAATTATGGCCGTGGTAGATGTTTACTCTAAAAAGATTTTGGGAGCTTCTGTTTTGGCTGCGCAAGGTGGAGAAATAATGTCTGTTTTGCAGATGGCGATGGCAGGTGGACTTACCTACGAGCAATTGAGGTATTTTATTTTCGCACACCCAACTTACGCCGAGGCACTAAATAATTTATTTGTTCAACTTGATTGATGATTGAGTTAAAAAATGCAACTAAAGTCTTTGGGTTAAAGAAAGCGGTAGATGCTATTTCTTTAACAGTAAATGAAGGCGAAAGTCTGGTTCTTTTAGGAACGAGCGGCTGTGGCAAAACTACCACCTTAAAACTGATCAATCGTTTAATAGAACCAAGCGCAGGAGCGATTTTTTTGAATGGCAATAATATAGCTTTAATAAAACCGGAAATTTTACGCAGAGATATAGGCTATGTGCTTCAAAATATTGCACTTTTCCCCCATTATACAGTAGCGGAAAACATTGCTGTGGTGCCTAAAATGCTAGGATGGAGCGCAATGGAAATACAACGGCGCACATTACTATTATTAGAGAAATTACATTTACCATTAGATCTCCTTAAATTATTTCCTAAAGAATTGAGTGGTGGTCAGCAGCAGCGCATAGGCTTAGCTCGCGCTTTGGCTGCAAACCCGCCTATATTATTAATGGATGAACCTTTTGGTGCACTAGATAACATAACAAGAAGTAAAATTCAAGACGATTTCTTGGGCTTGGACGAGCTAAAAACTAAAACCATCATTATGGTTACACACGATGTGCAGGAAGCTTTTACGCTTGCTGATAGAATCTGTTTGATGCATGAAGGAAAAATAGTTCAAATTGGTACGCCCAAAGAATTGCTTTTTAAGCCTTCAGATTTTTTCACTAAATCATTTCTTGATGGTCAGCGGTTGGCTCTTCAGTTTAGTACGATAAACTTGACAGATTTAATGTACTATTTACCGAAAGAAAAAGGAGATGCCATTGAAAAGGTATCACAAACCATCTCTGTATGGCAGGCAATGGATAAACTTAGAGAAGCAACAAATGCAAGTTTAACAGTGTCTGGTAATTCTGAATCTGGCGACCGTGTTTTCAATTTTGATCAGTTGATGCAAGCATTTAGCCGTTATAAAAATGCCATTGCCAATGATTGAGCATAAGCAATCTTTGTGGCAATTTATGTATCAGGAAAGCGACAAGCTATCCCACCAAACATTACAACATTTAGGCTTGACCTTTATTTCGTTGTTTTTTGCGATCGCAATTGGGCTTCCGTTGGGTATTTTGGTTGCTAGAAAGCAGAAATTTGCTCCAGGGATTTTAGGGTTTGCAGGCGTATTACAAACCATTCCAAGTATTGCGCTTTTGGGCTTTATGATCCCCGTTCTGGGGATTGGCGTGAAACCTGCAATTGTGGCATTGCTAATTTATGCGCTTTTGCCAATCATTAGAAACACTTATACGGGGATCGTTGGGATCGATCCTTATATCGTAGAGGCCGCGCGGGCAATGGGAATGACAAATAACCAATTGTTGCTTAAAGTGCAGCTGCCACTTGCTATGCCTGTTATTTTGGCAGGGGTGAGGACCGCAACCGTTATAAATGTAGGTGTTGCGACTTTAGCATCTTACATCGCCGCAGGTGGTTTGGGTGAATTTATTTTTGGAGGTATTTCCTTAAACAATACCAATATGATCCTTGCGGGGGCTATTCCTGCTGCTTTACTTGCGGTTATTTTAGATTTTCTGCTTTCGCTGATTCAAAAATTTGATCCAAGAAAATTAAAGTGGTTTTTTTTATTAATTTTAATCGGCTCCGCTACTGTTGCTGCCTTTTATTTTTGGCCTACTACAAAAAACAATAAGCTTATAGCTGGTTTTACGCCCGAGTTTATGGGTAGACAAGATGGAGATTTAGGACTTAAATTAATTTACGGTTTGAAGATAAATACCACTGTGATTAGCGATGCAGTGATGTATAAAGCAGCGTTCGACAAAGAGTTAGATGTGATAAGTGGATATTCTACGGATGGCCGATTGAAAGCATTCGACCTCGTTATTTTAAAAGACGATAAAGGTATATTTCCGCCTTATTACGCGGCTCCCGTAGTTAGAGAAGATGCTTTAGTTAAGTTTCCTGAACTTGAAAAAACCTTGAATCTGTTGGCTGGAATAATTACCGATTCCGTTATGACTGAACTTAACTATCGAACAGATTACCTTCACCAAACACCAGAGCGGGTAGCAAAAGATTTTTTGCTGAGTAAAAAGCTGTTCAAAACCGAAAGAGCCGGACACAATGGAACCGTAAAAATTGGATCTAAGATTTTCGGCGAGCAATATATTCTTGCGAATATATATTCCATGTTGATTAAAGGATATACCAATTATGGTGTCGAGACAAAAACTGGTCTAGGGGGGACAAAAATTTGTTTTGATGCTTTGACAAATGATCAAATAGATTTTTATCCAGAATATACGGGTACGGGGCTTTTGGTATTGTTACAGCCTGATCCAGCTACGATTGCCAGAGTTAGTAAAACTAGTGATCAAACGTTTGAATATGTTAAAAAGGAATTTTTAAGAAAATATAAATTGCATTGGCTCAAACCAATCGGTTTTAATAATTCCTATGCACTTATGATGCGAAAAAAACAATCTGAAAAACTAGGTGTTAGATCAATTACTCAACTAAAAAACTATTTGGATAAGCATTAATGACAATTTTAGAGTATTTTATTAAGGTGAGAACCACCACAGAAAAGATTTGTGAACCACTACAAGTTGAAGATTATGTTGTACAACCAGTAATCGATGTGTCACCTCCAAAGTGGCACCTTGGGCACACGACTTGGTTTTTCGAAACGTTCATTCTCAAAAACTTTGATAAAGATTATGTGGTTTTCAATACAGATTACAACTACGTTTTCAATAGTTATTACGAAACGATTGGCGCAAGAGTTATCAGAACTGATCGGGGGAATTTAAGCAGGCCGAGCGTACAAGATGTGTATAAGTATAGAAAATTTGTAGATGAACACATGATTGCGTTCTTAAAGAAAGCAAATCTTTCTGAAATTGATGAGCTTATGTTGTTGGGTTTAAATCACGAGGAGCAACATCAAGAATTATTATTGACAGATATCAAATACATTTTAGGGAATAATCCTTTGTTCCCAGCTTACGGCGAGAGGCGAAGTATAGATAAACCCAACTCAAAAAGTTTGGATTTCCTCAATATCCCTGAAGGGATTTATGAAGTGGGTTTTCAAGGTGATGGCTTTTGTTTTGATAATGAGCTTAATAAGCATAAAGTGTATTTAAATGCGTTTTCCATCAGTCCTGTTTTGGTTAACAATGCAGATTATTTAGAATTTATTAACGCAGGTGGTTACAAAAATTTCAGTTATTGGCATGCGGATGGGTGGGAGTGGGTGAATATAAATAATGCCTCATCGCCAATGTATTGGCACAATGTCGATGGAAAATGGTTTAATTATACCTATTCTGGTTTGCAGGTTTTAGATATGGAAGCAACAGTTTGTCATGTAAATTACTATGAAGCATACGCTTTTGCAACGTGGAAAGGAATGAGGTTACCAACCGAATTTGAGTGGGAAATTGCTGCGAAACATTTTGATTGGGGTAGCAGATGGGAGTGGACAGAAAGTGCATATTTGCCTTATCCAGGATTTAATAAGGCACCGGGTGCCATTGGCGAGTACAATGGTAAGTTTATGGTCAATCAAAAAGTACTGCGTGGTGCATCTGAGGTAACTTCAGAAAATCACAGCAGAATTACTTATAGAAATTTTTTCCAGCCAAACTTGAAATGGCAGTTCACAGGGATACGTTTAGTTAAATAATCTATAGGATATTATATGGAAACCGTTATTGCAACAGAAGGTGTTGCCCAAATTAATAAACAATTTCTTGCAGACGTTATCGAAGGGTTAGACTCGGTGCCGAAGAAACTTCAGTCGAAATATTTTTACGACAAGCAAGGTGACAGGCTTTTTCAAGAAATAATGGCGTCGCCCGAATATTACCTCACTAGCTGTGAGATGGAAATAATGACAGAGCAATCTGTCGAGATTTCAGCTTTGCTATCTCGCAAGACTGGCGCGTTCGATTTAATTGAACTCGGTGCTGGAGATGGTACAAAGTCTATTCACCTACTTCAGCAGTTGATTACTGACAACGCTAGTTTTAATTACTTACCGATAGACATTTCCGAAAATGTTATTCATCATTTAAAAAAACAACTTCCCGCTCATCTTCCACAACTTCAAATGGAAGGCTTTGTGGGAGACTATTTCGATATGCTGGAAGAAGCGGTTAAGTTTAGCGGCAATAGAAAAGTGGTATTGTTTATGGGTGCAAATATCGGCAATATGCTCCCGACTGAGGCCGAGGCATTTTGCGTTAAATTGAAAGAATGTTTGAGCAAGGGCGACATGTTGATTATAGGTTTTGATTTAAAGAAAAATCCGAGAGAAATATTGGCCGCTTATAATGACAAGGAAGGGATTACTAAGCGTTTTAATTTAAATTTATTAAAACGAATAAATGCTGAACTTAACGCCAGTTTTATTTTAGATAATTTTGAGCACTATGCCAATTACGATCCTAAAACTGGCGCTTGCAAAAGCTATTTGATAAGTTTGACTGATCAACAAGTGAAGGTTGGGTCTACTCTTATTCATTTTGCAAAAAGTGAATATATTGATATGGAGATCTCTCAGAAGTATTCTATTCCGGACATTAATAAGTTAATGACAGATTCTGGCTTCCAGTATGCAGCAAACTTCTATGATACGAAAGACTATTTCGTTGATTCAGTGTGGTCTGTGAAGTAATAGAATAGACCATTACATTTCTAAAAAGAGGATTTTAGTTTCGCTTTATCGAACAAGCCGGGGGTTATTGTCCAATCTTTTTTATATCAGAATTCTCTAATGAAAGATTGTGTCTCGGAAATAACCAATTCAGTTATCGACTGTCCGGAATTAATGGATCACCGATAGTTAATTCGGTGGAAATTATACTTGTACTCCAAAGCAAAAGACCAATGACATTTGGCCAGCTAATCTAGAAACGAATCCTACATTAAAAGGTATCAGTGGAGAGTACGGTATCTCCTGTTGGCCTTGTAATGTCTGCATTGTTTTCTGCTGTAATAAAGATCATTTTCGGTACAAATGGAGTAATGGTTGTAAAACTGCTCTTTAAAGTGCTGGAAAAAAATCCGGAACCAGTGCGCAATTGACCAATGTTTTTTAATCCATTATCTTTGGTCTCCATCCAAACCACATAAACACTTCTTGATGGTTGAAGTCTAGTAGGTTGCGTAAGTCGCATTATTTCTATCGAAATAAGTTTATTCCCGTTGTCGTCTTTCGTTACTTTAGCATATCCTTGCGCAGCGGGAACAACTCTAGAAGTATTGAACATCACCTTGTTAGAGCAACTGCTAAGCGCTGTGCCTACAAAGAATAAAATAGATAAAAAAATACTGTTTTGTTTTGCGGTTTTGAAATAAATCATTTTGGTCTAATATAGTTTGATTAGTTTTTAAAATCTTTTCGGCGCTTAATGATAAAAAGATTGTAGCTCGATAATTCGAAAATTAATTTACAATGCTTTATCAAAGTCCCAAACTTATAAACAATTTTACTACTTATAAGTTTCCGCTAATTTGAGTGCATTATACGCGTTTACGATTCCGCCACTAACGCTTAAGTCCGAAAAATAGGCTCGAGTATTTGCACCTTTTTCATCTTTATATTTTACTTTATGATCTACCTTGGAAACAGATTTAATGATAATGTCACGAACTTGTTCAGGTTTTAGGTGTGGATAATAACTCAAAATTAAAGCAGCAAGTCCTGCAACAACAGGGGAAGCCATACTTGTACCATCTAGTTCTTCGTATTTTGCACCCGGTACGGAAGAATTGATCATAAATCCTGGTGCAAAAACATCAACCGTATATTTTCCATAGTTGGAAAAATCTGCCTTCAAATTGTCGTCATTCTTATACGTGCTTGCACCAACTTCAATCCAATTTCTTGCGTGTGGAAGTTGATACTTCGCCGAATCTAGAGGGATTGGTTTAGCGGTTGCCTTATAATTGCTTGGAGGATATCCGCCATATCCATAGCCATAATTTGGTTGCCGTTGTTGTTGTTGTTGTTTTGGATCTGGTGGTACAAACGCGGGTAAAACAGGTTTTTTATGTGTTGCTTTATAAGCTTCGGCTTCCTTGCTGTCATAAAACTTATTCGGATAATTTTCTTGGATGTCATTATTTTCATTGTCATTACCTGCTGCATGAACCAACAATACTCCTTTTTCATCGGCATATTTTACCGCGCTATCCACTGCTTTCTTATCCCACTTATATCCCTTGCCAAAACTCATGTTTATCACTTTTGCACCATTGTCTACCGCATACCTAATCCCATTGGCCACGTCTTTATCTCGCTCATCGCCGGTTGGTACTACTCTAATGGCCATAATACTTATGTTATTTGCAACACCATTTATACCAATTCCGTTATTTCTTTGAGCACCAATTATGCCAGATACATGAGTTCCATGTTTTGCATCCGGACCAGTAACATCGGTATTTCCATAATTTTTTTGGTAAGAATTGGAATAGTCATCGCCTACCAATTCCGCTCGCATATCATAATTAGGATTTAGGTTATATTTAAGCATGGCGTCGTATTGGGCGTAGGCATCCATAATATTGGCATAAAATTTTTCGAAACTTCCATCTTGCCTACTTCCTCTTTTAATAATGCTTTTTACCTGCTCTTCAGTTTCATCGTCAGGCTTATATAGTTCAACTTCTTCCAAGCTGGGCATCTTTTTGTTATTAATGATCGATACCGAATCTAACACTTTTTTGATTTTCACAATGACAGAATAGGTTTCGCTCGCTTCCTGATATTTCTTTCCAAAATCGCCAACAATTCTTTTATACAGTTTAAATTCTTCTTTTTGATTGCTATCTAACGGCGTTAGATTGGTTACAGATTGGTACTTCGGTTTATAAACCCTATATAGCCTAACCAGCTCTAAATTATCATATTGAAGGTCGCCTTTTTTAGAACCGATAAAATTCCATCCATGCACATCATCTACATAGCCATTTCCGTCATCATCTATGCCATTGCCTGGTATTTCCTTCGTATTTGTCCACAACACATTTTTTAAATCTGGGTGCGTAATGTCGACACCGCCGTCTATCACCGCTACAATAACTTTTTGTTTTGGTTGTTGATTTTTTATAATCTCCCGGTATGCTTTTTCTGTGCTGATGCCATAATAGCCACTTTCTGCTAAATCTAAATTAAACCAATTTGGTGGGAGTTTAACATCTTTTTTCTGTGCATTGGCAACAAGTTGTCCAAGGATTAACACGCTAAGAAACAACCACGATTTTAAATTCTTACACATCATTTTAATATTTACGTAATTAGACAATAATACGGTTTTATTGCGCTCAACCGGGCGATTTTACATCTTTTAACAATAAAAATCGGCACAGATTAATACAATTAAATCTAACCTAATTTGGCAGCTTGTTCCTGTTTTTCCGAAAAATAACTTAACAGCGTCGACAATTGTTTTTTGTTGAGTACTTCAGCAAGTTCAACATCAGTAGCCTCCTTTATTTTCTTCACCGATTTAAAGTGGGTAAGCAATTTGGCAGCAGTTGTTTTTCCAATGCCATCAATTTGCTCCAACTCAGTTTGCAAAGTACCTTTGTTTCGTTTTAATCGATGAAAAGTAATTCCAAATCGGTGCGCTTCATCTCTGAGCTGTTGAATAACTTTTAAGGTTTCAGATTTTTTATCAAGATAAAGTGGATAGGAGTCTCCAGGATAAAAAAGTTCTTCTAGTCTTTTGGCAATACCAATAATGGTTACTTTATTGTCTATGCCCAACAATTTTAAGCTTTTTACTGCGGATGAAAGTTGCCCTTTTCCGCCGTCTATGATGATAAGTTGTGGTAACGGCTGCTCTTCTTCCAATAGCCTTCGGTAGCGCCGAAAAACGGCTTCCTCCATTGTAGCGAAGTCGTTCGGGCCCTCAACGGTTTTTACGTTAAAATGCCGGTAATCTTTTTTGCTCGGTTTTGCATCTCTAAAAACGACCACCGCCGAAACGGGATATTTTCCTTGAAAGTTAGAGTTATCAAAACATTCTATGTGCGTTGGCAACTGCGAAAGACGCAAATCCTTTTGCATGGTTGTTAAAATGCGATCAGTGCGTAAATTGGGGTTGAGTTTTTCGTATTGATTTAGTTTTTCCTTTTTAAAGAACAGCACATTTTTCTGCGAAAGTTCCAATAACTTCTTTTTCTCGCCAAGCTTCGGGATTGTAAAACGAAGACTTTCATCTTGGAGGGCTGGCTCAAAGGGTACAATAATTTCTCTCGATGTACTTTTAAACTTTGTTCTAAATTCAAGCAATGCGGTGGTCAATAGTTCATCATCACTTTCATCTAATAGTTTCTTTATTTCTATGGTTTGGGTTTGGATGATTGATCCATTTACTACTTTGAGATAATTTACAAAAGCATACCGTTCATCAGAAGCGATGCTCACTACATCTAAATTGGTAATTGCAGTGTTCACTACGGTACTTTTGCTCTGATATTTTTCTAATACTTGCAGCCTGCGTGCGTAGGTATGCGCAAGCTCGAAAGCCATCTCTTCTGAAGCAGATTTAATTACCTGTTTCACTTCTCGGATGACATTGCCAATCTTTCCACTCAAAATTTGCTTAATTTCCTCAATGTTGCTGTTGTAGTCTGCTTCATTTTGATAATCCTGACAAGGGCCTTTGCAATTGCCAATTTGATATTCTAAGCAAACTTTAAACTTACCACTTTGTATGTTTTCTTCAGTCAATGGCAGATTGCAGGTTCGTAAAGGATAACTCTCTTTTATCAAATCCAAAATGGTGTGCATCATCCCAATCGACCCGTATGGGCCAAAGTAGGTAGACCCATCTTTAATTACTTTTCTTGTCCAAAATAAACGGGGAAAGCGCTCATTTTTTACGATAATCCATGGATAGGTTTTGTCATCTTTTAAATTGATGTTAAATTTTGGTTGATGCTTTTTGATCAGGCTATTTTCCAGCAGCCAAGCATCTATTTCAGTATCTACTATGGTAAAAGTTATTTTCCTTATTCGAGAGACAAGTACACGGGTTTTGCCGTTAAACTGTTGTTTATCCGTATTGAAGTAAGAAGCTACCCGATTTCGCAAATCTTTTGCTTTACCGATGTACATCAATTTTCCATCCACATCCCAATATTGGTAAACGCCAGGTTTATGCGGAATGGCTTCTAAAGCTCGTTTGTGATCAAAAACTCCCATGAGCTACAAAAATAAGAAAAAAGAGGGGAAGGGTTGGTTGTAAGTTTTATGATTAATGGTAGACGTTCTAAGTGTTTTGTGAAACGTTTAGTGTGATCCATTCAGATGCCTAAAGATTGTTTTTACTTAATAACCCAATATAAGTCGACAAAAGATGCAATGGGAAGAGGAGAAAGACGCCCGGATAGTTAAGATTTATAGGGCTGTCTTCTTGCGTAATTACATAAGATTTTAAAAGCCATTGTCTCTTACGGGTTATCGACTTCATAAGTTGACGAATCTCCATTGCGCTGAAGATTCCGATCTTATTTGTCCATTCTTTAAATTTCCACAGAATTTTTCAATTTCTCAACATTTTGAATGAAAACCAACCTAAAATAGCAATTATTGCGGCCATTAAAACCCATAACCAAGCTTTTTTTTCGAACAAGGGCTGCTCTGTATGAGTGGTAAAAGTAGGATTTTGTTGCTCGTTTCCAAGATTTACTATGGGAGGTTCTAAGGGAATTTTAGATTTAAATTTATCTAGATCGTAATTTGGAGCGGCTGATTTGGTATTGCCATAATACAAAGCATAATTGATATTTTGATTGTCGAATCTTGCCAATATCTCATAATTATTGCCCTTAATTTCAAAGTTTTTAAAGGTCAACGGCGCATTGTCATTGTTCAGAACCGTAACACGCAGACGTGTAGCCAAGGTATTTTTGAAATTGAAAGTTAATTCCTCTAGAGAACTTAACGTGCCTTCGGCAAGTAGCGCATAATTATAATTAATTCCTTTATCGGTCTTAAAACTATCTGTGGCATATTCTATTTTAATTGGGCGATAGAAATCGAATTTACGCGCTACATTAACCCTCAAATAAGAGACTGGAATTGGGTTTTCGAAAGAAATATTAGCGATCGTTTCTTGAGTTATTTTGTCGTTTTTTATTTGATAAGATCGTGTTTCGACGGCGTGATATACACCCTTTACAGTGTCTATCTTATAAATTTCAGCGTTATTTAAGTTTGGTTGTTTGTCTGCTTTTACCGCTAAACGGAAGTAAAGGAATTTGCTTTCTGGAAATTTAAGTGATGTGAAAACGTATTTTGTACTTGTATTTTCAATCGATAAAATCCGATAGTTTTTAAGGATTGTGAACCATTTTTTATTGTCGTTACTTCCTTCGAGGTTTACTTTCCAATCAAAATTTTTCTGTTCGAAATTTAGATGAAGTTCATTTATTGCAGCTTTGCTCGGCACTTCGAAGGTGTAGAAAAAACCATCCACATTGTTTGATATGTTGATGGTTTTTAAGGAAATCTCTGAAGATGTGACTTGATCGTCGAGTGTTTTAATAAGGTAAGGTACTTCTAGCGTATCATTTTTGGAAATGCCGAAAATCCTCAAATCTGCAAGATTTGGTTTGGCGTTGGCAAACAAACTGTTTGGCAGCGCCAAGCGTTGCCAAGTTTGATTAACCTTGCCAACGTCTCGTTTAAATTTAAATGCCCCCGTTTGGGCAAATAAACCAACAGCTATAAAAAGCAATATGCATGTTGATTTAAGTTTTAACATCATCTATAATAAGGTGTTTGTATTTGTTGTATAAAAACGAAATAATAAGTAATAAAACGCCTAACGATATGAGTACAACTGTTTTAGAAATTGTGCTGAGGTAAGCGATATCGTAAAAAAACAACTTAAGTAAGGTAATGCCAAAAATAACCATTGCACCGATCCGGAGAAACTTTTTCTTCTGCGCCAAACCCATCGAAATTAGAAAAAGTGAAAATACGCCCCAAAATATGCTCAAAGCTAATTTATAACTTCCACTTTTTTGTGTAAGGTCTAAAATGTTGAGCAATTCACTGCTCGATACCCACAACAATGAAATGTAAAAAACATAATCGTATGCTTTGACCAAATCACCCTTTAAATACCTACTTCTGCTTAATTTATAGCAAGCGTAAATTAAACCTGAAAATGCTAAAATTGCAAGGTAGCGGATCCAGATATTTTCAGCTCCACTAATGAAATATCTATCATTTTGTAACACAAAGTAATGTCTTAACTCACTTAAAATATAAAGTCCATGGGTTAAAAAAATAACGATAACAACCCCGTTGATAACCAAGTTTGCAATGGCCAAGTCTTTAGATTTTATCTTTTTAAGATTTATAAGCGTTAATCCAGCTGCGAATAACAAAGTGTAAATGTGCAGACAAACGTCTTTTAAAAGTTGGTAATTGTAATTGTATTGAAAACTGTAGTCATCTGCCTTGTTTTTTGGATTGGTATTGATTCGAGTAGATTGATATAGGTTATCAAAATATTTAGAAATCTCTAACCGAAACGCAACGTATATAATTAGAAGCAACATACTTGGAATGGCAAAGTTTAAAATCTGCTTCATCCAAAGCCATCCTTCTTTCTCATCTATAGCCGTTTGATTGTTTTGATGTAAGAGCGTAAATGCTACAATGGCTATAGAAGAGGTCAAAAATCCTACGTTAAAAAATGGTATTATTTGAATGTATTCCTTACCATAAAAGCTAGATGCGAGCATCCAATCTTGTGTCAAACTGAAAAAAGCCAAGAAGATCAGCGGATAAGATAATTTCTCATAGATAACTATTTTCTTTAAACGTCCGAGATAGAACAATAGTGACGCTTCTGCCAACCAAAATATGGTTACCCAACCACCATTTAATTGCACCGGAATCGCGAGCGTGATAAACGTAATAACCATTGCTAACACCAGATAAAATAAATTCTTATCGGCCAGTTTTTGCTTGTAAATTATTAAGCTTACAGCAAAATGCATTATTGCATTTGCAAGTGTAAATAAACCTAGTAAAGAGGCGCTTTCCTCTTGCGTGGATAAAATATAATAACCAACTCCGTAATAGATGAAGGCATTTAAAAGAATTGTCACTACATCCCACAAACCAAAAATTTCTTTTTTTCGCAACTTATAAGCAAGGTTGGCGATGTAGAAAATAACGAAAAATACGGACGCAAAAGTTAAGGAAATGGCGAAGGAATTGTCGTTTGGAACGAGGTTTAATCGCCAGCTTAAAAAAATCACCCACGTAAGTCCGAAAGATGCAAATAATAGCGATTTCCAATATTTTTTGAAACTCAAAACCAATATGCCGATGTTTATAATGGCCATATAAGTAAACAAAACGCCCACTTTTCCGGAGCCATCACTAAGCAAAAAGGGCACAGCATAGGCGCCCACTAATCCAATGTGCGCAATAACTGGTCTGTCATATTTTATAGCCGCAAAAATGGTAAATGAAGTAAAAAACACCATCAACGCAAAAGCGAAAAATTGCGGAATGAGCGCATAAAAGTCGTAGGCCGCAAAGGTGATTAAGTAGAATATGGCAATTGCGCCACTCACCAAAACGGCAGAAAAATTTTCATATCTTTCTTTTAGTTTGATGGCAAAGGCCATTAAACCCAAGCCAACCGCATACCCCAATACAATACGTGTTAACGGACTAATCATATCGTGCTCTATCGCATATTTGGCACCAACGCCAACTCCGACAATCAAGATGAGTATTCCAATTTTGCTGATCAGGTTTTCGCCGACAAATTTTTCAAAGTCAGATTTAATCAAGTTTTCCCTATTGAACCGATTTTGAGCAGATAGCGGCGGATGCTGTGGTTGAGTGGTAGACTGTGCCTGTGGCCAAGATGGAGGCTGCATGTCTGTATCTAAGTTGCGGGTTGCGGCCGCATTTTTAGGTGGGAACATCGACTGCTGCGCAGGAATAGGCCGGGGCTCTGGCAATGGAAATGGTGTAGATTGTGTGGGTGATAAGTCGAAAGGTTGAAGTTTTTTTACTTCGTCTCTTAAAATCATTATCTCCGCTTCAAATCCTTGCTGGCGCAACAGTAAATTTTCTAATCTGAGATTAATGAGGTTGATTTGTTCGGAGTTGTTCATACTTTGAAGAAAATCGCTCTTTGGTTTGGTTGGATAAATATAGCAATTTGTTATAAGCTTAGCACAGCGATAAATAAATCGCTTTTAACCTAAATCCCGATTGTGATAAACCAACTGTTTAATAAAATTTCCTAATATTTTTCATATTCAATCCTGAAGTTAATTCGATCTAGATAAACAATTTCCGGAAAATTTTAATTTGAAATACTCACATAAGCCCGTTTAGAAGTTTACAGTTTCGGTATTTATTTAAATAAAGACGACGTGTAATGCAATAAATCTATGCCTCCCGACTTTCCATGACCAGGGATAATGATTAGCGCTCGTGGATAATTTTGGCTTACAGTTTCTACCGTTTTCGACCAAGCAGCTACATTTGCATCTTCTAAATTTCCTTTTTGGGCGCCCAATTCTTTAATTAAACATCCGCCAAATAAAACGCGCTCTGCCGGGAAATATCCAATAACATTGTCTTCTGTATGTCCTTCACCCAAAAACGCTGCGTACACTTTTTTATCGCCTATAGTCAGGTTAAGCTGGCGCTTAAATCCTTTTATAAAAGGCACAAATTTATTTCCAGCTCTTTTTAAAAACGCAATTGTTTTGGTTGATGCCACTATAGGAATCTGCCTCTTTTGAAATGCATCTAAACCGGCAATACAATCTTGGTGAAAGTGAGTCGGAATAACTGCCTTTACAGTTGTTTTCAAATTTTTATTTAGGTAGTTAATCAGTTCTTCAGCGCTTGCAGTAGTTGCTGGGGTGTCAAAAATAATTGCTTGATAATCATTTATAACAACCATCCCGTTGCAGGAAACATTGCCGAAATCGTTGGTTTTTAAGAAGGAGATGTGCTGATAAGTATGCGCAGACAACTTCACCAAAATAAGTTGCGCTGACTTATAAACAGTATCGTTTGGCAAGCTTTTAAAGGAAGTATTGGCTTGTACAAGATGGACAGAGAAAGCCATTATAGCAAAACTCCAGAAAACTAAGCAGGTATTATTTCTTGCATTTTTCATTGTTATGTTCCTAAGTGCTGCTAATTAAATTTAAGATAATTTAGTCAAATGTAGGTTTTTTTATGGCGTGCCCCAAGCTCCGCAAGGGTCGGGTCATCCGCTACAAATCCTCGCTTCGTTTCACTCTGCTGTGGGTTTTTCGCTTCTACCCCTCACGCGGAAAAGAATTCGAATGTCAGAAGTCAGGAATTTTGTAAAGCTTTTTTGTATTGCTGCCGCGAGCGTAGGACTTGAGCTAAGGATAAGCGGAACGCCCAAATAACTACGATTATTTTTTATCTAATTTAACTCCGATACCTACGGTTTTCAGTTATCAGCTTTCAGCAATCAGCTTTCCGCTTTAACCGAAATATAAATATCCACTTTAGAATCCTCACCTTTCTGTGAATCTGCTCCGTAAACTTCGAAGTCATAGGTATATTCTCGACTTAAATTTTTATCATTTGTCCAGATTCCGTTCCAAGTATTTACTACCGCATTTGGCATTTCGCCTTCGGCGGTAAAGATTTTAAAATTTGCTGCAGGAAATTCTCGGCCAACTAAGCCATCTGGAATTTCGCTTAAATCTTTTGCGGGAACGCCAATCATTGCGGTGTACTCGCCCGTAAAATCGCTTTCATAATCCGTATAAACACAAAGAATGTTGGTTGAAATTTTATTCGGAATCTTTTCCAATAGACTGTCGACAAAAAACTGTTGCCAAAGTGCACCCAAATCTTTTGAAGCTTGGTTGTCTTTATTTGTGGTTCGTACCGAAATGCCTATGAGGTTAAATCCTGCTTTCATATTTTCTTAATGTTTGATTTAATAATTCTGGTTTATGTTTATTAGCTCATTCGTTGCCTGTTTCTCTATAGTTGACTAATAAAAAATCGCTTCATATTCTCATTAGATTGTTAAGGTGAGGAACTTTGATGTTTCGATGGTAAAACTAATGAATGTTGAACCGATAAAAAAAAAGCGTTTTGTTAATTTTAATATAATTTTTTGTTAAAAGAAGAGTAACGCAAGAAATTGCTTGAAAAGAAGTCAGTAGGTTCGATCTTAGCGTAATGAATTTCGCATTTGCAGTTTTTGAGGATTGTTCGTTCTGTTTCGATTATTTTACTATCCATAGATTCTACCGGGTTCGTCAAATTCACTCATGACGGCAAAACTAAATGATAAAAGATAGGACCTTTGGATTTACCGGGGGTTAGCGATTTAGGTTAAGTTCAAAAACATATTATTTGATCTCAGTTTTGATCTCATCCGAAACTATGACTGATTATTATGTATATTTCGAAATATTAATCGATCTAAATTGTTAAATGTGGGCTCCCAATGATTCCTAAATATATAATTGCGAGATTATTTGAAGTACTTAAAATCGATTGGAAGCTTCTGTGGAGTTAAACGCGCACAGGACCAGCACTCAAAAAAAAGGAACCATGAGCATAGACAACATTAGGCAATTCATAAAAGAGAAAGCAGAACAATTCGGCGCTAAGACAGACAACGAATTTAATAAACCATATGTTGAAAGAAACAACACAGGACAAGAGGCTTTAAAAGACAACGGAGCATATTTCGGTTTTATTCATCCAGAGGAAGAAGCTTCGGGACCATTCCACGACTTCTCATTAACTATATTTCCAAATGACCAAGACAAACCGTGGTTAATCTGTTTGGGTATTGGTTCAAGCGGTTTTAAAAATGACTATGAACTTGCCACTTACCCTGGACTAAGACGGCTATTTTCTAAACTCATTAACGAAAATGGTTTTTGCAAATCGGACTTTTCGGATATAGAAACAAGTTTGCCAAAATCTACTACTGGTAGCCTAGATTTACAACACTTAAAAAACACAATAAAAACTTACACAAAGGTTTTACCTGCTTGCCAAATCGTTGATGACCCGGAAAGCGATGCCGGCAAAAAAATAATTGCTGTATTTGTAGCAGGCTATGCAAAACTTAGAGACTGGCCATCGAACAAAGACCATCGAAAAGCAATTTCTGATGCATTAGAACCTTTCCTCAAAGCAGAAACAATAGATGAAGCAGAAGAAATAAAAAATCTTTTGAATGAAAGAAAATACATTGTTCTACAAGGTCCTCCGGGAACTGGAAAAACAAGGACAGCAAAAGAGGTTGCTGAAAAAATTAAAGCAAAAACATTTTTTACTCAATTTCACGCAGAGACAAGTTTTTCAGATTTTATATTTGGTATACGGCCAGACCTTCATAGTAAAGAACTTAGCTACAAAGAAAATTTAGGAAGCTTTACGGAAGCCCTGAAGTATTCAAAAGAAAACGAGAATGAAAAAGTACTTTTAATAATTGACGAAATTAATAGAGCAAACCTTTCGAATGTTTTAGGGCCAATTTTCTATTTGTTTGAACACAAGATGGACAAGTCGAATGTTGAAATTGAAATCTCACCAGGCTTCAAGATTAATAAACTACCGGATAATTTTTCTGTAATCGCAACTATGAATACTGCTGACAGAAGCTTAGCGGTGGTTGACTTTGCGTTACGTAGACGATTTGCCTGGTACTCACTAAAACCTAAAGCAATAATTTCAAAACAATTCTTTAAAGAAGATTTTGCAAGAATTCAGGAAATTTTTGACTGGTATGCTTCAAGTAATGAACTTTCACTGCAACCAGGCCAAGGTTATTTTATTGCAGACAGTGAAGAGGAAATGACAAACCGCATCAAGTACGAAATATTCCCATTGATAAAAGAGTATTTGCAAGAAGGCTTGATTAGAAACGCCAAAGAAGAATTCAATAATTATTTTGCTGTCCGAATTAATCAATCACTTTTTGAATGAGCAAGTTTCTAGACGTTTTTTGTGAGGTTTCCTGCTTAACTGAACAGTCAAGACAGTTAAGTGGAATTGCTTTGCAAAAAAAATGGTTCAAGTCGGCTGACAAAAGAATAATTGGCCAGTACCTTCAAAAGTTCATAGACTACAATTCATCTCAATTCAAGTTTATAGGCGTTCATCCCTTTATCATTGGCTCCGATAAAAGTATTTCTTTGGCTTTCCGTTCTTCAAGTTTCATTGGTTCTATTCCACTAAGAGCATCTGACACAGGAAAACAAATTGGTGATTTTGTTGTAATGCCTAGGTTTACTGGCCGTGACAGGTTCGAAGATTATATTGAAATTCTGAATTTACTTGGAACAGAAATAAGTCCTGAAGTTATAGACAGTTTGCCACTTGCTTCAGGTAAAAACTTCCGACCACCGTTGTATTTAGAAGCTGTTAAATTCATTGCTTCGCTTGAAAAATTGATATCCAGACCTTGGCGTAAGTTTGACAATGTTGAAAAAATATCAAGCCAACCAACAGGACAAATTAATTGGAATAAATACATCAACACTGAATTCAAAATTGAAAATCGTTTAAAATTTCCTACTCGAAAAAATATCTTAAGTGAATTTCACAGTGAATATGCCGAAGTACGGTATGTGTTCGACATTTGCAAGAACGAGTTGCTTTCTTCAAACACACCACAAAGAATAAAAAACATAATTCGAGTAAAGCTAAATTTCATTGAAGAAAAGCTATATCACCACAAACCCAAAGCAACAAATAACATTGCGATAAAATCATCGGACAGCCCAACGGTAAAAACTTGTAAAGAACAAGCCAATAAGATACTAAACTTTAATTTGTTTGACAGCACAGCTTGGAGAGTTGACTTTTCAGACGTTTTCGAAAAATTCGTTCAACACATTTTTAAAGAGGTAGCTAAAGAAACGGGTGGAAAATTGTTTGCAAATTTCAAATTCCACTCAAGAACTTTTAAGCATTATTCTTGGGAGCTAAAACATATTGAACCTGACGCAATTTATCAGAAGGAGAACTTCTTAGTATTTATAGACGCTAAATACAAATCAAATCTTTACAACAAGTTCGACAACAGCGAAACCTTAAAAGATGACCACAGACACGATTTACATCAGATTATGGCATATTCATCGTTTAGTAAGACAGACTTTAAATATGGTTTTCTCTGTTATCCATCTGACCAATTAGAATTAAAAACAATAAAATATAAAAACGGAATTAACGACGTAACGAACACCGTTTCAATAATTGGAATTCCGTTGAAAACAAACAGTATTAACGAAGCGAAACGGCTACTTGTGAGTGAACTTAACGAAATTGGAAAACGAACTAATTACAGACCAAAGACCCTTCAAAAGTAATTTGGGGAGAAGACAATTAAGTTAACAGACCTAGGTTTCCACAGCAAGTAAATTAAAATTCATTCCACAATATAGCTTTTTCACTTGTTATTGCAGATATTGCTTTCGTCCTGATCAATTGATATTTGTTAATCGAAGAAAAAGAATTTATTAAAGCTGCCTTTTGCAAAAGAATAGAACTGAATATTAAAAATAATTGAATAAGCTGGTGTTGCTTTTAGCTGATGTTGGTTGATGGGAATAGGGTATTATTTAAAATCAAAGCTCCAAAATATTTCCGCGTTAAGGATTGAAGTGTAAATCCTTTTACCGTCGGGGTTAATGTTGCGGCATGGCTAGGTAAAAAGATTGAAACGTAAAGCCTGCCCCGAGGTTGGGCAGGGCGTGGCCGAGGGGAACGCCCAAACTACTCGAATCGTTTGAAATCATTTTCATTTACACAACACCATTATTCGAGCTTTTAAGTTGGAATCTCGATAACTTTAACTTCTCTTACTCACAAACAAAAAAAAATTTCAATTATCCATTTTCCTTCTAGCTCACTCCCAACCCACTTTATCCGATTATAACCGTTTATAATCGACTATATCCGTTTAACATCCGACTATAATTTATTCCCTGCTGCACCTTTGTTGTGTCGGTGGTTAGAAAAGCTGCTGTTCGTTAATCAATTCACAAACTAATTTTTATCATCATGGAAAGTGTAGTAAACAAAGTAATGTTAACAGGATTTGCAGGAGCAGATGCTGAAGTGAAAATCTTATCTGGCAATCAGAAATTGGCAAAAGTTAGCCTCGCAGTAAATGAGAATTTTAAGAATGCAGCAGGGGAGGAGACTAAAAAAACGCACTGGTTTAACCTTACCTTCTGGGGCGCAAAAGCAGACATTGCAGAAGAACAGATTAAGAAAGGAACAAGAATGACCATCGAAGGCAAATTGCAAACCAATAACTATATTGCAAAAGATGGTACCAAGCGTTACACTACTGATATTGTTGTGCACGAGCTTGTTTTGCAAGCTGGAGGTGCGTTGGAAACCGCTTAATTTTTTATTGAGATATCTTAATCCAATCTGCTAATTGCCGACAATAATTGTTAGGAGATTGCAGGTTGGCTTTTCATAATTTAGACTTGGGGTTATTAGAATCCTTATTAAATGGGCTCACTTTATTCTTTTCCTAAAAAGGTCTCTTCTCTGCCGCGCGCATTCCGATCCGGACGGGATCCTTTCTTTTTCTTTATGAAAAGAAACAAAAATCAAGGCTGGCACCTCTTTGTACAAAAATTTGCCAAGCGGCCTATGATCGATGCGTTGATGGCTATCCCAAAACCAAACCTCGCCCACGGCAGCAAATCATCTTCGCATTAGAATTCACTATGTTCCTGCAAGCAGCTTTTGGCGTTTTTTCCTCCAAATAGCTGTTAAAACCAATCCTAACTAATCGGAGATAGCGATTTTTTTCTGTCCAAAATTAAATCCTAAATTTTAATAGCATCTCCACAAGAAATATCTAAACTGAATTGAGCGCCATGGTTTAAATATTGCTGCTTATTGAAATAATCCATTCAGGGTTTGATATACCCTACAAATAATAGTAGATTTGCGCAACAAAAGACATTGACACATGAGCGTTTTAGTAAATAAAGATTCTAAGGTTATCGTTCAAGGGTTTACCGGAAACGAGGGAACTTACCATGCAGAGCAAATGCTTGCATATGGTACAAACGTAGTTGGCGGTGTAACCCCTGGCAAAGGTGGGCAACTGCATTTAGACAAACCTGTTTTTAACACAGTTGCAGATGCCGTTGAAAAAACTGGCGCAAACGTATCAATCATTTTCGTTCCTCCTGCGTTTGCAGCAGATGCCATTATGGAAGCTGCCGAAGGTGGAATTAAAGTTATTGTTTGTATTACCGAAGGTATCCCAACTAAGGATATGATTATGGTAAAAGAATATTTGGTAGGTAGAGATGTAACGCTTATCGGTCCAAATTGTCCTGGTATAATTACTGCCGACGAAGCTAAAATCGGCATTATGCCCGGCTTCATTTTCAAAAAGGGACATGTTGGAGTTGTTTCAAAATCTGGAACGTTAACTTATGAAGCAGTAGATCAAGTGGTGAAAGCCGGAATGGGAATCACTACAGCTATCGGCATTGGTGGTGATCCGATTATCGGAACCCCTACTTTAGAAGCTGTAAAGTTATTGATGAATGATCCAGATACTCATGGAATTGTGATGATTGGGGAGATTGGTGGCAGTATGGAAGCCGATGCAGCACATTGGATTAAAGAGAACGGCACTAAACCAGTGGTTGGTTTTATTGCAGGTCAGACAGCGCCTCCGGGTCGTCGTATGGGTCATGCAGGTGCAATTGTTGGTGGTGCAGATGATACTGCAGCAGCAAAAATGAAAATTATGAGAGAATGTGGAATTAGAGTAGTTGAGAGTCCTGCAGAAATTGGTAAAGCCATGGCTGAGGAACTAAGCAAATAAGTCACTTACAAATAAGATTCTGAAACGGCCTCAGACTTGAAGCCGTTTTTTTTGTGCCAAAAGATTCCCCCTTATTCCCGCGTGCTTTGGGATTCGTTCTGTTATTATCTAGGATAAATTAAAACACGCAGAAGGGGCATAAATAATCGCATTTGGTTAATGACTATTAATTTTTGCTGCTTATCCGTCATATTTTACAGAAACAATTTTAATAAATAGGACGGATTCAGCAATCGTTGGATTCATATGCTTCCTTATATTTTTTCTTAATCAATTGACTTATCGTCGATAACGGTGCTATTGGTAATAAAGAAGCCCAAAACTGTACGCATAGGCGTCAATTTATATAAACCGATAATCCAAATATCGTAGGCGATTGGAACGAAGTTTTGCTTGAAGCAATTTTCGGTACGTGCATTTACGATAGTTTGGCAACTTAAATGCAATAGCGAACTTAATGCGTGATGAGTTTTTTTTTCTCAAAACTTCATTTGCTTTTCCTACACTTACTGTTTTTCGATGAAAATTATGTGTAGTTGTATAAATTTTTGATCTAACAAATATCGATTAATCCACAATAATTTTAATTGCGTTGAAAAAGTTTTGAATCAGAAATCAACTTTTATCGGTAATTCGTCTTTCCACTTACAAATTTATTTCCTTTCAAAAAAAATCGCCAAGGCACGGAAAGGTAGGGTTCCGGGCATCCTAATCCAATTCTCGCACTTGTAACAATATCTGCATCAACGATATTAACTTCTTGATCTTCTATCCAAAGCGTATTTCCCAAAAGCGAAGCGTTATCAAAACTTTTATTCAGACCTAATGCCTTTGCCAGAGAGCCAGGTCCTTTTGCAAGTCTATTTATTGGAATATCGCCCCTGCGGCCTTTCATTACATCTATACCGATAGTCGGTTCAATCGCTCTGATTAGAATTACTTGAGAATCTCCTTCTGCACCCGTAACAATGTTCAACATATCATGTATTCCATAGCAGATGTACATGTACGCTACTCCACCTTTGTTAAACATTGAAGCATTTTTTATCGATTTCCTGTTGTTAAAGGAATGGCAACTGCTATCGGTTACACCCATGTAGGCCTCTGTTTCTACTATCATCCCGCCGGTTTTTTGCCCGTCTAAATTGGTGTAAACAAATTTTCCAATGAGTTCTCTTGCCATTTCTATGGTATCTTCTCTTCCGTAAAAAGCTTCATTAAGCTTCATATTTGCTGCTATTGTTAGTTTAAAAACTTAACTAAATTATCGAATCAATCAATTTTCCGATTTCAGCGGCCCTGTCAAAAATCATCAAATGACTTCCATTCTCTATCAAATGGCAATCGTTAATTATGGCTTTGGAGTAAAATAAATCCTTGTCGCCTATAATGTGAACTATTTTATCAAACGGTGTCAAATAATCGTTCGATTTCCATTTTAAGATTGCCTTTGGCGCCCACGTGATAAAATCATTTGGAGCCTCGTCAATCATTTGGTTCATGGTTTTTTTGTCTGCCCTAATCATCTTGCCAAAAATAAACTCGATAAGCCACTTCGAACTTTTAACTCTGTTAGTGGTAATGAAATGGGAGATGCCAAACCAGCAAATAATCGACCAATACTTCGGGAATTCTTTGGAAGATTTTAAACTGGAAATCACAAATACTTTTATTGGATTTATTTTTGATGACAGTTCTGCCGCCAAAAAACCTCCCAAAGATACTCCCAGCAAAGAAAATTGTTTTTTAAGGTTTATTTGTAAAATTATTTTCTCGGCAAATGTATTTAGAGTATCATTCGGTTCTGGTTCGGGCCATTCTATAAATCGGATTTTATAGTGTTGTAATTTTAAGTGTTTAAACAAACGTCTGTCAGTACCGTAGCCCGGAATACAATATAAGTCAATCATTAAGTAAAATGGTGCTGCTTAAATTACCAAGGGCAGAAAGTTTGTATTCTACTCATGGGACGCAACGATTTAATTAATAACCTACCAATTTTTAATTTGTTTTATGTATTCGGTGACTTCTCTAGCCATTTCTCTGTGTTGGGCTAAATCTGGGTGACCATCACAACCGCTAGAAAAACGCTTGGTGTAAAAATATTTATAAACGTTTTTATCGCTTTGATTTTCCTTAGCTACTACGGTAGAGATGTATCTTTGAAGCACAATATTAAGCTTTTCATCTGCCATTGGACTATTTAGACATAAAATTGTTGTTTTGGGATAGAGAGAACGCAATCTAGTAATGAACTTTACATAGGCTGATGTAAAAGCCACAGAGTCTTGGATGCCATCATTTTGTCCGAGACAAATTGTTACAACGTCTGGTTGATAGCTGTTAAAGTTAAAAATGATGGAGTCGGTGCGGAAATCAATTTTATCAAAAACTTCGGGCATCAACAACGGTGCACCTCCATAGCTGTGTATCAAGCCGATGCCAGAAACTGAAGTAAGATGCCATTGTGCATTTAAAGCCCTCGCAGTCGTTGGTCCGTAGGCTAAATACGCGTTATGTTGATCGTACCAATCCTTTGTTTTACACGGGATTGTTAAGTCGGCACCCATTCCACATGTAATGGAATTTCCAATAAATTCTATTTTGCGCGGAGGCAACGGTTTTGGTTTTAGCAATTTTTCACACTTTAGGGCTATAAATTCCAGATATCCGACTCCAGCTTCGGTCGCTTTACAAATTAATATTGTATGTTTTCCAGGCGTTAGGTTTTCCCCAATTAATATACTATTGCGCTTATCTTTCAGTTGTATCCGTTTTGGGATGCCACCGTCTACAATAATGGAAATATAATTATGGCTATTGCCGTTTAGCACTTCATCGTTCAGGATTATTTCACACTTCTTTCCTTCAAAAGTTGCTTGAACATACACGCCAGATGCCCAAAATCTAGGAGCCATTGCATTAGAAAAATCGATGCGCCCAACGTATTGTATCCTCGTATCGTTTGCTTTAAAAACCTTAAGTTTTGATCCTGCCAGCGCAGAGAAAGAAATGAAGAATAAAAGAAGTGAAATTTTTATACTGTTTTTCATTTTATCTGGTTTTAAGAAAAAAAGATGATTTAATAAAAATAAAATTGGTTTACTATTTTAAAGACGTTTGTCAGAGCGCTAAATCTAAATATTTTCTAGTCACAAAAACTAGAAGATGGTTTTAATGCTTGATGTTTAAAATCTGCCACGGTTCTGCGATTGCTACCTACGGGGTTTATTTTTTCCGGCCTCGATAATTTCCCTATCCAGCGTTTTCTTTGTTTTGACTGGATTTTCTGCTTCCTTACGCTTCAAATTTCTACGATAAGCACCGGATATTTTCTGAATGAATTCTTTAAACGTATCAAACTGCTGCGCATAAACAAGTCCGAACGAAGTCACGTTTGCATTTGGATTGATGCCACTATTTAAAAAAATACTTTGTTGTGTTGGTGGCTTATTAGCCAATTTGCCAATCAAACTACCATCTTTTTTAATTAAAAAAAGCGCTTCAACCTCACTTCCAACATTGTTTTTAGAAAAGTCTATCAGAGACAGGTCATTTACACTATTTCTGTCGACAATGCCTGCATTGATAATCAATCTGTTGCTAAACAATTTAAAAGATGCATTCGCTTCGCTTAACGACCTTACATTAAGATCCACAAAGTTTAGATTTAAGGATGATAGTACGTTGTTAAACTGATTGAAGACCAACTCTGTTGCTGTTTTAGAGACCGTAGATCCAATCTGATTTCCAAAAGATTCTCCTCCATTTCCTGGTGCGAAACTTCTTCTAATAATTAAGCTAAACGCCTGAAGATTCACATTGTTAACATCGCTTAAATAGGTTTGTAGCCGCTCTTTAACCGAGGGCTGAGAAGGAAAATTAATGTCTAATTTTATGGTAGGCTGCAAGAGAAGTCCTGTCAATCCCATTTCTACCTCGGTATCTACGCGTTGATTTGCCTCTGCACTAATGTCTCTGTTTGCTGCACGATAAAGTTCACTTAAATCTGCCCTAACTTCATAAACGGCCTTTAGGTTAATTTGAGCGGCACTGGGGTTTCCCGTCCACCGGATGGTACCACCTTGCCGAATGTCGAACTTTTTATTGATCACTTCTTGAGCCGTAAAATCGAAACTGCCGCTTTCGATGATGTAATCGCCACTCATTTCAAAATCGCCTAAACTATTAATGTTTAGGTTCAAATCGGCATTGCCTTTACCGCTTAAATTTCCCAAATCGGTGTAGATGTTTGCAGTGGTATTTGGGTCAATGTTAAGCTTGAATGTTAGGGTAAGGCCGTCAAAATTGGTTTTCTTTTTAATAATTTTACTTGTATCGCTGCTCACAAAATTGATAAATTCATTGTCAGACACGGTTTCAGAACTATTTAGGGGCAAATTAAAAACCGTACCTTTTCCTGTTTTGGCTTGGATATCTATCTTCATTTTAGAAGTTGGCCCGTTAAATTTAAACACACCCGTACCATACGCTTTGCCATAATAAACCGAATTGTCTTTGGCTGTAGTATTTAGCGCCATAAAATCCGTGGCTTTTAACGTAACACGTATAGTAGGGTCATCTATGTTTTTTAAATCTACTGTTCCGTTGGCAATTCCCTCATGTCCCTCAACGTCCTCTAGCCTGAAATCACTTAAGGTCAAGCTGCTGTTGTTTACCTCAACTTCATCAGTAATGATATAGGTGGTTTTTAGATAATTAACCGTAAGTCTACTTTTATCCAAAGAAACATTACCATTTATATCGGGACTGTTCAAACTGCCAGTTATGGTTAAATCAGAAGAAATGTTACCACTAAGGTTCGAGACCAATTCCTTTACAAAAGGCTCTAAGACAGTTAACTTGCTGTCTTTCATTTTTATTGCTAGGTCGATGGTATTGTCTTTTAAATCTAAATTTCCACTAAGATTTAAGTTTTCAGTTCCGTTGCTGATAATTTTAGTGTAGACATTTATCCGGTTAGTGCTGTGATTGTAAGATGAGGTATCTGAAAGCGTACCCAAATAGATGCTGTTAAAACTTAATGAGTCTATCTTAATGTCATCGTTGATTTTTGGCTTATTCAAAATACCAAATAGTTTAGTGGTCCCATTAACATTACCGCTGAGGATCGCTCCAAAACCTTTCGTAAATGGATTTAAGGTGCGTAAACTAAAATTTTCAAACCCAAGTTTTAACGCATCTTCTTCACTGTCGGAAATAAACCCATTTGCAGTGATGCGTTGTTTTCCATTGGTTAAATCAAAGTTAGAAACTTCGGTTTTACCATTATTGAGTACAATTCTTACTTTTTCTTCAATCCGCCAATCCTCATTATTAATCTTCAATATAGACGGGAGCACACTTAGTCTAGCCGTGGTATCTACGTTTTTAGTAAATTCTACAAGGCCGTTCAAATCAAGTTGATTTACCTCATTAGAATTAGACATTTTAACGTTAAACGCCAAACTATCGTTCCTTAAAATATTACTGATGTTGACATCTTTAATGAATAGGCTATCATTTAGTTGAACTTTATCTGAAGTTACAATAACCTGGAGCTGCTGCGCTGATGTGTTTTCATCGAGAATAATGTTATCTACAAGGATGCCCTTGTAATTTAAGCTTTTTATAGATCCTGTTAGAGATGCTTTGTTACTTTTAGAATCAAAATCTCCTAGAAAAGAAGCACCCTCTTCGAGTACAAGTCCTGGTGCAATAATTTGCGCCAAAGGTTCAAAGTTTTTTATCTTTAAACTAAACTTAAATAGTTGGTCATTAAACTTAAATATTTTTGTGTTTAACGAAGGAATATAGGTTTTTGCGATCGCCTTATAATAAGAACCGATGGAATTCAAGTCATATTGGCCGCTAATACTTGCGTCTAAAATATCGGAATTAATGGCTAAATTTCTTTCGCGACCAACACCCTCAGCTACCAAACGCACAGAATCCACCGCATATATCCCTTCATGATCTCTCATGGTGATTTTGTCAATCAACAACCTTCCCTCTATATTATTAAGATTTGTGCCAGAAAAATTGGTGTTAAACTGTGCACTGATAGACATGGAATCTTTTAACAGTTTCAAATTAAGCAAATTTGCTTTTTCTATTTTTGCGTTAAAGTTAAAAACTGGCAATTTTGGATTTAAATTAACACCGCCATCGAAATTTAGCCTGATGTTTGCGTCGTTTATGCTCAGCTTTCCATTAAAGAATTTTTTATCAAAACTTCCGTCAATTTTGATGTTGCGGTATCTGTAGCCTTTAAAATCTAAGTAAGCTACCTTCCCGAGTAGTTTTTCATTGAGCGTTTTAACTTCTGTTCCGCGGCCCTCCACATATAAAGATGAAGTCGTTTTACCAAACAATTTTTCGTCAATCAACCTTCCGATGTCGAAGTCGTAACTGTTAACATTGCCAGAATAGGAGGGAATGTTTTTCTTGTCAATTTTCATATTGACATCAGAAACCACGCGCCCTAACTTCGTTTTAAATTCGCCATAGGCGATGAAATCGTTCTGAAAACCCGTAAAAGAGCCGTTAAAATTGACATTGCCTAACTTCTCGACAATTGCCGGCGTGATGCTGGTTTTATCCCCTGTGATGCCCACCAGAATTTCATCAAGGTCTTTTTTATTGGTTCCCGCTAAATCAATGTCTAAGTCCATAAAAGTCTCTTTCCAGTTTGGGAGCCCTTTTAAGCTAAAATTTCCGCGAATGTAGGTTGCCTTTCCAGCTTTGACCATTAATTTTTTTGCCCTCAAATTATTTACCAACCCCGTCACCTGTCCATCTATATCTACATCTAATTTCATTGTCTCAAGCTCAGGCGCAAAATATGCCACATCCCGGCTACTCAAATGGCTGTTCGTAAAATTGGCCTTCATTCTAACCTTGTTCACATAGTCATTAAAATCTCTATAGTCTTTAAATCGCATCTGGTAATAATTAGATAGTCTACTTCTATCTGTTACCAGCAACATATTTTTTAATTCTATTGCATTGCTATCTACAGTGGTTTGGGCGGTAAGATTTTTAAGGTAAAAACCACTTCGCTCCCGAAAAGTAAGATTCTTAACATCGGCCTTAAATAAGTGATCCTTAAAATCTATTGCTTCAATAATTCCACTAAAATGTGCCAATGCTACATTGTCGAAGTTGACGCTTTTTCCCTGTACGGTATCTTTTGCAGAATAATTCTTATACTTAAAAGCGATACTATTTAAAATAACCTTACCAAAAGTTAAGTCAAAAGGTTTTTTGGTGCTGTCTTTTTTAACAGGTGTAGCTTTTCCGGTATCAAAATAATTGATAATGAAATCTAAGTTTGTTGTTGCATCCTTGTATTCTTTTAAAAATAAATGCGCATTATTTAATTGTATAGTACTTACTTTTAAAATTCTACCTTTAAAAGAAAAACGATCTATGTCTACAAGAAATTTAGGGGCACTAATTAAAGTATCTTGCTGTAAATCTAGTATGAGCAGATCTTCTAGAACAATAGATTTAAATGGCTTTATATACAGACTTTTAATAGAAACCGTTGTATTAAGCGCTCTTGACAGATATGCTGCGGCTTTTTGGGCAACATAGGTCTGAACAGGTTTAAACTGCAGCGTAAAAATAACGAGCGTCAACAATAATATTATCGATGCAATTACCCAAATGAGTATTTTAAATAGTTTTTTAATAATTTTGCAGCTTAAATACTAATGTCTTGTCAATTATACTCGCTATTGAATCTTCTTGTGATGATACCTCGGTCGCCATATGTAACAACGGCAAAATTACATCCAATGTTATTGCAAACCAAACAATTCATCAAAATTATGGAGGGGTAATTCCGGAGCTCGCCTCGAGAGTGCATCAACGGAATATTGTTCCGACAATCTACCAGGCGCTTAAGGAAGCTGGCGTTAGCAAAAAAGAGATTGATGCTGTGGCATTTACCCGTGGTCCTGGGTTACTTGGTTCTCTTTTGGTGGGGGTATCGTTTGCCAAATCATTTGCTTTGGCATTAAATATTCCGCTTATATCGGTAAACCACATGCATGCCCACATTCTGGCACACTTTATCCCCGGCGATAAAAAACCACCAACATTTCCGTTTTTATGCCTAACGGTTTCTGGCGGCCATACACAAATTGTGCTTGTAAAAGACTATTTCGAGATGGAAATTATCGGAGAAACCTTAGACGATGCTGCTGGCGAAGCATTTGATAAGACCGCAAAGCTCCTTAACCTTCCTTATCCCGGCGGTCCATTGATTGATCAGCATGCGAAAAATGGAAATGCCCATGCTTTTCAGTTTGCCAAGCCACAAATTGCTGATCTTAATTTTAGTTTTAGCGGATTTAAGACGTCCATTTTATATCTTTTAAGAAAATACTTGGCTGAAAATCCTAATTTTATCAAGCAAAATTTAGATGACATTTGTGCATCAGTTCAATACAGCATCGTCCAGATCTTGATGAAGAAATTAGAAACAGCAGCGTTAAAATTTGGCATAAAGCGGGTTGCAATTGCAGGTGGAGTTTCTGCAAACTCCGGATTGCGCAATGCTTTAGAAGAAAACCAAGTAAAGTTAGGCTGGGAAACATTTATTCCCCCTTTTCAATATTGTACAGATAACGCTGGGATGATTGCCATCGCAGGATATCATAAATTTTTAGCAAAGGATTTTATTGGCCAGCAGGTGGCGCCTATGTCTAGAATGGAATTTTGAAATGACGAAATTTTACATCACTCGAACTCGATTTACATTTTTTTAAGCTATCATTGCCAAGTTAAAGGATTTTTATGGCAGGCGCATCTTTAGTATTCTGGATTTTATGTGGATTGCCTCTAATAGGGGTAATCTATTGGTTAATTAGAAAAGATAAAAACAAGTTAACCGGCAGCATCGGAATGATTATTTTATTTTTATTGATTGTTGCAGGAGTGCTAACCATCTTGTATGTAAGCAAAGACTTTAATGCAATATTCAGCGAAGATTCTATTAAATAATTTAATTGTTAGTTTTTCTTTCCGTTGTACGGTGAGTGAATAGCCCTAAGTCAATTACTTTTATTTCATCAGCTTAAAAAAACATTTACGATCGGGTAAAAAAAAGGGTCTATCAAAATAGCTTTGATAGACCCTTTTACATACTTTAAATTGTTTATTTGGTTTTTGGCTTGTCGCCTAAAACAGCAGCCTTAATTTTAACTTCCAGCTCGTCAGCTAATTCGGGGTTGTCATTTAGAAGCTGCTTTACAGCATCTCTTCCCTGTCCTAATTTTGTCTCTCCATAAGAATACCAAGAACCTGCCTTTTTAACGATTCCAAAGTCGACACCTAAGTCTACAATCTCGCCATTTTTAGAAATGCCCTCACCGAACATAATGTCAAATTCTGCAATTCTAAAAGGTGGTGCAACCTTATTTTTAACCACTTTAACTTTTACCCTATTTCCAGAAACTTCATCAGCATCTTTAATTTGAGAGATTCTGCGGATATCTAGCCTCACAGAAGCGTAAAATTTCAGTGCGTTACCACCAGTAGTGGTTTCAGGATTTCCAAACATAACTCCGATTTTCTCACGCAGTTGATTGATAAAAATACAGCTACATCCTGTTTTTGAAATAGTTCCTGTTAACTTTCTAAGTGCTTGGCTCATTAAACGGGCATGCAATCCCATTTTACTGTCGCCCATTTCTCCCTCAATTTCACTTTTTGGTACTAGTGCAGCAACAGAGTCAATTACAATAACATCTATTGCTCCAGAGCGAATTAAGTTATCTGCAATTTCTAAAGCCTGCTCTCCGTTATCGGGTTGAGAAATCAAGAGATTGTCGGTATCTACGCCTAGTTTTTTAGCATAAAATTGATCGAAAGCGTGCTCGGCATCTATAAAAGCAGCAATTCCTCCTCTTTTCTGCGCTTCCGCAATAATATGAGTAGCCAAGGTAGTTTTACCAGAAGATTCTGGACCGTAAATTTCTATTACTCTTCCTTTTGGAATGCCGCCAATGCCCAAGGCAATATCTAAACTGATCGAGCCAGTGGAAATAGATTCTATGCTTTCAATAGGGCTGTCACCCAACTTCATTATAGCGCCCTTACCATATGATTTCTCTAATTTGTCAAGCGTTAATTGCAATGCTTTTAATTTGTCTGGATTTGAATTACTATTCATCTTCATTTTTTATCGGAACGTATCTCGTAAATATACTTATTTAATTGTTTTAAATTTTAATAGTCTGTGCTAATAAATTTAGCGAAGCTAAGATTAATTTTACTAATTACAGTAGTATTTATTTAATTAATTTTTTGCCTTTTTCAGGAGGGAGTTTATTTTTCATAGTTGACTCCAAGCTTTGTATTTTTAGATAATGTCTGCAAAAATTATTTAATGGGCAAATGGTACATTTCGGGCTTCTAGCTAGGCAAATGTACCTACCATGCAGAATGAGCCAATGATGGGCGATGTAAATTTTTTCTTTTGGCAAGCCTTTAACCAGGTCTTTTTCTACCGCCAAAGGCGTTTTCCCTATCGTTAAGCCTAAGCGTCTGGCTACTCTAAACACATGCGTATCTACCGCCATTGCAGGCGCATTATAAACTACCGAAGCGATAACATTTGCTGTTTTCCGCCCCACACCTGGCATTTTTTGGAGCTCATCTATATCGCTTGGTACCACATTATTGAAGGTATCTACAAGCATATTGGCCATGCCGACCAAGTGTTTGGCTTTGTTGTTTGGATAGCTTATGCTTTTAATGTAGTCAAAAACAATGTCTGGTGTAACGGAAGCCAATGCTTTGGCATTTGGAAAGCGCTGAAAAAGTGCAGGCGTAACCATGTTTATCCGTTTGTCGGTACACTGCGCAGATAAGATAACGGCGACCAACAATTGAAAAGGATTGTGGTAATGTAACTCCGTTTCTGCCTCGGGCTGATGTGCCGAGAAATAATCTACAAATAGTTTATAGCGTTCCTTTTTAAGCATAGGTAAATATAATGCGCTAACGTTTATGTATCGATTGTTTTTAGAAATATTTACTCAGTTATAAAGTTGGGTTTTTAGGGCTCTTCATCCGCGATTGGTCCATAGACAATTGTCTGAAATCCTTTTATCCTACTTTTCAGCACCATAAAATATATAGGAAAAAGCGCGTTAAAAGGCTAAGAAATTTTTAACAACAATTTGAATTTTGATGTGATTTTTCTTGGCGTTTAATAAAATAAAATCCGTAAAAAAAAGCCGCGCATTAGCGCGGCTTGATGTTTTGTGGTAAATTACTTGCTTTTACTGTAATCTAAGATCCGTTTGATAGCATCTGCTGAAGGGTCTCGTTGAAGAAGGTCTAACTTCGGTGCGATGTGATCGTAAAAAGCATCTAAATCTGCTCCAAACCTTGTTTCTTGAACAACGTCTAAATGATTTTGAATAGAATTTACACTGTTTTTAAATGTAGAGGTTTTAATCATAAGCAATAAATAGTTTTTATTTTCTATTAAAACGCTTGATTATCTCCTTTATTTTACAGTGTGTAAAAATAAATTAATCTTTATAACTAATTTCTCGCGAGCTTAACATCTTCCTTAAATTGCTGAGTGCATACCGCATTCTACCAAGCGCTGTATTAATGCTTACATCGGTTACATAAGCAATGTCCTTGAAGCTTAAATCTGCATAGTGGCGCATCAACAAGACCTCTTTCTGCTCTTCGGGTAAATTGCGGATAAGCGATTTTAGGTCTTTATGACCCTGCTCTTTTAGCATCTTCTCCTCAATATTTTCATCATAACAATGCAAGGTATTAAGAACGTCTAAACTATCTGAACTTGTGATAACAGGTGTACGTTTTTCCTTTCTAAAATGGTCTATTACAAGGTTGTGCGCAATGCGCATCACCCAAGGCAAAAACTTTCCTTCTTCATTATACTTTCCAGATCTTAACGTATTTATCACCTTGATAAAAGCTTCCTGAAAAATATCTTCTGCCAAATACTGGTCTTTAACCATTAAGTAAATGGAAGTGAAAATCTTTGTTTTATGTCTAATTATAAGCTCTTCAAGCGCAAGTTCATTGCCAGTAATATAAAGCCTTACTAGCTCTTGCTCGTTGTATGGTCGTAAATTCATAGGATTTTACTTGACAGTTATGTCGTAATGTTTCTAAAAATTAATTTGGTAGAGGTTTAATTTCTATAACGTATCTCCTATGTTTATTGAAGGGTTTGGATTTGAGTCTGTTAATTGCCAAAGAAAGTGTTTTTTTTATCAAAAAACAAAAATATTAAATATTAAAAAGTAAAAATCGATGCAAGTAACTTATTTTTGCAGTCTTTAATTCTTCTATTCAAGAGGAGCACTAGTTACACAACATTCATGAGCAAAAACGAAGCCGAGAAAGATCCACAAAAAAATATAATTATAAAAGGTGCCCGCGTACACAATTTAAAGAACATAGATGTAGCCATTCCTAAAAATAAGTTGGTCGTTATTACTGGTATGTCTGGCTCTGGCAAATCGTCTTTGGCATTCGACACTTTATATGCAGAAGGTCAGAGGCGTTATGTAGAAAGTCTATCAGCTTATGCACGCCAGTTTATGGGCAGAATGAACAAGCCTGATGTAGATTATATCAAAGGAATAGCGCCTGCCATTGCAATAGAACAAAAGGTTATTACAAGTAATCCGCGTTCTACAGTGGGCACATCTACAGAAATTTACGATTACTTAAAGCTCCTATTTTCTCGTATCGGTAAAACCTTATCTCCTATCAGTAAAAATGAGGTAAAGAAAGACACCGTTTCAATGGTGGTAAATTTTATATCCAATTTAGAAGAAGGAACGGCGGCCAGTATTTTTTGTCCTTTGTACCCGCATAATGAGCGAACCATTAAAGAAGAGTTGGCCATTTTGTTGCAGAAAGGTTTTTTAAGGGTTTTGATTGGTGGTGACGTGCTAAAAATAGAGTCCATTTTAGACGATGCAAATTTTAAAGACAAAAAACTGACAGATGAGAAAACGGTTCAGATTTTGGTAGATAGGGTGGTGGTCAATTTGGAGGAAGAAACTTTAAATAGATTAGCAGACAGTGTACAAACGGCTTTTTTTGAAGGAAAAGGGGATTGTTTTGTAGACGCAAATGGCACTATAAAACATTTTAGCGATCGGTTTGAATTAGACGGAATTACGTTCGAAGAACCAACACCCAATTTTTTCTCCTTTAACAATCCATATGGTGCTTGTAAACGCTGCGAAGGTTATGGGAACGTGATAGGCATTGATCAGGATTTGGTTATTCCAGACAAAAGCAAAAGTATCTACGACAACGCCATTGCTCCTTGGAGAGGAGAAAAAATGGGTGTTTGGCAAAAGAACTTCGTCAAGGTGGCTCCGAAATTCGATTTTCCAATCCATAGGTCCTACAGCCAACTGACAGAGGAAGAGCAGGCTTTACTTTGGAGCGGCAACAAATATTTCGACGGTTTAGATGCTTTTTTCAAAGAATTGGAAGCGCAAACTTACAAAATTCAATATCGCGTAATGCTGTCTAGATATAGAGGCAAAACCATTTGTCCAGAATGCAAAGGTTCTCGCCTGCGCAAAGACGCATCGTACGTAAAAATTGACGGAAAATCTATTGTAGATGCAGTTTTGCTGCCACTTAATAAAGCAGTTTTGTTTTTTGATAATTTAAAATTAGAAGCCAATCAGGCAAAAATAGCAAAACGATTATTGGCCGAAATTCAAAGTCGCTTATTGTATCTTAACAACGTTGGCCTGGGCTACTTAACCTTAAATAGACTTTCGAATACCCTTTCTGGGGGGGAATCTCAGCGTATAAACTTAGCTACATCATTAGGAAGTAGTTTGGTCGGATCTATTTATGTGTTGGATGAGCCAAGTATCGGGCTTCACCCAAGAGATACAAATAAGTTGATTGAAGTGCTTTTAAGTTTGCGCAACGTGGGAAACACCGTTTTGGTTGTCGAGCACGAGGAAGAGATGATGCGCGCAGCAGACCACATTATAGACATTGGTCCGGAAGCTGGTACCCATGGAGGCAATCTAGTTTTTAGCGGCGACTACGAAGAGATTTTAAAAGATAAACACAGCCTTACCGGAAAGTATTTGTCTGGAAAGGAACGCATTGAGATTCCTAAAAACCGCAGAAAGTGGAAAGATTACATTCTTATTGAGGGAGCAAGAGAAAATAACCTTAAAAACATCAACGTTAAATTTCCACTTGGCATTTACACCGCTGTTACGGGAGTTTCTGGTTCGGGAAAAACCAGTTTGGTTAAGAAAATTCTTTACCCTGCTTTACAAAAAGCGATAGGAAATTATTCTGGCGAACAAACAGGTGCGTACAATGCCATTACAGGCGCGGTAGATTTAGTGAGTCAAGTGGAGATGGTTGATCAGAATCCAATTGGTCGCAGTAGTCGTTCTAATCCGGTAACCTACGTTAAAGCGTGGGATGATGTACGTGCGCTATTTGCTGCACTTCCGGCATCCAAAGCGGCAGGTCTTAAGCCATCGGCATTTTCTTTCAATGTTGAAGGCGGACGGTGCGAAGTTTGTCAAGGCGAGGGGGAAGTTAAAATAGAAATGCAGTTTATGGCCGATATATATCTGCCTTGCGAGGCTTGTAACGGAAAACGTTTTAAGCAACAGGTGCTGGATGTAACTTATAAGGAGCAAAACGTTGCAGATATTTTAGAGATGACCATAGAAGATGCTGTTGCTTTCTTCGTTGCAGAGCAAAAAATATTAAACAAGCTGCAGCCGTTGGTCGACGTTGGTTTAGGCTACGTACATTTAGGTCAATCAAGCAATACTTTATCTGGTGGCGAGGCACAACGAATCAAATTAGCGTCGTTTTTGATTAAAGGTCATAATGCGCACAAAACGTTATTTATATTCGATGAACCTACAACAGGACTTCATTTCCACGACATAAAAAAGCTACTTATTGCCTTAAACACATTGATTGAACAGGGCAATAGCGTGCTGGTTATAGAACATAACATGGATATGATTAAAAGTGCCGATTGGGTAATAGACATCGGTCCGGAGGGCGGCGATGGCGGCGGACAGTTGGTTTTTGAAGGTGTTCCTGAAGATTTGGCAAAAATTAAAGCATCCTACACAGGCAATTATTTGGCTGGGCATTTAAATTTAAAATCATAATTTAGCAAATGCTTTTTTTAACGTTTTTCCTCGGCCTGGCACTAAATGCTATGGGCTACATCCCGCCGGGGAATATAAATTTGGCCGTTGCACAGATTTCCATTAACAAAGGCATGCGGCAAGTTTGGCACTTTATTCTGTCATTTTCTTGCGTAGAAGTCTTTTTTACTTTTGGGATGATGCGCTTTGCGCGATGGGCAATGAGTGACCTAAATCCAAACGCGTCTGTTAGTGAAGTGAAACTTGGCACGTTGGTGGATTGCTTTATGATAATTCTGCTCACGGTAATGGGTGTCATTACCTGGGTAAATAGAAAGAAGCAGGTGGTTACAAAAGGGCAAGCTAAAGGTAGCGACAGTATTTGGTATGGTATGATTTTGGGTGTACTTAATCCAGTCCAAATTCCTTTTTGGCTGTTTTTTGGAAATTATGTAATCCTACATAATTGGATAAACACCGATTATCTTTCGCTCATTTTATTTAGTTTAGGTTCTGGTTTTGGTTCTGCACTTGCACTATATTGCTATGCCCATTTTGCTAATTATATACAAGAGAAATTTACCCTTAGCAATTTGATCATCAATAAATCTATCGCAATTTTTTTATTTTGCCTTGCGGGATACCTAGTTGTAAAGCAGGCGATTATCTTATTTTGATCAGAACATTATAGCCGTAGTGTAAGGCGATTTAAGAACTAAAAAGCTGCTGTTTTTAATGCTTTTTTGAAACAAAAATTGGGCGTTCCCCCGAAAAGGGTCGTGCTTTTCTTTCCAATCTTTTGCTCGTTTCTCGCAAAAGTATTTTCACTTCATTCCCTGACGCACGGCCGATCACCATTGTGATCTTCGGATTTTAAATAAACCTGTTTTTTGTAAGTGATTTGCGTAAGGGATAGCAGGAAAAAGCCCACAGCGAGGAACGAGCGCGGACTTGTAGCGTATAGCCCGACCGGAAGGGGACGCCCAAAAACTTTCATTCAAATGGGAATACAGGACTTAATCATCGCAGGATAATCAAAAGAAATTATTTTTCTGGGGAATTTAAAAATTCCCCATTCCAGATTTTCTCGGCCTTCCTACCAATCAACCAAAAAGAAGCAGCAAGCACCGCGAAGAAAAATGCTTTGTGCCAACTGTCCCAAAAATATTCGAAATATCGGGTGTATAAATTTAAGAATAAAAACGTTATTCCAAATTCCCTGGCAATTTCATCATTTTTCTTCAAACCGTAAAATGTGCTTATTATACAAACTGCGGCGGCAACGATTGCCCAATAAAATAAAGAAATCTGCCTTACTTTATACCATTCTTCTAAACTTGCGAAGTTACCGAACACAGATAACAACCATAGCGAAATAAAAAGGTAGACCATTCCGGCTATGTACGTTACTTTAAAATATGGTCGACTTTTATCCAATAGTTTCATTAAAAAAGCGGACGCTGTTAAAATTGCGCCGAAAAAGACAAATCTTAGCGGATAGTTCATACCCAAAAAGTAAAAATTCCACCTGCTAAGGTAGCCGGTTTCTGTTCCAAACCAAGCGCCTAACGATAGTAAAGCAAAAACCCAAATGAGGCGTGAGTTGAAAAAGACGGCTAAAGCGCCGTATACAAATACAGAAATTAAGATGAGAATAGAGAAGTTTGTAGAACCGCTGTCAATTGATTTGCCGAAATATGCGATGGCATTTGCCGTGAATAAAACGGCAGCAAGCACAATTGCCTCGTTACTGAACTTTAACTGAGCAAATTTTTTCTTTCTTCTAAAGCCCAAAATATAGAGCCAAGCGGCGATTGTAGCAGAAATAATTGAGATGACAATGTCTGGCGTGTCATACAATTTTCTTAGCGCAATTAAGATTGAACTGTCTATCAAAAGCGCTCCAAGCGCAACAAAACCACATGCAAGCGCAACCCAAAAAGCGTATTGTGCAAGCCGAAGCCAATCGAAACTTTTAGCTTCGTAGCTTTTCTTTAGTCGATTTGCTAGGGTGTCATCAATCAAACCTTCGCGTTGCCATTGCTCGATGGTATCATCTAAAAACTCGCTCTTTTCTCTATCGATTTGCATGGTTATTGTTTAAGCGAAGATAGTGATTTACTATTTTTTTGAAAAATTCTCTGCTAATTTCTGTTTTCTCCCAATTGGTATTGGGAAATTAATAAATGCATGGAATTTTTGCCTTCAATTTTCTAAAAATAATATCGGAAAAGGTTAGACGCAACTAAATATAAAGTTGAGTCTTAATTGTTTGTTTTGTACGGCGGATGCACTGCAGGAAATTATTGTCGATGCGCCTATTTGCCCAACTGCCTGAATTTAAAAAAGTATGCAAGCTACAAAAAGCGATTAACCCTTTGCGATCCCGGCAGAAGAGAACTGTAAGTCGTATAGTTTTTTATAATAACCGTCTATTTTAAGCAATTCTTGATGAGAACCCATCTCCATAATTTCTCCTTTTTCTAATACGATGATCTTATTTGCTTTTTGGATGGTAGATAGCCTATGGGCAATAACGATCGAGGTTCTTCCCTGCATTAAATTGTCTATCGCATGCTGAATGAGCATTTCAGTTTCGGTATCCACCGATGAAGTTGCTTCATCGAGCACCAAAATGGTTGGGTTGTGAACTAGGGCGCGGATAAAGGATATTAGTTGCGCTTGGCCGGCAGAAAGCGTTGCACCGCGCTCCATCACATTATAATGATAGCCGCCCGGAAGTTTTTCTATAAATCCGTGCGCACCTACTTTTTTCGCCGCCGCGATAACTTGTTCCAAACGAATTGCCGGATTGTTAAGCGTAATGTTGTTTAAAATGGTATCAGAAAACAGAAAAACATCTTGTAATACTGTGGCAATATTACTCCGCAGGTAATCGATATCAAAATCTTCTATTTTTATGCCGTCAACGGTAATTTCTCCTTTTTGGATTTCGTAAAAGCGGTTTAAGATGTTTATGGTAGATGATTTTCCAGCTCCGGTTGCGCCAACCAATGCAACAGTTTCGCCAGGTTTAACCTCGAAGGTAATGTTTTTAAGCACATATTGATCTTCTACATAGGCAAACCAAACATGTTTGAAATTAATGTTTCCTGTTAAGTGTTCTGGTTTTTCTTTTCCTAAATTTGGCGTCCGTTCATCAGTATCTAACACTTTAAAAACCCTTTCTGCGCCAACCATACCCATTTGTAGGGTGTTAAATTTATCAGCAAGCTGACGAATTGGGGTGAAAACCATTCCTAGATAAATGATAAATTGCGTAATGGTTCCAGGCGTAACATCCATCGGCTTTGCCAAAATACTTTTTGCCCCGTACCAGACCAACAATCCCATCGATAATGCTGAGATCAATTCCACTACAGGAAAAAAAATAGAATAGTACCAATTAGAGCGTACATTCGCATCGCGGTAACGCTTATTAATGGCATAGAATTTTTTATATTCCTGTCGTTCTCTTGCAAAATATTGGATGATCGCAACTCCAGTAATGTGTTCTTGTAGAAACGTATTCAAATTCGCTACCTCGGTTCTAATCTCTTGGAAAGCTACTTTTATGGCTTTTTGGAAAACCCGAGTGGCCACAATCAGTAAGGGAATTGGCGAAAGCATAACCAACGTCAACTCCCAATCTGTGTAAAACATTACGGCAATAATCACCACCACTTGCAAACTATCGCCAATCATGGAAATCAACCCTTCAGAAAAAATATCTGAAATGGTTTCTAAGTCAGAAACAGTACGTGTGATCAACTGACCAAGAGGGGTTTTGTCGAAAAATTTGAGCTTTAACTTGGTGATGTGGTTAAATACGTTTACTCTCAAATCCTTGATTACTGATTGACCTAAGCTGTTTGTTAAATACGTTTGATTGTATTGGATAAGTGTTTGCAACAACAGAATAACAGTCATGACGATGGTCATTTGCAATAAACCGTCGTATTTGCCGGTAAGAATGTATTTGTCTAGCGTGTATTTTATTAAGAAAGGCCTTATCGGCGATACCGCAGCCATTGCGATGGTTAGGAAAATAGACCATGCGAAAACAGTACGATAAGGTTTTACATATTCGAAAATACGTTTTAATAAACCTGCATTATATACGTCTCCCGCTGCCATTTAAGCTTGCTCTTTATTTATATTTTTTCTTTTTTTTTCTCCCAAATATGGGTATTCTACTCTTGTCAAAAATAATCCGCAAGCAGGTACAGATTGCCCTGCATTGCTTCTATTTTTGCTTTCAATTATTTTGATTACATCGGCTACACTTAACTTTGCTTTCCCCACCAACACTAAGGTGCCCACAATTGCCCGGACCATGTTGCGTAAAAACCGATCTGCAATAATGGTAAAGACCAGGCTTTCGTCGGTCAATGCTACAAAACCTGCTGATTTAATGTTACAGTTGTTTGTAAATGTTTGCGTGTTTGATTTGCTAAAACATGAAAAATCTTGATGGTTTAACAATTCTGATGCTGCAAGGTTCATCTTGTCAACATCTAATTTATCTTTTAACAGCCAAGAACAATCTAGTTTAAATGGATCTTTATTAAAATGAATAAAATATTGATAAGTGCGAGATGTTGCGTCGAATCTAGCATGCGCAGTTTTTTCGACCAAAGTAAGTGTTTTCGCAGCAATTTGATAAGGCAATAGCGCATTGATTTTATCTAGAGAATTTATTACCTGTTCCTCTTCCAAATCAAGCACATCAAAATGCGCATAAAAATCATTGGCGTGAACTCCAGCATCTGTTCTGCCACAACCTAAAGTTGCAACCGGCTGTCTAAAACAAATCGAAATGGCCTTATCTACTATTTCTTGTACAGTTATCGCGTTGGGTTGTGTTTGCCAACCGTGATATAGAGTGCCATTGTAAGCCAATTGTATGAAATATCTATTTTTATGCAAAACCAGTGGCAAAAATACCTTTTTCCTTTTATTAGCGCTACCACTCTGGCCAATTTTAATCTGTTCAAACTGTAAATATTAATCAGCCAAAGCCTACGTTCTGAAATTAAATTATAAAAAACAATATTTTAGCTAAATTTGTACCCACGATTATACGAACATGATACAACGCATACAATCTATTTGGCTCTTCTTAGCGACTATTGCGCTAATTTTAATGTTATTTCTGCCGCTACTTACGGTTGAAGTGAAAACAACAGAGACAAGTTTACACACCATGGGGCTATACGAAGACGTAGTGGGGCGGCCAGGTGTTGGAACTTTAAAAGAGGCATTTACGCCACTGTTCATCACAAATGTTGTAATTGCATTGCTTTGCTTTGTTAATATTTTTAATTTCAAACGTAGAAAAATGCAGAAACGAATTGCAATAGTTTCTGTTCTCCTTATTTTAACCTTTAGTTTTTGGTGCACTATTTTTGCAGAAAAGTTGCCGGGAGGACTTGCAAATGCACATTTTGATTTTGCTGCGTATTTGCCCGCATTGTCTATTTTATTTTGCATTTTCGGCATTGCCGGGATAAACAAAGACGAAAAACTTATCCGTTCTGCAGAGCGATTGAGGTAGCAATAATGCATTCGGTTAAAATGTGTTTTAGGGTTGGAAGGAATGAGGATTAAAAAGAAGAGAGAACGATAGCGCCTGACTGCTATGTCTAAAAAAAAGTCAACATTTAATTTAGCAATGAATTAATAACGTTTTAGACAATTTACAATTCCTTAAATAAGTTTCCTATCTAGTTGTATTGCATTAAAAGTAAATGTGCGAGCAATAGCGACTTTGCTTTGATATATTTGTATTTCCGTTGGCTGTTTCTAAAAATCGAAGCAATGTGAATTATAGAAGTTAAGTTCCTAAAGGTTTGGTCAACAATTAACATGCAACAAATATTAAATCTTTCTGAATTTCTAAAAGTTGCCAACAATAGGGTTGTGGTAGATGTTCGAACACCCTTAGAGTTCGAACAAGGACATATTCCTGGGGCAATAAATCTTCCCATTTTTACAAATGAACAACGCGTTCTCGTAGGAACTGCGTATAAACAGCAAAGTAGAGAAGCAGCAATTTTGTTGGGTTTTGAGTTAGTTGGTGGTAAATGGGCGGATTTTATCAGAGTGGCAGAAAGTTTATCGCCTGAAAAGAAAATTTTGGTTCATTGTTGGCGTGGAGGAATGCGCAGCGGTGCGATGGCTTGGGCATTTAATTTATACGGCTTCGAAGTAAGCACCTTAAAAGGTGGATACAAAGTCTTTCGACGTGCGGCTATAGATGCTTTTTCAAAACAATACCCCTTTAAAATTTTGAGTGGGAGTACTGGGTGTGCTAAAACTGAAATTCTACAGGAAATGTTATTATTGGGTGAGCAGGTAATCGACTTAGAGGGCTTGGCACAGCACCAAGGCTCGTCATTTGGGTCGATGGGAACATTGGTTCAGCCATCTCAGGAGCAGTTTGAAAATCTTCTCGGGGTAGCGCTTCAAAAGATGGACTTAAATAAACCTATTTGGTTGGAAGATGAAAGTATATTGATTGGCAAAAGGGTAATTCCAAAACCTATATGGGAGCAGATGCGGCAGGCTCCTGTGATGAAACTACAGATTCCGAAAAAAGCACGCATTGAATTTTTGAATGCCAAGTATGGAATTTTAGATCCGGAGTTTTTAAAGGCAGCTGTTTTGGGAATTGCGAAAAGACTTGGGCCATTGGAAACGAAATTTACACTACAAGCCATAAATGAGGGTAGGATGAAAGATTTTATTGAAAAAGTACTTGTATATTATGATAAAGCGTATTTAAAGGGTTTGAGTACCCGAGTAAGCGAATCTGTAGAACACATTGAATTTAAAGAAATCGCACCAAAAATTCATGCAAAAGCAATTGTAGCATTTAAAAATGATGCCACAAAAGACATAAAATAGAAACTAACCGATCGCTGTCGGCGTTAAAATGTATTAGAAAAATAGATGGAAAAAATTAAACTTACCCAATATTCTCATGGCGCAGGTTGCGGCTGTAAAATATCGCCCGCAGTGCTGGATACTATATTGCATAGCCAAATAAAATACGAAGCCGACAAGAATTTACTGGTTGGAAACAGCACCAGAGACGATGCTGCGGTTTACGATCTGGGCAACGGAACGGCTTTAATTTCGACCACAGATTTCTTTATGCCTATTGTTGATGATCCATTCGATTTTGGAAGAATTGCGTCTGCAAATGCCATTTCTGATGTTTATGCAATGGGCGGGAAGCCTATTTTGGCAATTGCAATCTTAGGCTGGCCGATAGATAAGTTAGCGCCAGAAATTGCACAAAAAGTAATGGATGGAGCGCGTTCTATCTGCGCCGAAGCCGGAATTTCGCTCGCAGGAGGTCATAGCATCGATTGCCCGGAGCCGGTTTTTGGGTTGGCGGTAAATGGTATTGTTTATGTTAAAAATTTAAAGCAGAATTCAACCGCTTTCGCCGGATGTAAATTATACCTCACAAAAGCTTTGGGCGTTGGTATCCTAACAACGGCACAGAAAAAGGGAATTTTAAAAATAGAACATGCCGATATTGCACCTAATTCTATGTCGAAGTTAAACAGCATTGGCGAAGTGATAGGTAAATTAGAGTATGTAAAAGCCATGACGGATGTTACGGGTTTTGGTTTGTTAGGTCATTTATCTGAAATGTGCGAAGGAAGCAACTTATGCGCAGAAATCATTTTTGAGCGCGTACCAAAACTTGCGATAATCGACGAATATTTAAATCAAAATGCCATCCCGGGAGGTACAACTAGAAATTGGGATAGTTATGGGCATAAAATTGGCCCGATAACCGACCGCCAAAAGCATCTGCTTGCAGATCCGCAAACCAGCGGCGGACTTTTGATTGCTGTGCTGCCTGAATATGCAACGGAATTTGAAACCTTATTAAAAGCACAGCGGATTGACCCCCAAAGTTGTGTTTCTTTTGGAACATTGAAAGAGAGAAATGGAGAAAAGTTGATTGACATAATTTAGTGACACTATTGCCATAAAAGCTATTGTTAAGAGAACTAAGTGCTCCCGATATTATTGAAGAATAGAGTTCTTAAAGCTCGTGAAACCGCTCGGATCGTTGAGGAAAGAAATGTTTCACAAGCATTTTATTTATTACAATTTAGCGTGCTGATGCTTCATCCTAGCCGAGATCTTGGTTATTTCACTTCTTTCATCATCTCTTTAACGGCAGCTTCCAATTGTTGATCTTTACCATTTAGCACCTCATTATATTCGTTGTTTACCTTTATGTCAGGTTCCAACTGATGATTTTCAGTCGGTTCGGTTTTGCCAATGCCATAACTTCCAATCATTGGGATACCGAAATAAATACTAGGATCTATTTGCGTTTCCCACCAAACTGCGGTTCCTGTTCCTGCAACTGGCATTCCGATAAGTTTGCCCAGACCTAAAGCCTTGTAAGCGTATGGAAACATAAACGCATCAGAATAGTTGCCTTCGCTCATAAGTACACAGCTGGGTTTGCTCCATTTATTCAAAGGTTCACCGCCGTTGGTAACATGCCCTTGCGGCCTTAGCGTAAAGTACATTTTGCCACCTAAAAAAGTAACTAAATCATCGTGAAGCCAACCGCCACCGTTAAATCGCGTATCCACAATCAACGCTTTTTTGTTTATGTTTTTTCCGAGCACTTTATCAAAAGTTGTTCTAAAACTGGGATCGTTCATACTCCTAACGTGCACATAACCAACCGTCCCGCCCGATAGGCTATCAGTCAAAAACTCCATTCTGTCTGTCCAACGTTTATAAAGCAGGTTATTTGTTTCCAAGCCACCAGCAATGGGCTTAACAATTTCACTATAAGTTTGCTTGGTTTTAGGATTGTGGAAATCTATCCGGGTAAAATTTCCTGCCTCATGATTTAAAAAACTGCTCCAATCTACTTCATCGGTAATGGCCTTTCCATTTATTTTATCAATAACCATATTCACTTTCATGTCTGTTTTGGCGTTGTCGAATGGGCCGCCCTCGATCACATCTTTTACGATTAATCCTTTTCCACCCTTGGTAACATCATAAAGTAAGCCTAACGCAGCTGTCGCATCTGCATTCGGCATGCTTGCGCGATAACCGCTGCCGGTGTGGGAAGCATTAAGTTCTCCTAAAAATTCGCTCAGGAATACGTCAAAATCGTAGTTGTTATTTATAAAAGGAAGAAATTTCGAATAGTTGTTGTGGTATCCATCCCAATCTACGCCTTGTAGTTTCGGATCGAATAATTTTTTCTTTACTTGTTTCCAAGCATGATCAAAGATGTAGGCCCTTTCTTCCGAAGCGTTCAATTCCATAGTAGCGTCTATCTTAACCGGCGAAACCTTGCCGTCTTCTACGCCCACTTTCATTATGTTTCCACCCGCTAAAACGAAAAGATTTTTTCCGTCGTCGCTCATTTCTAAACTTCCCTCATTTACATCAAGTTTCGCCAACACTTTTGTTTCGTGCGTTCGCGGCATTGTTACCCATAAATCATACCCTTTTTCGTAGCGAGCTAGGTAGTACAGCTTTTCGCCGTCTTTTGATAATGCAAGGCCAGAAATATCTGTAGAGCTAATGCTAAGTTTCTCTGTTCTATTTTCTAAGTTTTTAAGATTGAGGATGTTGCTAATCGAATCTTTCTTTTCCTTCGGCCTTTTGTCGTCTTTTATCTTTTTTGCCTTGTCTTTTTCTTCTGTTTTGATGGTTGTATCCTTTTTGGCAAGTTCTTTCTGAAGATCGGAATCTTCCTTGCTAAGTTGATGTTTGTCCCAAGTCTCTTGATCGAAAAACATGGCGAAAATATCTTCTTGGCTACCACGACTTAAATTTTTCTTTCCTTCCTTATCAGAAAGCCAATACATCATTTTTCCGTCCATTCCCCATTGCGGATACTCATCGCTAAAACCGCTTTGAGTTAAGTTAATGCGTGCACCACTGCCATCTGCTTTAAGTAAAACCACTTCAGGTGCAAACCAGCCGCCTCCTTCATTTGATTGCGCAAGGAGATATTTACTGTTTGGCGACCAAGAAAAGTACTGATCTCCATCTTGATAAGAATAATTTAATCCGGCTGGCAACACCGAAATGGTTTTTTTAGTGGATAGATCCATCACGTTCAATATATTTCTCTCTTCTAAATAAGCTATTTTTTTCCCGTCTGGGGAATAATGTGCCTGAAACTCATCTTTGTCAGTTGCAATAACTGCCGCAGTATTTATGACGGTAGAGGCATAGAAATATTTTTCAGATGGATGAGCTAGAGTAGCTTCGTAGATGTCCCAAGATTTTTCATGCTCCACCGAATACAAAAGTTTTTTCCCGTCGGGCGAAAAACTTACCATCCTTTCTTGAAAAGGAGTGTTTGTTATCCGTTTGGTAGTGGAACCATCTACAGCGGTTACAAAAATTTCTCCACGATAAACAAATGCAATTTCTTTTCCACTAGGCGAAACTGCAATTTCGGTTGCACCTCCTTTTATAGGAATTGTTTTAACCTGGTTTGTAGCGAAATCTGCTAGAATGCTAAAATTTAGTCTTTCAGGCCGACCGCCTTCTTTAAAAAGGTAGATGCTTCCATCTTGTGTAAAAGCAAAAGTTCCATCATTCGATCGTGATAGATTTCTTACAGGATTTTTATCGAAAGACGTAAGTTGGGTAACCTCAGTCGGGGTTTCTAAAGACGATTTAAAAAGGTTTTGATTTCCTTTCTGCTCGCTCAAATAGTAAAACGTCTCTCCATCTCCCCAAACCGGTTCGCGATCTTCTCCAACAAAACTGCTTAGCTTTTTATATAGAGTGTTTTTTAAATCTAACACCCAAATATCTCGCGTAATGGCCGATGTATGGTGTTTTCGGTAAGGATTTTCGTACCCTTTTCTATCTTGATAAATTATTTTATCGCCAGCAGCATTAAGGTGCACATTTTCTGTGCCGGCAGAGTTTATCATAATGTTTCTTCCGCCTTTTGTCGGCACCTCATACAATTTCATCCAATAGTTATCGCCTGGAAACCGGATAGAAGAATAAATGTCATGTCTGCTCGAACCGAATAAAACTTTCTGATCATCCTGGCTGAAATCGTATGGAATATCTTTATTAGAATTGTAAGTTAAGCGCGTGGCCGAACCTCCATCGGCCGACATGCTAAAGACATCGAAATTTCCAAATCTATCTGATGCAAAAGCAATGGTTTTCCCGTCGTGGCTCCAAATTGGGTAACCATTATAATCTGAAGTGATAGTTAGTGGTAATGCTTGTCCACCGTTGGTCGACACCTTAAAAATATTGCCTTTATATTCAAAGACCACCCATTTTCCATCAGGAGAAATAGACGTTTGCTGCATCCAAAGCGGTTGTTGAGCGTGTGCAGATATCATAAGAAAAAAAAGAATGCAGGCCGAGAGTAAATGCTTTTTCATACTTGTAGATTGGTCTGCTAAAAATAGAGATAAGTAATCAAATCTGACAGCATACTACAGTTATAATTTCTCGATTTTTGAGGGTGCTCTAAACGCTATGCCTGTTGGTATGCGAAGTATTGTATATTGAAGTTAAGTCTTTGTTAAGCGACTAAAAAAATACTTAGCTATCTTTGCTTCTTAAAATTTAACTTATGTTTTTTCAAGAATATATAGAAAAGTTTATCTCGACATTGAAGACAAGTATTGAGTATGGTACTTTTGTGAAAATTTCATTCGGAAATTATCAAGGCAATGAAACAGAATTAAAGCAGATTTTAGTCAGAAAGGTGCTGATTAAAGCCCAAGATAAACTTGCGTTTACTTTTAGATATAAAACCAGAGATGTAGTAAAAAATTACGCAATAAGTGAGGCTATTGATTTGATCGAAAAACATCTAGATGAAGGTTTTAAAATCGCTACGCTTTTTACCACTCAAAACGACTACATTTTAGAAGAGTTAAACAATGGGAAAGTTGCTTTTAGAACACTAGGTTCATCTGTTAAAGAAGCGCCATCAAAACAGCACGATAAAGAAAAAGTGAGGTTAATCCAAGCTAATTCAAAACAGTATTTAACCGAATTAAAAATTACCGACGCCGATGGGAAAGTCTATAAAAATGCGCAAGACAAGTTTCGGCAAATCAACCATTATATCGAGATTTTAAGCGCTTTAATTAAGGAATTGCCAGAGGGAACGATTAAGAAAGTAGCCGATATGGGTTCGGGTAAAGGCTATTTAACGTTTGCGTTATATGATTATTTACACAACAATCTAAAATTAGATAGCGAAATTATTGGCGTAGAATATCGCCAAGATATGGTTGATTTATGCAACGATGTCGCTGAAAAATCTTCTTGTGAGAAATTAAGTTTCGTAAAAGGCACTATTGAAGATTATGACGCAAATGATGTTAATCTCTTAATTGCGCTGCATGCCTGCGATACCGCTACAGACGATGCAATTTATAAAGGAATAAAAGCCAATGCCGACCTGATTGTGGTTGCGCCATGTTGCCACAAACAAATTCGGAGAGAAATTGAGCAGCATAAAGTAAAAAATGATGTTTCTTTTTTAACTAAGCATGGCATCTTTTTAGAGCGTCAAGCAGAAATGGTTACGGACGGAATTCGCGCTTTAATCCTAGAATATTTCGGATATAAAACCAAAGTCTTTGAATTTATTTCTGATGCACATACGCCGAAAAATGTAATGGTAGTAGGCATTAGGAAAAAGGAAAAAGGAGCAAAGAACAAAGACAAGGATGTTGAAAGCCTAAAACTGAAAGCTGAAAGCGAAAGGCAAGAGCAAATTTTACAAAAGATTAACGCGTCTAAAGAATATTTTGGAATCGGTTATCACCATTTAGAAAGGTTACTAAATCTTTAGGCTTGTTAAAATTGTGAGTTGGCTTAGGAAGTGCTGCTTTTACGGTTGCTAAAGATGTTTTCGAAAAGAAGGCTTGCTACAAAAACACTTAGCGTCCCCTTGTTCACTGGAATTGCACCGCGGAAATCCCATCAATTTGCGGGCTGCCACTACAATAATGTTTAATATTCACAAACAGTGCCGGCTTAGTTCGGCGTCAACGGCGCAGTCTAGTTAACGCTTTTTCCGTTCATTGCGCCAGAAACTGCCTTATTCATTACTCGTTCGGCAAACAGACGAGTAAATTCGTTCAACTCCTCGGTTTTACTTAAGATAATGTCCTTATCCGACGTTAAAATTGCAGTCTTCAATGCTTCTATATGCGTTCTGGTATTGCTGATTTCATTTTCATCTAAGAAATCAGCATGCTTGCTGATAAATCGTTCTGCCGTATAAACCAGTTGTTCGGCAGCTGTTTTCGCTTCTATAATCATACGTGCTTCTACATCGCTTTTAGCATGCTCGATACTGTCGAGCAACATTTTTTCGACAGCATCGTCGCTCAGACCATAACTTGGTGTAATTTCTATTTCTTGCTTTACACCCGATCTTAACTCTACCGCATTTACCGTTAATATCCCGTCTGCATTTAGCAGAAAATTAATAGCTACTTTCGGCAAGCCTGCAGGCATTGCCGGAATTCCCTTTAACTCGAATTCTGCAAGTTTCCTGTTTTCCTTTACCAGATCTCGCTCTCCCTGAAAAATAGCGATTTTCATATTAATTTGTCCGTCGACAGACGTGGTGTATTGTCGCCCAGCTTTCGTTGGTACTTTGCTATTTCTAGTGATAATTACATCCATCAATCCACCCATCGTCTCAATACCCAAAGAAAGAGGAGTTACATCTAACAATAGAATGTCAGATCGATTTCCGGCTAAAATATCTGCCTGAATTGCCGCGCCTAATGCGACAACTTCATCTGGATTTATATTGTCTTTCGGGGTTTTACCAAAGAAGCTTTCAACTTTTTCTTTTACATATTTTGTGCGCGTCGATCCTCCAACTAAAATAATTTCATCGATGTCATCAATAGTCAGCTCCGCATCTTTTAACGCGTTTTTACAAGACGTTATGGTTTCTTCAACTTTTTCTGCAATTATGCATTCGAAAGTCTTTTGATCTAACGTGCACCAAATTTCGCCAATTTGCTCATTAAATAAGTTTTGAGAACTCAACGCTTTTTTTGCTTTTTCGGCTTTAAGGCGTAAAGATTGCATGAGTACTGCATCCTTTGCTATGGTGCCCAAATCAAGTTTATTCTTTTCTATCCAATAATTTAAAATCGCTCTGTCGAAATCATCACCACCTAAATACGTGTTTCCATTGGTTGCCAATACTTCAAAAATGCCGTTTTGAATCTGCAAAATCGAAACATCAAAAGTTCCACCACCTAAGTCGTATACAACAACTGTTTTTTGTTTTGATGGATCTAAACCAATTCCATAGGCCAAACTTGCTGCGGTTGGTTCGTTCACAATTCGCATTACCTCTAAACCTGCGAGTTTCCCAGCGTCTCTGGTAGCTTGCCGCTGACTATCATTAAAATAAGCGGGAACGGTAATCACCGCACGGTTGACTGGCGTTTTGAGCGCATGTTCTGCGCTCGTTTTCAACTCTTTTAAAATTTCTGCCGATAATTCTATTGGCGTATAAAACTTATCACCCGCTTGGATTTTAACAAGCGCGTCACTGTCGTCATCTATAATTTTGTAGGAAAAAATCGCTGCATGTTCGGCTACGTCTTTATAAGATCTGCCCAACAACCGCTTGACGGAGAATATCGTGTTATGAGGATCGGTTAACAAAAAATCTGCAGCTTTTGTGCCAACTGTAGCTGCATCATTCTCGTCGAAATGAACAACAGAAGGAACTAGAATTCCTTTACCTGTATCATTAATTACCTGTGGATTTCCGTCTGGATTGATAAAAGCGACCAGGCTATTGGTCGTACCCAAATCTATACCCACAATAATCTCTTGTTTTTGCAACGAACCCGTAGCGAGGTTTATCGAAAATTTTGCCATACGGCAAAAGTAGGGAATTGATTCGGAAAGGTGCGTTAAGAGGAGTAAGGAATAAGGAGCAAAGATTAAGGACTAAGTGGCTATTGGATTTCGGCCAATCCTTAAACAGCTTTACAACTAAACGACTCTTAAGTTAAAGGAAAGATTCTTGCCATCTAGACTTGCAACTCATAACCCGCAACTCGTAACTGCCATTATCCATTAATATACCCTTCCAAATGGCTAATCGTCTCTTTCTGATCTGCGATAATGTACTTTACCACGTCTCCGATTGAAACCATTCCTTTCACTTCGCCATTTTCGACAATCGGTAAATGCCTAATGTGCTTCTCGGTCATCATCGACATACATTTGTCTATCGAATCGCTTAAGCTTACGCCAAACGGGTCAGCAGTCATCACTTCACTAATCATCGTTTCTTTAGATGATTTTCCTTGCAAAACAATTTTTCTGGCGTAATCTCTCTCCGTAAAAATTCCTAAAAGTTTATCACCATCCATAATCAGCAAGGCAGAAATGTTTTTTTCAGTCATGAGCCGTAAAGAATCATATACCGAAGTTTGTTCAGTAACAGAATAAATAGCTGCTTTCTTTGTGTCGAAAAGTTGTTTTACGGTTTTCATAATCTAACTAAGTTTAGGTTATCACCAATTTAGAAATTAATTCTCGTAAAAAGAAAGTGTTTTCAAAATAACAACTACAGGCTGTTTGTGTGAGTGAGGAAATTTTAGCCTGTAGTTTTTTATCGAAACTTTACTTTAGTTTTTTTAATAGTACATCTATGGATGTTAAGGAAAAATCTAATTCTAGAAAGATTCGACATACTTAATCAATTGCAATTATCCTGTTATATTTAAAGGTAGTTGGAACTGGTCCATCTGCTGGGTAGGTTACGCATTGGATGGTTAACAGATCATTTTCTATCGAGAATCTACCCTTATCAAATATCACGTAGCTTGTTGTGGTTGTCTTGGTAACTTTGCCATCAGCAGACTTTTCTACCTCACTAGTAATGTTAACTTTTAGCGAATCATTTGAGATTTTGTACTTCCCAATTACAGCCCTGCTCCAATATGCTTTGGAAGAATCTCGCAACTCCATTTCGAAATTTCCTTGAGTTCCAAAAAATATTCTTCTACTACTGTCGTTTGGGGGCACCTCCGCCCAAGCGCCAGAAAGTGCATTTTGGGGTTCAGACGAGATTTCATCTTTCTTACAAGCAAAAATAGATATGGAAAGCAACAATAGCAATCCACCAATCCTGAGTTGTTTGGTCTTCATAGTTGTTAGTCAAATAGGTTTATCCTAAAACGAACAAATAGCTAGAAACGCTACAGTTGATCAAAATTCTTTCAGATTTGATTAAACGTACTTGGTCGTACCGGAAGTGACTATAATTTTAAAAGTAATCAAATTGTCTAATTTTTTCAACTCTATCATCCTTCGAGCCAAACTCAATAAAATTTACAACAAAATCCCTACTTTTGTGTTCAACAGAAAAAGAAATTTAAATAGTAGAAAGTGCTTTGCTATTGACAATTAACTGATTCATCACAAACAAAATAAAACAAAAAACTATGTCATCAGTAGAGACAGAATACCTTCCTTACAAAGTTAAGGACATTACCTTGGCCGATTGGGGTCGGAAAGAAATTGGATTGGCCGAAGCAGAAATGCCAGGTTTAATGAGTTTACGTGAGGAGTTCGGCCCATCGCAGCCATTAAAAGGTGCACGTATTGCAGGTTGTCTGCACATGACCATCCAAACCGCCGTGTTGATTGAAACTTTAGTAGCCCTTGGCGCCGAAGTGACTTGGTCTTCTTGTAATATTTTTTCCACACAAGATCATGCTGCCGCTGCAATTGCGGCTGCAGGAATTCAAGTATATGCTTGGAAAGGCTTATCAGAGGAAGATTTTGATTGGTGTATCGAGCAAACGCTACATTTTGGTGAAGATCAAAAACCGTTAAATTTAATTCTAGATGATGGAGGTGATTTAACCAACATGGTTTTTGATAAATATCCAGAGCTTATTTCGGCGATTAAAGGTTTGTCAGAAGAAACCACTACAGGTGTACACCGTTTGTACGAACGCATGAAAAATGGCACGTTGCATTTACCTGCAATAAACGTGAATGACTCAGTGACAAAATCTAAATTTGATAACAAATATGGTTGTCGTGAATCTTTGGTAGACGCCATTCGTAGAGCTACAGATGTAATGATGGCAGGTAAAATTGCTGTTGTTTGTGGCTATGGCGATGTTGGAAAAGGGTCTGCAGAGTCGTTAAGCTCTCAAGGGGTTCGTGTAATTGTAACGGAAATCGATCCAATTTGCGCGCTACAAGCCGCTATGGAAGGTTATGAAGTTAAACGATTAGACACCGCGATAAAAGAAGCAGACATCGTAGTTACCACTACCGGAAATCGAGACATTGTTCGCGAAAAACATTTCCGTGCGATTAAAGATAAAGCCATTATTTGCAACATCGGCCACTTCGATAATGAAATAGATATGGCTTGGTTAAACAAAAATTACGGCAATACAAAGATAGAAATCAAGCCTCAGGTGGATAAATATACCATAGATGGAAAAGACGTAATTGTACTTGCAGAAGGTAGATTGGTTAACTTAGGTTGCGCTACCGGTCACCCGAGTTTTGTAATGAGCAACTCATTCACCAACCAAGTATTGGCGCAGTTAGAATTGTGGCAAAATACCGACACCTACGAAAATAAGGTTTATGTGTTGCCAAAGATACTCGACGAAAAAGTTGCCCGTTTACATCTGGAAAAAATTGGTGTTGAGTTAGAAGTTTTAGATCAGCATCAAGCAGATTACATCGGCGTTACCGTAGATGGTCCTTTTAAATCAGACGAATACCGTTACTAAAATAAGTCGGAAGTCCGAAGTGTGGAAGTCCGAAGTTTAATATTTAAGGAGAGATGTGTGTAAAGCGCATCTCTTTTTTTGTTGCTCTATAATTATTTGAAAACGAGCTGTTCGGTAATTCTTCGGCAATTGCAGCCCCGTCGTCCGCTTTACTTCGCCCAAAAAGAGGTCTCGTGCTCGCTACCACCGGGTTTATTGTTCAAAGTAACGAATGCTTTGGTGAAACCGAGATTGAAATTAAACCTAAGGTTTAGGGCAGCTCACGGATATCATCAAATGATTTTTAAAGGTTAACTTTACATTAACTAACCGTAATGGTTAAAGAGGATAGGCAACAGAGGTACTAAAATTAAAATTAATACCAATTCCTCCAGGAACTTTGCGAACATGTTTGTGAGCTTTGTGGTAAAAGTAATCCCTTATCCCTTTCTAAAAATGAGCGAAAATATACAAACTTCGGGTCTGGGTGGAAGTTGCCATTGGTGTACCGAGGGGATTTTTCAATCGCTTGTTGGAGTTGGCAACGTAAAACAGGGTTGGATCACTTCCGAAGAACCTCACCAAAAAATCTCAGAAGCGATTCTGCTCGACTTCGATGCAGCAGAAATCTCTTTGGAGGAAATTATCTCTATTCATCTACATAGCCATAGCTGTACAAGCGCACATCAATTTCGAGCAAAATATCGCTCTGCGATTTATTTTTTCACAGAAGAACAAAAAAGAATTTGCGAGGGTATTTTAAAAAGGCTTCAAACCGACTTTAGCAAACCAATAATTACAAAAATATTGCCTTTAAAATCATTCGAGCAAAATGTTCCGGAATACTTAAATTATTATTGGAACAACATTGAAAAACCTTTTTGCAAAAATTACATCACACCGAAACTTAAAATGCTCCAAGAAAAATTTGTAAGAAATCTGCGTGGTAAAGCACTCTTGGCATTACAAGATTTGGAAAATTAATTGTACTCTTTAACCGATCGATTACCAGGCCTAAATCTTTTAAAAGAATTTTGAAATAGGAAAAAATACTCCGTTTTTTTTTGTCTTTAGTCCATTTGAATGATTTTCTACTTTAAACAAACGCATTAATATTTAAGGGAAAGTTAAAAACTGCGCGTTGATTTTTACTGGGCTAGAAGTTTAACAGGTGTTTAAAAATTCAGTGCTATCCTTTTGAAAACTAGGATCGGAGTTTTTTCACGAGGTTGTTAGTTTTGAAATCCAATTAAATCCAATATATTTAAAACATCATGCCCATCAATAGAGAAGATTTTAAAATTTGGTTTAAGCGGATTGGCTTGATCGGGTTTCTTTTTTTTTTAATTAAGGGGATTATTTGGCTGATCATTTTTTATTACGTTGGCAAAAATGTTACCTGAAAGTAAACAGCCAATTTGCCAGAAAATTCCAGATAAAAACAATCACGATTGCGAAAAACTTAGCTAAATAAAAGTTTATTCCATCTTTACGTTGGTGGAATAGGTAAATAATAAATGTGTTCAGCCCAAGACCGACCAAACTTACAAATACGAATTTCGTAAACTCTGTGCCCAAATGTGGGTTGGTACTCTCAAAGGTCCAGATTCTATTTATAAAATAGTTGTTGGTTACTGCCAGACTAAAACCAATTGCGTTTGCGATGTACTTGTTAATTCTGATCTTTTCTTTAAAAAGCCAGGTAGCACCAAAGTCGATTGCCATACCGAGAAAACCGGTGAGTCCAAATTTGATGATCCTAAAGAAAATTTCCATAGCTAATTTAACGTAACCAAATAAAATCGCTCTAAAGTAGCTGCTCGAGATGCTGCATTTAAAAACTTTAAAGTTAGCTTGGTGGTGTGAAAGTAATCAAAAGCTTTAAGAATTTTCACGTTGTATGCTTTTTTTAAGTTTGGCATTTGAGCTTCTGGAATATACAAAACTAAGTTCTCAACTTCACTTCTTTGTAAATCCGCTAACGTGTAATAATATTTGACATCTCCCTTTGCATAAAAATCGAAAGAAAACGCATCATTGTACATGTAGACTGCAGGCTTTGCTTTTGGAAGATTTGCTGTTAACCATTGTCCTGCTTCGCTTCCTGATTGATATTTTAGAAGCGCTGGATAAAAGAAGAAATATAGGAACACCATTAGGCTTAAGGAAATGGCGACACTTCTGCCAATTAAGGCCTTAAACGTTAATTCTGTAAAGATAAGAAATGAGCCAGCTAAAAACCCGAGTAGTAGTAAGCCGATTAACACCGGTTGATCAAATCCAAAAAAGATTGTGAGTAACAACAGTGCAATAGTAATTAAGATTACAATAACAGACTGGGTTATAGCTAAAGATTTTAAAGATTTACCCTCCTTATCGGAAATATAGATTGCCGTAATGATGGCGAAGTGGGGAAATAAAAGTAATATATAGTGAGGTAACTGAAACTTTGAAACAGAAAAAACTAAGAAAGTAATTCCGGCACTCGCCCAAAGAATAATGGTTTCTTTAGGAATCTTAGAACGTTCTTTTTTCTTCAGGAGATTAAAAACAGCTAAGTATAGCAATACCGCCCAAGGTAGAAATGCCCAAAGCGTAGTGTGTAGAAAGAAAGAAGGATCACCTTTCCCTCTAACCGGACCTGTGTTAAAGAATCGCCCGAACTGACTATCCCAAAAAAAGAATTTTAAACCAGAAACGCCTCGCTGTCCTTGAGCAAAAACATCGGGATTTTTGTCGAACTGATTATAAAGAGCGTATAATTCTGGTGTTATAAATACAAAGATTAGCAGAAGCGCAAAATACCATTTGAGTTTTAAAAACTCTTGATACTGTTTGGTTACCAGCCAATAGATAACAAAGCCACCTAAAACTGTAATTAGCACAAAAATACCTTTTACCATTATGGCGCAAGCTGTAAAAAGTGCACCCAAAACTAAAACCCAACTAATGCGATCCCTTCGACACGCACGCTCAAAAAAATAAATCGCTCCGAATGCAAAGCCAGTAATGTAAATCTCTGCACGTACGTCGAAGGTGGAAACAATGACATGAAGAGCACTTAAAAAAATTATTGCAGAGATGTAGGCAATCTTTTCAGTATATAGATTTTTGGCGAATTTGAATAGCAAAACAGCAGTTAACAGTCCAATAAGGTATGACGGAAGTTTATATGCAAAACTATTGATGCCGAAAATTTTGAAAGAAGCAGCTGCAAGCCAAAAAGGTAAGTGCGGTTTATCTAACCAGTCGGCGCCTCTGCTGTAAAGGTTTAGCCAATCGTTATTGAGCACCATAGATTTAGAGATACTTGCAAAAAGCGCCCCATCTGGTTCTATAATATTGATAAAAAGTGCAGGAATTCCAAAAGCGGCCAAAAGAAAGATGAGTATGAGGTACAATCTTTTTTCTTCTGGCTGCATGATGTTTTTAAAAATTTAAGTTGCAAGTTAAATGGTCTCTGCTTAATTGCAAAGATTTTGGGTAACTAGTTTATGCAAAAGTGGCAGAATAATATTTTTTTTTGGCTTTTTAGCCCTAAAAAAGATTAAGTAGAGAACGTGTAAAAGCGCCCAAATAAACTAAGATCTTAATTCTAACTAAACTATATTGGTAATAAAAATCAATCTATTTTAAGACGTGAAAAGCCCTATCCAGGCCAATTCAGTTCATCAAACTTTCTTAAATTACTGTTATCTTTGGCCCATGACAAAATTATCGGTTAACATAAATAAAATTGCAACGCTCAGAAATAGTAGGGGTGGCGACAATCCGAATTTAGTCCAGGTGGCATTAGATTGCGAGAAATTTGGTGCCGAAGGGATTACCGTGCACCCAAGACCAGATGAGCGCCACATTCGCTATCAAGATGTTTACGATTTGAAAGCGGTTATTGCCACCGAGTTTAATATTGAGGGAAATTGTAAAGAAAATAAATTTGTTGATTTGGTGTTGGCGAATAAGCCCGCTCAGGTTACTTTAGTTCCAGATGTAGAAGGCCAGCTCACCTCCAATCATGGTTGGGATACCGTTAAACATGCAAAATATCTAAAAGAAATTGTTTCTGTTTTTCAGCAAGAAGGGATTAGGGTTTCTATTTTTGTAGATCCTGTGGTAGATATGGTTGCAGCTGCCGCCGATACTGGTACCGATAGAATTGAACTTTATACCGAAGCTTTTGCACACAATTATAACGCAGATAGGGAAAAGAGTATCTTAAATTACATTGCTGCCGCCCACAAAGCAAATGCATTAGGTTTAGGTATAAATGCGGGGCACGATTTGGATTTGCATAATCTTAAATATTTTGCACAAAGTATTCCCGGACTTTTAGAGGTTTCGATTGGTCATGCGCTCATTAGCGATGCGCTTTACATAGGCCTGGAACAAACGATACAAAAGTATTTGGCGGAGTTAAAAAGTGAGATGTGAAACATTAGATTTGAGACGCAACTGGATGAAAGATCAAGGAGCAAAGAAAGGACGTCCTTTGCAACCAAACTAAATCACTACCGATCATCTAACCTCTAGCGAACTGATCATCTAGCCTCTAATCAACTAAACCCTAACCCCTAAACAAATTCATGTTAAAAGGTATTATCCTTGTTTTTCTCGGCGCTTGCAGTTATGGCGTACTTTCCACTTTTGTAAAATTTGCTTATCGAGACGGTTATACCTTAGGCGATGTAACTGGTGCACAAGCTTTTTTTGGCGCTGTCGGCTTATGGTTGTTGTTTTTTGTACGTACAGCATTAACAAAAAAGCCGCATGGCTACGCGGAGAAAACCCCGCCATATAAATTAATGTTGGCCGGTATCTGTGCCGGCTTGGTAAGTGTTTGCTATTATCAAAGTGTTAAACTAGTTCCCAATTCTATTGCTATTATTCTGTTAATGCAGTTTATCTGGATAGGTATTTTATTAGAATATTTTATTTTTAAAAAGAAGATTTCCAATTTTCAAGCCTTGTCGATGGTGCTAATTTTGGGTGGAACTGCCTTGGCAAGTGGCGTTTTCTCTACAACCTTGCAAACACTAAATATGTATGGGATTGGGTATGGCCTATTCGCAGCCCTATTTTACGCAGGCTTTATGATGCTAAATGGTAGGTTGGGAATAGATTATCGGCCTATTAAAAAGGCAGCGTTAATGGTTACGGGTGGATGCCTTTTTATCTTCATTATTTTTCCACCAATGTTCTTAATTGATGGTGCCTTAACCGGCAGCTTACTCAAGTGGGGATTAATCATCGCATTTTTTGGTACCGTTATCCCGCCACTTTGTTTCGCAATCGGAGTACCTAAAACCGGCTTGGCGCTCAGTTCTATTTTAAGCGCTGCAGAACTGCCTGTAGCCGTATTGCTCTCTGCCCTCTTTTTAAATGAGGAAGTCTCCGCTGTCCGCTGGTTTGGGGTTGCGGTTATACTCTCTGCAATTGCTGTTTCTAATTTAAAGCAATTGCTACATAGAAAGCAAAAGTTAGAAAAATTTTAGAGTGCTAAAGTTGCTCTATTATTTTGTTTAGATTTGATACAATCAATAGCTATAAAATGAAAAACCTTGGTACCGCTTTATTATTCGTTCTTGTTATCGGCTTCGCCGGATGTGCCCCAAAAACTTCCATTAATAAAGAGGAAGCTGGGAAAGTAATTACAGAATATCTAGCGGCCAATCCTGAGTATCAAACCACTAAATTTGATTTCGGTGAGATAAAGTTCAATAGTGAATCAGAGATGTTAAGTCTTTTAAAATATAAAGCATTAGCCAAGAAAGGATTTGTTACCATAAGCATGTTATCGGCAAAAAAGAAATTTCTATCTAAAGACAGTAGTTTTGTATATCAAATTAAATTAACAGATTTAGCGAGTCCTTTAGTTTTAAAACAAAGCGACGACAAAGCCACAGTTAAAACAGTCAATTATGTTTTGGCAGATGGAAAACCAGTAGATTTTTCTATGGTAAATTCCAATACGGCTAAAGTAACTGTTTCACTTAAAAAAGAAAATACTGATTTCGCTGCTTTTGATGAGGGTAAGTTTGAAAACAGTAATTTTATTACTAAATCTTACAAATTAAAGTTTGATAAAAGTGAAGGCTGGAAGGTGCAGAAGTAGGCTTGGAGGTTAGGGGTTAGAGTTTAGAAGGTTAGTTGTTAGGTCTGTTTAAGATTTAGGCGGATAGCTTTTTAGTCGATGTAGTGTTTGCCACCCAGTCTTTGCTCTTTGTTCCTTGCTCTTTTGTCTAAACAAATCTACAGTTTTATGTCAAAGAGTTAGGCTGCTTTTCCTAACTTCGCCCAAAACAATATATCATATTTTATGGGCTTAGATATTCACTACCAAGAAGAGTTTCAAACCAGGCATATTGCACCAAATGAAGCAGACGCAGAAGCGATGTTAGCTGTTATTGGTGTAAATTCCATTGACCAATTGATTGATGAAACTGTACCGGCAAACATCAAACTTAAAAAGCCACTAAATCTTCCTGCTGCTAAATCAGAAATTGAATATTTAACTACCTTAAAGCAAACGTCTCTCTTAAATAAAGTATTTAAAAGCTTTATTGGGCAGGGTTATTATGATACCATTACTCCGGGTGTAATTCTGCGGAACGTTTTCGAAAACCCAGGTTGGTACACACAATACACACCGTATCAAGCAGAAATTGCACAAGGTAGGTTGCAAGCGTTACTAAATTTTCAAACCATGGTTATAGATTTAACGGGAATGGAAATTGCCAACGCTTCACTTTTAGATGAGGCAACAGCCGCAGCAGAAGCTATGTTTATGCAATATACGCTCCGTAAAAATGTTTCTGCAAAGAAATACTTTGTATCTGCTTCCGTGTTTCCTCAAACGTTGGACGTGTTAAAAACCCGTGCCAATCCTTATGGAATGGAATTGATTGTCGGCGATCATCAAACTTTTGAACCTACTGACGAGTTTTTTGGAGCGATTGTTCAATACCCTGCCGGAAACGGAGAAGTATTCGATTACAAAGAATTTGCAAGTACTTTACATGATAAAAATATTAAATTAACCGTTGCAGCTGATATTTTAAGCTTAACGCTACTTACGCCTCCAGGAGAATGGGGAGCGGATGTTGTTGTTGGAAACACGCAAAGATTCGGTGTTCCAATGGGTTTTGGAGGCCCGCACGCGGCTTTCTTCGCTACTAAAGCAGATTATAAGCGTAACCTTCCGGGAAGAATTATCGGAGTTACCATAGATGCAGCGAATAATTACGCACTGCGCATGGCTTTGCAAACTCGCGAGCAGCATATCCGTAGAGATAAGGCGACTTCTAACATTTGTACCGCGCAGGCTTTACTGGCGATAATGGCAAGTTTTTATGCTGCTTATCATGGTCCAGAAGGGTTAAAGAAAATTGCCACCCGAACTCACGGTTTGGCAATTAGTCTTGCAGAGACTTTAAATAGTTTAGGCTTTGAACAATTGAATACTTCGTATTTTGATACGATTCGATTTGATTTGGGAGATTTAGTAGGATCGGTTCACGCCGCTTGTTTGGATAATGAGATAAACCTTAACTATGAGGGCAGTGTGGTAACCATCTCTTTCGATGAGACGAGTACTTTTGCAGATGTAAAGACTTTAGCCAAAATATTTGCAAAAGTTAGTGCCATTGCAGTTAATGAAGTAGTTGTCGTTGAAGAGGTAGAAACCGTTATTCCAGAAAATTTACAGCGTACATCTACCTTTCTAGAACATCCTATATTCAACTCCCATCACTCTGAGCACGAAATGCTCAGATATATAAAATCTTTAGAAGCCAAAGATCTTTCTCTTTGCCAATCTATGATTCCATTGGGAAGTTGTACCATGAAATTAAATGCAACGGCAGAAATGATTCCGGTAACCTGGTCTCATTTTGGGAAGATTCACCCCTTTGCACCTTCTGATCAAGTTCTTGGCTATTACTCTGTCTTTAATGAGTTAAACGAATGGCTAAGTGAGATTACTGGATTTGCGTCTATGAGTTTACAGCCAAATTCTGGAGCTCAAGGGGAATATACCGGCTTAATGGTTATCCGCGCATACCATCACGATAGAGGAGATTTCCATAGAAACGTTGCGTTAATTCCTGCTTCAGCTCACGGCACAAACCCTGCTTCTGCTGCAATGGCAGAGATGAAGATTGTAGTTGTAAAATCTTTAGAAAATGGAAATATTGATGTAGATGACTTAAAGGCTAAGGCTGTTCTATACAAAGAAAACTTAGCTTGCTTAATGGTTACTTATCCATCTACACATGGTGTATTTGAGGAAAGTATTGTAGAAATCTGTGAGACTATTCACCAAAACGGTGGCCAGGTTTACATGGATGGTGCAAACATGAATGCTCAGGTTGGTTTAACTAGTCCTGCGAATATCGGCGCAGATGTTTGCCATTTAAACTTGCACAAAACTTTTTGTATTCCGCACGGCGGAGGTGGACCAGGTATGGGTCCAATTGGTGTGGCTGCACATCTTGTTCCATTTTTACCAGGCCATGTTGTTGTAGACATAGCAAACGAAAAGTCTATTTCTGCGGTATCTTCTGCACCTTGGGGTTCAGCTTCCATTCTGATAATCTCTCACGCTTACATCGCAATGATGGGAAGCAAGGGATTAACAGATGCAACTAAAGTTGCTATATTAAACGCTAATTATATCAAAGCGAGGTTGGAAGAACATTACCCTGTATTGTATTCTGGCGCCAACGGACGTTGCGCACACGAGATGATTTTAGATTGTCGCTCTTTCAAAGCATTCGGAATAGAGGTTACGGATATTGCAAAGCGGTTAATGGATTATGGTTTTCATGCACCAACAGTTTCTTTTCCGGTAGCTGGCACAATGATGGTAGAACCAACAGAGTCTGAGCCAAAAGATGAAATGGATCGTTTTTGTGACGCCATGATTTCTATAAAACATGAAATTGCTGCAGTTGAAGATGGTTCTTTTGATAGATTAGACAATCCACTTAAAAATGCGCCGCATACCGCTGCGGTAATTACAGCGAATGAATGGAATCATGATTATTCACGTCAAGCAGCAGCATTTCCATTAAAATATGTAAAAGAACGGAAATTTTGGCCGTCAGTTGGTCGCGTTAACGATAGTCAGGGAGATAGATCCTTAATTTGTTCATGCCCGCCGATGGAAGCTTATTTAGAAGAGATGGAGCCGGTAAAAGTTTAATCGGTATTTAGAAAATATTTTTATCAGAATAACCCGTATATCCCTTTAAAAAAATAAGTTTTTATGAAATTTAAAACAAGTATTGTTTTTTCGGCACTGATAACGTTGATGCTTTCTGCATTCACATTTAAGGCCGAACCAGTAGATTATAAGGTTGATGCCTCAAAATCTTCAGTTACCTGGATTGGTAGGAAAATTGCAGGTTCACATAATGGAACAATTGTCTTAAAATCTGGCAACCTAATTTTAAATGGTAATAAGTTGGTTGGAGGAAGATTTACGATGGACATGAGTACCATTAAAGATGAAGGGGGAAGCAAAAAATTAGAGGGTCACTTAAATTCTGAAGATTTTTTCAGTACTCAAAAATTTCCAACTTCGACTTTCGTAATTACCAAGGTTTCTGGTTCTGGTAGCGAGGTGACAGTAGCTGGTGATTTAACTATTAAAGGGAAAACGAGACCGGTAGTATTTCCAGCGACGGTATCTATCAATGGAAATGGATCTGTTTCTGCTTTGGCAGGAAAGATATTGGTCGACAGAACAAAATATGACGTTAGATATGGTTCTAAATCTTTTTTCGACAACATTGGCGATAAAGCTATAGATGATATGTTTGAAATAGGTGTGAAATTAGTAGCGAGTAAGTAGTTTCTATTATTACCTAAATTTTTTAGAGGTCTGCTGAAAAGCAGACCTCTTTTGTTTTAATTTTTTTCTGACAGAGAATGCCAAAATCTTGGCTGCGGTATAAATAGATTTATTTTTAGATCACATAGATATGAAGGCAACGTAAGTTTCTCTAAAACAAACTGTGGTCTTTCAAAAAAACATCTATCTTTGATTGTTATTTAAACATCCGATGAAAAGAATTTTCACCCTCTTAGCACTAATCATAGTTGTCTTTTCTGGCTGCAAGAAAGATTTGTCTAGCGATGAGACTTTTTCTTTGTCTTATGGAACATCTTTTGGTTTTTGCGTAGGCTACTGCAACAAGACGCTCAAAGTTGAGCAATCAATGTTATTGTTCACACAAATATCGAACGACAAGATACTCCCACCAAAAGTATGCAAAGCGGTATTGACAGAGCAAGAAAAAAGAGAATTGTATTCGCTAATAAAAGTAAATAATATAAAAAGTTTATCCGAGACCACGGAATGTCCCGATTGTGCTGATGGAGGTGCCGAAATGGATATCCATAACTATGAATGGCAAAACTTATAAGAAGACTTTTGAATTCGGAAATGCACCAAAATCAATTCAAGACTTAGTAGTAAAACTTCGGAGCATTAGCGAAGGATTCAAGGACTGCAAATAATTTTTAGAAGGTAAACCTCGTAGCACACATACCGAGTATTGAATTTCTCAAAAAGCTAACTTTGGAAATTTCTTAAGAAGCTTCACCTAGTTAATAAAAGAAATATAGAACCTTATACATAGAGCTAAATTTTTAGATGATGTGGCTTCAGAATTAGATTAGCTGCTCACTTTAAAACCTCCATCTACTAAATTCACAAAGCCTGTAGCTGCACTTTTGCCATGATAAAATAAACAATTCCAGTTTTCTTCAGCAGCACGTTTGCCAAATTCTTTCCTCAACTCCATTGCCTTTCGACCATCGAAGTCGTATTTGGCAATAAAATTTTTAACGAGTTCTTCAGGCTCGGGCAATACGTCACCACCGAAAAATGCCTTTTCATTTTCATCATTCAATAAAAAAACCTGATGGTTTGGCGTATGTGCACCTGTAAATTCGTAAGAAATTGAATCTGTAATTTGTCCGTCTCCTTCTATGAAATCTAGCTGAGCATTCCGTTGCAAAAAATCAAAAATATTAGTATGATAAGAACTAGAAGTGTCAGAAAATGCCGCTTCCCACTCACCTCGATTAATATAATAGGTAGCATCTGGAAAACTTAACTCCATATTGTTATTCACTTTATGAACCATGCCACCAGAATGGTCGTAATGTAAATGAGACATCAGCACTTTCGTCACATCACTAGGGTCAAATCCGGCGTTTCTTATGTTTTTGTGTAATATTAATTCTTCTTGATCATCAATAAAGCCAAGGCCGGTATCCATTAAAATTAAATCATCGTTTATTTCGACTAAGAATGGTTGAATATTAATAAATAGTGAAGCCGGCCGATCTTTAAAATGATGAATAGTTGGGTCAAAAGGGATAAATTTTTTACTTACATCTACAGAGTAAGTACCTTCATATAAAGTGTGGACTTGCAATTTATTTCTGTTTAATTAAAATGTATATTTACGGTTTGTAAACAAAGGTAATGGAAAAAAGGTGGGTGCTTGCAACAAAATGTAATGAAGATTCGGCAGATGCTTTAGCAGCTGAATTGAACATCAGTTTAGTGCTTGCAAAAATTTTAATCCAACGCAACATCTGTAGTTTTTCCGAAGCGAAAGACTTTTTCAGACCAAATCTTGCTCACCTTCATAATCCTTTTTTAATGAAGGATATGGATTTGGCTATTGCAAGAATTGAACAGGCCTTGGACAATCAACAGAAAATCCTTGTTTACGGAGATTATGATGTTGATGGAACAACATCTGTCGCCTTGGTTTATTCTTTTTTCGCAAAATTTACAGAAACCATCGAGTACTACATTCCCGATAGGTATGCAGAAGGATATGGTATTTCTACACAAGGTATCGACTACGCAAAAGAAAACGGCTTTTCGCTTATTATTGCGTTAGATTGTGGAATTAAATCGGTAGATAAAATAGATTATGCCAACAGTTTGGGTGTAGATTTTATCATTTGCGACCACCACTTGCCTGGCGATGAACTGCCGAAAGCAATTGCAGTGTTAGATCCGAAGCGAAGTGATTGTAATTATCCTTTTAAAGAATTGGCAGGATGCGGCATCGGTTTTAAACTTACGCAAGCTTACGCTCAAAAGCACCATCTACCAGACGAAAGTTTTTTGCAATATTTGGACATGGTCATGGTGAGCATCGGCGCAGATATTGTACCTATTGTAGAAGAGAATCGCATTTTAGCTTATCATGGCTTAAAAAAATTAAATACATCTCCATGCGATGGCTTAAAAGCTTTGATGGAAGTTTCTGGCAAAACGGATGAATATTCTATCACCGATGTTGTTTTTATGCTTGCTCCTAGGATAAATGCCGCAGGGCGAATAGATCATGCAAAACACGCCGTTGCTATGTTGCTTTGCGAAGGAGATGTTGATGCACTTCAAAAAAGTCTAGACATCAATATCAAAAATACAGAACGTAAAGGTTTCGATCAAGAAATTACACGCGAAGCTCTATCTTTAATCGGCCAGGATGAAGTGCTGGTAAATAAAAAAACAACGGTTGTTTATAACGAAAGTTGGCATAAAGGCGTTATCGGAATTGTAGCATCTAGACTTACAGAAACTTATTATAGACCAACTATAGTGCTTACCAAATCAAACAATCAAGTGGCTGGATCTTGTCGATCTGTAGCAGGATTTGATTTATATGAGGCATTAAGTCGTTGCGCAGATTTATTAGATCAATACGGTGGTCACAAATTTGCCGCTGGGCTAACCATGCAGCACCATAACATTCAAGCTTTCGCTGATAAGTTTGAGGAAATTGTAGCAGCGAGTATTACAGAAGAACTGTTAACCCCAATGATAGCCATTGACGGTGACGTAAAACTTAACGAAATCGATGGAAAATTCTATCGGGTTATGACGCAAATGGGTCCTTTTGGCCCGCAGAATATGGCGCCAGTTTTTAAAACTGACGGAGTAGTGTTAGCACGCCAACCGCAAGTTGTAGGTGCAAATCATTTAAAAATAAGTGTAAAACAGACAGATTCTACTATTTTTGAAGCGATTGGTTTTGGACTTGGAGAATACGAGCAAAAATTATTGCTGAACACACCTTTCTCCATTTGTTACACATTAACAGAGAATGTGTGGAGAGATAAGAAAAGAATGCAGTTGAATCTGAAGGGTATTAAATTTAATTAAAACAAACTATCCGATGCGCATTAGTCTGCTAAGCCGTCGTTTAGAAAGTACATTCTGAAATAAATTCAGAACGACGAATGGATAATATATGATACTAAGAGCTGAGCATCTTATAAAGAAATATAAGCAAAGAACAGTAGTGAGTGATGTTTCTTTCGAAGTGAGTCAAGGGGAGATCGTTGGGCTTTTGGGTCCAAATGGTGCGGGAAAAACCACGTCATTTTATATGATTGTGGGCCTTGTTAGACCTAACGAAGGGAAGATTTTTTTAGACGACAAAGACATTACCAGCGACGCGATGTACCGCCGTGCGCAAATGGGGATAGGCTATTTAGCTCAGGAGGCTTCTGTTTTTAGAAAGCTTACTGTAGAAGACAATATTCTAGCCATCTTGCAAATGGGTCCGTTAAGTAAGGCTGATCAAAAAGATAGGTTAGAAGAGTTGATCAATGAGTTTTCTTTACAAAAAGTAAGAAAAAATAATGGCGATCTACTCTCGGGCGGCGAACGAAGAAGGACAGAAATTGCGAGAGCGCTAGCCGCTAACCCTAACTTTATTCTGCTAGATGAGCCATTTGCCGGCGTAGATCCCATTGCAGTAGAGGAAATACAAAGCATTGTTGCAAAACTTAAACATAAAAATATAGGTATTTTAATAACCGACCATAATGTTCAAGAAACATTGTCAATTACCGATAGGGCTTACCTACTGTTCGAAGGAAGAATTTTAGAACAAGGAGTTCCCGAGGTTTTGGCCGAGAATGAGCTGGTGCGCAAGGTTTATCTTGGAGCTAATTTTGTGCTGAAACGTAAAACCTTTTTGCCTTAGTAAAAATGGTCTTTGTAAATTCTATTTTTAGCTGGTTTATGAAAAAGCGTATCCACCAGATAGAGCTTTTCATGAAATATCCGCACGATGTGCAGGAAGAATGGTTCCATGCGTTGATAGAGAGCGCACAAAATACCGAATGGGGAAAGTTTTACGACTATAAATCCATTTTAACCATACAGCAATTTCAGGAAAGAATCCCAATTCAAAATTACGATACCTTGAAGCCATTTATAGAACGGATGTTGAACGGTGAACAAAATGTCTTATGGCCTTCGGAAATTAATTGGTTTGCTAAATCTTCTGGTACAACAAGTGATAGAAGTAAATTTATTCCTGTTTCTCAGGAGTCTTTAGAAGAATGTCATTTTAAAGGCGGCAAGGATATGCTATCCATTTATTGCAACAATAGGCCCAACAATCAAATGTTTACGGGGAAAGGTTTGGTATTGGGCGGGAGTCATCAGGTAAACCAACTTAACAACGATTGTTTTTATGGCGATTTATCAGCAGTATTGATAAAAAATCTACCAATCTGGGCAGAATATTACCGTACGCCTGATATGTCTATCGCACTAATGGACAATTATGAACTGAAATTAGACAAGATGGCCGAGGCAACCATAAAAGAAAACGTAACAAGTATTTCTGGAGTGCCTACATGGACCATTGTCTTGGCAAAGAAAGTTTTAGAGATTACGGGCAAGAAGAACTTAATGGAAGTTTGGCCTAATTTAGAACTGTATGTACATGGTGCGGTAAACTTTGGTCCTTATAGGGAACAATTCCGACAGCTTATTCCAAATGATGAGATGTATTATCTAGAAACTTACAATGCTTCGGAGGGATTTTTCGGTCTACAAGATCAAGAGAATTCGGAAGATTTGTTGTTAATGCTAGATTATGGCATTTTCTACGAGTTCATATCGATGGAGGATTTCTGCGAAGAAAATCCAAAAACTTTCCTACTTGGTGAAGTAGAGATGGGAAAAAATTACGCCATTGTTATTTCTACAAATGGCGGTTTATGGCGGTACATGATAGGAGATACCGTTCAGTTCACCTCAATTTCGCCATACCGTATTAAGATTACAGGCCGCACAAAGCACTTTATAAATGCTTTTGGAGAAGAGGTAATTATAGATAATGCTGAAAAGGCGCTGACTGCGGCTTGTTTAAAAACAGGTGCGAAAGTAAAAGATTATACAGCCTGTCCGATTTACTTTAAAGGCGAGGAAGTTGGAGGTCATGAATGGCTGATCGAATTTGAGAAACAACCAAATAATCTAGCCTGTTTCGTGGAAGAATTGGACGATACATTAAGAGCTGTAAATTCTGATTATGATGCAAAGAGATTTAAAAACATGGCATTAAAACCACCGCTAGTGCATAATTTGCCAAAAGAAACTTTTTACAACTGGTTGAAAGCAAAGGATAAATTAGGTGGACAACATAAAGTACCTAGGTTGGCAAATGATAGAAAATATGTAGACGAAATTTTAGCGTTGATTAAAACCTTCTAATGTTTTTTATCAAGCACACTTTTGGCAGCTAATTTGCGAAAGAAAAAATATGAGATTAAATGTTAAGAGAATTTTAGCACTTTTTGGGGGTTCAAAAAATAAAGCCCGGATTATTTTAAAGGACAAAAAGAAAGCCCAAGAAACTATAAAAATGGCCTTCGGTAAAGCCATAAATAATAAGGGCAGCCTGGATGAGGTTTGGGAGAAAATGCAGTTGCTGTTCGGTATATCTAGAGATTATCTGAATGGAAGTTATCCAAATGTGCCGCTGGGTTCCATAATAGCAATTGTGGGAGGATTGATCTATTTTCTTTCGCCTATAGATGTCATACCAGATTTCATTCCTTTTTTAGGGTTTGCAGATGATATTTTTGTATTAAATTTAGTCTACAGACAAGTAATCAAAGACATTGAAAAATATAAAATATGGAAATCAGATCGAGCAAACACAGAAGACGTAGATGCAGAAGTTCTATCATAATGTATTTAATTGGTTAGGTCAGCATCTTTTCGATTGCCCGTTCAAACTTAACTTCGGAATTGATTGTCCAGGTTGTGGACTGCAACGCTCCATTTTTGCCCTCCTAAATGGAGATTTTATGAGTTCTTTCAAGTTTTATCCCGCCACTATTCCCTTATTAATATTGGTCATTTTCGCTTTTTTCCACATTAAACTAGATTTCAAATTAGGAGCAGTTGCCATTAAAGTTTTATTTGGCTTTGTTGCTTTCATTGTTGTAATTAATTATTTTTATAAAATATACAACCATCAGCTAACTAACCTTTAATAAAAACTATGTCTGTCGATCAGGAAAATCCTCAAGAAAGTGGATCAGAAAGTCCAAAAGAGCAAACTGAAAAATTCAATCCAGGGCATCTGGAAGGGCCTCCAAATTTTAATTTGCCTCCAACTCCTCCACCTTTTCAAGCCCCACCTGCTTTCGGACAGTTTGGGGGTAATTATGGCGGGCAGCAAAACTTGCCGAATGCTACGGCGTCTTTAATACTTGGAATATTATCAATTCCTGCTTGTTGCTTTTATGGTTTTTTCGGAATTATTTTTGGCGTAATTGCAGTAATTTTGTCTAACGGCGATATAAAGAAATATCAAATGAATCCTGGTATATTTACTGAAGCATCCTACAATAATAGTAAAGCGGGAAAAATCTGCGGAATTATTGGACTTTCCCTTAGCGCACTATTTTTCGTTTTCTGGATACTGATCGTAATCGGATTATTCAGTTATCCTGCGCTCTTTCAAAATTTTAGAAAATTCTAGATTAAATAGATGTCCTAATTTTACCTTTAAAACATAAATCGGATGGTACATGCCGCCCGATTTTCTTATTTTTGTAAATTAGTTTTCAATTTAAAATAATAGATATGTATCCAGAATATTTAGTAGAACCAATGCGTGCAGAATTAACAAGTGTTGGTTTCGAACAGCTTAAATCGGCTGCTGAGGTAGATGCAGCCATCAATAGCGAAGGAACTGTTTTTGTGGTTGTAAACTCTGTTTGTGGTTGTGCCGCCGCAAACGCAAGGCCAGCTGCTAAAGCCGCTGCTGCAAATGAAAAACATCCAGATAGATTGGTAACAGTTTTTGCTGGAATGGAAAAAGATGCGGTTGATCAAGCAAGAAGTCATATGATGCCTTTTCCTCCGTCATCTCCTGCTATGGCCTTGTTTAAAGATGGAAAATTGGTTCATATGATAGAACGCCACCAAATTGAAGGTCGTCCGGCACAGATGATTGCCGATAATTTAATAGGTGCTTTTGAAGAGTATTGTTAATTTAAGAATCAAAAAATTTAATATTGGCAATTCGTTTCTAAACGATTTGCCATTTTTTTTAACATTTTTTCTTAGTTTTTTGGGCGTGTCCCAAGCTGCGCAAGGGTCGGGCAATCCGTTACAATCTTTTGCTTCCCAAACCCCAAAAGAACCTTTAGGCAAAAGGATTTTCACTACTGTCCCTCACGCATTAATCGGAATTTAGAAGCGGAAGTCAGGCGTCGGAAGTCGGTCTCAGAGATGGGAAATACAGCGAAATTTTTTTATTTCTGACTGCTTTTTTGCGTTAGGGGTGGTAGGGGCTTGGTGCCAATTTTTTTTGGCACGGTAGCGAAGCGAACCCCCGCACAACCCGACCGGGGTTTTTTCCCCGGGAACGCCCATAACAGAAAATTAAGAAATATCTTTTCAACTATGGCACTACTCAAAAACTGAAAATTAGCTTTAAAAATCTTTATTAAGCAACTTTTCTAGTTCTCCGAAAGATACATTCATTCGCACCCTACCCTGCTTTGCGTAAGATATTTCTCCAGTTTCTTCTGAAATGATAACTGCCACAGCATCTGTTGTCTCAGACACTCCAATTCCTGCCCTGTGTCTCAAGCCAAATTGTGGTGGAAGCTGATCGTTATCGGTGAGCGGCAAAATACAACTTGCACTTTTTATTTTGTTCTCTGAAATAACTACAGCGCCATCATGTAGCGGGCTGTATTTTTGAAAAATACTTTCCAATAAACGTTTAGAAATTTTTGCATCGACATATTCACAGCTATTTGCGAAATACTGTTCATCATAAAATTTAACAAATACGATCAATGCTCCCGTTCTTGTTTTCTTCATTGTTTTACAAGCATCGATAATGGGCTTAATCCGAGCTAAATTATTAGCTTCTATGTCTTTTCTCCCAAATAAATAACCCCACCATGCCTTATTTTTTTGCAGAAATGCATTTTTTCCTATAAGGAGCAGAAATCGTCTAATCTCTTGTTGAAAAATAATGATAAGCGCAATGATACCAACGCTCATAAATTTTTCAATGATTGTGGTCAGCAACTCCATATGTAGCGCCTTAACTACAAAATAGAAAACGGTAATGATAAACATACCAACCAAAAGGTTCACCGCAAGCGTATTGCGGATGAGCGTATATACGTAGTAGAGTAGCAAAGCCACAAGAACGATGTCTACGATATCTGTTGCAGAAACTTTTAGAAAATCAAAGTCGAAGGGTCTCATGTGGCTGCAAGATAAGAAACTGTTTTCGCTTTATGTGCAGGTGTTTTGAGGTGCTCTATATCAAACGTGTCAATATTGATTTAGTAATCCCATAAGGGTTATGCATTCTATTGCCTCTTTAACATCGTGTACGCGCAGAATGCTGGCGCCGTTTTGCAATGCCACCGTGTTTAGAATACTTGTACCATTTAACGCCTGTTGAGCGGTAATTTTTAATGGATTGTAAATCATTCCCTTTCGAGAAAGACCTGCCATGATTGGCAAACCTAGTATTTTAACGGAATCTAAATTTCGTAGTAATTCATAGTTATGGACTGATGTTTTGCCAAAGCCAAATCCTGGATCTATAATTACGTCTTTAACACCAAGTTTGAGGAGTTCCGCAGTTTTAGTTGTAAAAAATTCGAGCACATCTAAAACCACATTTTTATAAGTCGGGTTTTTCTGCATATTCTGTGGGCTTCCCTGCATATGCATCATAATATATGGAACATTTAGGTCTGCAACAGTAGCAAACATTTGCTCATCTAAAGTGCCAGCCGAAATGTCATTTATTAGTTGCGCTCCAGCATTTATGGCACATTTTGCTACTTCAGCTCTAAAAGTATCTATCGAAATAATAGCCTTAGGAAAGGTTTTCGCAATCAGTTTGATGGGATTAATTACTCTTTCTAATTCTTCGTCTAAAGAAATATTTTCAGCAGTTGGTCTGGACGAATATCCGCCAATATCGATAAAAGTAGCGCCCTCAGTTAGAAACTGTTCAACTTTTTTCAAGATTTGATCAGTAGCAGATATTCTGCTTTCAGCATAGAAAGAATCAGGTGTCAAGTTTAAGATGCCCATCACCTTTGGCGTTTTTAACGAGATAATTCTGCCATTTAGATTTAAGCTTTCTTTCGGATCCAGAAAACTTTCTTGTCGCTTCATAATTTCCGAGATTTTGGTTTCGCCATAAAAATGTATCTTTAGACGTCGTGCCGAAGGGCACAAAAATACATTTTAAATAATAAATTTTTCAATTGGATACTACAAATACTTCCGCTGAATTTGATAACGTGATAGCCATATGTAGATCGTTGTTTTTAAAAAAAACTAAAGACTATGGCACAGCTTGGCGAATTTTAAGACCAAGATCTATCACAGATCAAATTTTTATTAAAGCTCAACGCATAAGAACCTTAGAGGAAAAGAAGATCAGTAAAGTGAATGAAAATGTAGGTTCTGAGTACGTGGGCATTGTAAACTATTGTGTAATTGCAATGCTGCAGTTGTCTTTAAGACCGAGCGATCCAGCCGATCTGGCTTATGAAAAGGTCGAACATCTTTTTGATCAAAAAATACTAGAAACAAAGACGTTGATGTTCGCAAAAAATCATGATTATGGCGAAGCTTGGAGGGATATGCGCATCAGTTCACTGACCGATTTGATATTGATGAAACTATTACGTGTTAAGCAGATTGAGGATAACGATGGAGAAACCATTGCTTCAGAAGGAGTGGAGGCCAATTATCAAGACATGTTAAATTATGCAGTTTTTGCTTTGATTAAATTAGGCGCTAAATAATTTAGTTTAAAGTAGCAATGAAAAAAAATACCATCATTATTTTCCGTTTGTTTGTCGGACTATTATTTATCTTTTCCGGGCTTATTAAAGCAAACGATCCGCTTGGTTTTGGCTATAAATTACAAGAATATTTCGAAGTATTTCAAATTGGGTTTTTAGGTAATTTTGCAACAAGTATTGCCATTTTACTTTGTACATTGGAGGTAATATTAGGCACTTTGCTCTTGTTCGGCTTTTGGTCCAAAAAAGTAGTTTGGGGATTATTGATTCTAATTGTCTTTTTTACACTCTTAACCTTTGTGTCTGCAGCTTTCAAAGTGGTTACAAGCTGTGGCTGTTTCGGCGACGCTATTCCCTTAACTCCATGGCAATCTTTTAGCAAAGATTTAATCCTACTGTTAATGATTGTGTTCTTATTTAGACATAGAGAATTTATCAGACCAATAATTAAAGGGTCTAAAACCCAAAAATTATTGCTTGCGGTGGTTACATTTTTTTCGTTTGCTTTTGGGGTTTACACACTTAATTTTTTGCCAATAATTGATTTTCTGCCTTATAAAGTGGGCGCAAACGTTCCATCGTTGATGGTTATTCCTGCGGGAGAAAAGCCAGATGAATATGAAATTGTTTATCAGATGAAAAACAAAAAAACCGGTGAGCAAAAAAAATTAACTGATAAGGACTACGTAAAAACGGAAATTTGGAAAGACGAGAATTGGGAAATTATTGGCGATCCAGAGCAAAAGTTAATAAAGAAAGGTTATGAACCTGAAATTAAAGATCTGATTATTGGGGATGCTTCTGGTACGGATTATACCAAAGAAATTATTGAAAATCCATATTATAATCTCGTATTTGTAGCATACAATCTAACTGACACCGATGAAGGTGCGATTGGAAAGTTAAACGCGCTTGCTTTAAACGCTACACAACAGTTTAACATTAGAAGTGTGTTGCTTACCTCAACCTCCGCTCAAACTGCATCCGATTTTGTTAAAAGAAATAATTTTTTCGCAGAGATTTTTTACGCAGATGCTGTTCCGCTAAAAAGTATGATTAGGTCAAATCCTGGCATTCTACTTTTTAAAAATGGGGTGATTGTAAATAAATGGAGTATGCATCAAATACCAAGCTTTGACGAGTTGAGCAAAAAATATTTTAATAAATAAGATGTTTGGGTACGCTTTAAGGAAATTAGGTTACGGAATGTTGGTAATGGCGGGCGTCATTACGGTAGTTTTTGTGCTCTTCAACATATTGCCAGGTGATCCTGCTAGGATGACTCTCGGACAACGTGCCGACGTGCAGTCTTTAGAAGCGGTACGTAAAGAGTTTGGATTAGATAGGTCTAAGCCCATGCAGTTTTTGCTTTATATAAGCGATTTATCTCCCTTAAGTGTCGAAGAAAACACTTCTATCGCTCAAAAAAAATATCAATATGCTAAAATTTTTAGTTTCGGAGAGAAAACATTAGTAATAAAATTTCCTTATTTGCGTAGCAGCTATCAAACTAAAAGAGATGTAGTTTCTATTCTAGCTGAAACCGTCCCGAATACTTTTATTTTAGCGATTACCGCAATGCTTTTTGCCACGGTCATAGGTGTTTTCTTAGGGGTGCTTTCTGCAGTCTACAAAGATACTTTTATAGATAGAGCAGCAAATTCATTTGCAATTTTAGGCATTTCTGCTCCTTCTTTTTTTGCAGGAATTATCATTGCCTGGGTATTTGGCTTTTTATTAAGTGACTATACAGGGTTGCGGATGAGTGGAAGTCTTTACAGTTATGATCCATTTAAAGGAGAAGTATTGAGCTTAAGAAATCTTCTATTGCCTATGATTACTTTAGGTTTACGGCCACTGGCAATTATTGTCCAGCTAACGAGAACTGCAATGCTCGACGTACTTGCACAAGATTACATTCGTACCGCAAAAGCAAAAGGTTTGGGGCGAAATAAAATACTCTACAAACATGCCCTGAAAAATGCATTGAACCCAGTAATCACGGCGATTTCTGGTTGGTTTGCATCCCTTTTGGCCGGATCATTTTTTGTAGAATATATTTTTGGTTATAACGGATTGGGTAGAACAACTGTTGCCGCCCTAGAAATGTCTGATTTTCCTGTAGTTATGGGCTCTATTTTATTTATCGCACTTGTTTTTGTTTTGATAAATATATTGGTAGATATTCTTTATGCCTATCTAGATCCAAGAGTTAAACTGGTTTAATTATGATAAGAGCAATTTTAGACTATTGCCAAGAAGCAGACAATAGGATTATTGAAGTTTTTACAAGCACAAAAAATAGCCCTCCGCAGGCTTTGGCTCTATTTTCTCATGTGTTGAACGCGCAACATATTTGGGCAAGTCGAATGTTAAATAGGAAATCTAAGTTTTCTTTTTTTCAAGTCCATTTGCTCGACGATTTCGGAGGTGTTCATGAACAGAATTTCGTTCTATTTAGAGAAGTTTTGGATCAAATTTCTCTAAATCAAAAAGTAAATTATATCGACTCTGAAGGGCTGAATGGTACAAGTGCTGTTAGAGATATTCTTTTTCATGTTTTCAATCACTCAACCCATCATCGCGGACAAATTGTGATGCTCTTTCGTGATAACGGAATCGAGCCGCCGGTAACAGATTATATTTATTTAAAAACAAGTTGAATCTAATGAAAGTCTTTTTAATAGGTTTTATGGGCTGTGGAAAAAGTACCAAGGCGAAACAGTTGGCGCAGAAACTAAATTGCCCTGTAATAGATTTAGATTCAGAGATTGAAAAAAGATCAGGCAAGTCTGTTGCCGATTATTTTGACGAGTTTGGCGAAGCAAAATTTAGACAATTTGAAACTGAAACATTGAAAGATTTTCCTTATCCCGATCGCTGTGTCGTGGCAACGGGTGGCGGACTTCCATGTTTTTTCGATAACATAGATTGGATGCGAGCCAACGGTAAAACAGTTTATCTAGAAATGAAACCTGCCCAATTAGTTTCTAGACTTCAAAACAGAGACAAGCGTCCACTAATAAAAAATATGAACGACGAAGAACTTTTGATTTTTATTGAGGGAAAGCTTCAGGAACGCAACAAATTCTACCGCCGAGCAGAAGTTATTGTTGATGGGTTTAATTTAGACTTAGATGGCTTTTTAGCAATCCTCTAAAAAAGCGTCTTAAATGAAACCTTTGGGCTTCTTAAGGTTTCATATACTTAATTTCAGTTTTTCCATGTGCGCTTGGCTCACCATTATCGTTCATATTTACAAACACAATTTTATCAATCGTTAAGATACTTTTCTTCGTAATTTTGTTTCGCACCTCGCAGCACATTGTCAATGATGTGTGGCCGAAGCCAGTGGCCGTAATGCCCATTTCTATAATGTCTCCTAACTTCCCAGAACTTACAAAATTTATTTCGGACATGTATTTGGTAACAACTCTAGAGTTTTCCAATTGACAAATGGCATAAATAGCTGCCTCTTCATCAATCCATTTTAGCAAACTTCCGCCAAATAAGCTGCCATTTGGGTTGAGGTCTTCGGGCTTGATCCATTTTCGGGTATGAAAATTCATAAAAATATTTTGAAGTTATTAAAGCTGCAAATATAGGCTTTCAATGCAGGGATAAATTCAGTTCAATGTCAGCTATTTTTTATTCTGGAAATGTAAACTTAACTGAGCTCGTCGATAATTTTCGCCGACAGCAGCGCCAAAGGAATGCCTCCACCAGGATGAACACTGCCGCCACAGAAATACAGGTTATCTATTTTGGATGAAAAATTAGGGTGTCTTAAAAAGGCAGCAAATTGATTGTTGGAACTATTTCCATAAAGAGATCCTTGAAATGAGCCCGTGTTTTCTTCAATTTTAATTGGGTCTAAAATTCTTTCGCAGATTATGTGTTTTTCTATATCGATCTTTAAAGTACGATTTATTTTTTTTAAGATGTTTATTTTAGCTGTCGAAATTAACTTCTCCCAAACTTGACCGTCATTTGCGGGCACATTAATCATCACAAACCAGTTTTCACAATCCTGTGGGGCATCGCCTCTAATTATTTTTGAGGTAATGTTTATGTAAATGGTAGGATCTGGAGAAATTGATTTCTCTTTCCAAATGTAGTCGAATTCCTCTTCGTAGTTTTGAGAAAAAAGAATGTTATGCACATCTAGCTCCGGAAAGTTCCCTCGTATCCCCCAATAAAATATTAAGGCAGAACTGCTCCGTTCTTGAGACAGGATTTTCTTCGGAGCAGGCATATTTTTTAATAACCTGTTGTAGGTAAAGTAAATGTCTAAATTAGAAACAACCACTGTAGATTTAAAAATTTTTCCATCGCACCTTACACCTTCAACGCGTTGCCCTTTACCTAAATCTGAATAAATGATTTCGTCTACCCTACGTTTAAAACTAAATTTCACTCCCAATTCCCTTGCAAGTTTTACCAGTGCATTTACGATGGAGTACATGCCGTCGTTTGGTAAAAACGCACCAAAACCGTACTCAAAATGTGGAATTACATTTAAGGTAGCAGGCGCTTGAAAAGGATTAGATCCGTTGTACGTTGCGTAGCGGTTAAATAATTGGGTCACTCGCTCATCGGAAAACATGGCATTGTTGGCTTCGCTTTGTGTTCTGAAGGCATCGATTTTACCAAAGTTTAACACTGATTTTAACGTATCCCAATGCAAGTAACTCTTTACTTTATGAAGGGAGCGTTGTAAAAAAACCTTATCCGTTACTTCATAAATTTTCTCGCTCTTTTTTAAGAAATTTAAAACTTCTGTTCGATTACTTTCTGTCTTGTTGCCAACTTCATCCGCAAATTTTTGGACCTCGGCAAAAGCATTTAAGCGTAGTCCATCTTCATAAAAATACCGACAAATCTCTTCTAGTTTAAAATAGTCAAAATAATTACGCGGATTTTTTCCCGCAAGGATAAAAAGTTCATCTACATATTGCGGCATAGTAAAGAGACTTGGCCCAGTATCAAAACGAAATCCATCTAAACTTAGCTCGCCGAGTTTGCCGCCTGGTTTTTCATTTTCCTCAAACACTGACACATTGTAACCTTTTATCGCAAATCGGATAGATGAAGCAATGCCTGCAATTCCAGCTCCAATTATTATAGCCGAGGGTTTACTCATTGACGCAAGCAGTAAAGAATGAAGGCAATATATTATATGTGCTAAGTCTAACTAGTGCGCCGTTTAGCGCAACACTTGCAATATCTGAATCGTTAATTTTAAAAGAGTGCAAATTGTAAGTCGAGTCCATTCTTTTTATAGTATTATTCAAAACAGAAATGGTTGGCAGATCCTCTGTTAAGCCTTCGCCGGTTGCCTTTAGTAGTGCTTCTTTTCTTGTCCACAAAATCAAAAAGCTTTTTTTGCTATTTTGGTTTTGGTTGATGTAATTTATTTCCTCAACACTAAAAGTATTTTTAAGAATTACACTAAAATCAAAGTGCTCTTTTGGAATCTCGACATCTATACCTATAGGTTTGTTGGACAGGGCAATAAGCACATAATCTCCGCTATGTGCTAAATTAAATTCTAGGTTCCGAAAAGAAGGTTTTCCATTTTTAGATAGTTCTAAAACTATTTCATCAGCAGAAGCACCAGATAAATGTTTGAGTAATAATTTAAGTGCAATTCTGGCGGTCGAAAACCGCTCTAAATCAGCTAAAAATCTAAAACGATTTGCTTTTATTTTTTCGTCCTCTGAAAGGAGTCGACCATAATATTTACGTACTTCAGCAAGCACATCTGGGATTTTAATCTTAAAAATAGAGGTACAATCTAGATTTATTGTTTGGCGTTCGAAATCTACCCAGTCGCATTTATTCAGCATCATCTAACACCTGTTGCAGAATTTTAGCAAATGCGCTATCATTTGGTGGAAATAAAAACGTTTTGTGGTCGCCAGGCACTTCATGAATGTCTACTCGTTCTGAGGTAAAATTTCTCCATCCTAAATATATTGGGTCATCAAGAAAATAAATTCTTTTCTCCACTCTGAACAGTTGAATTGGAACGTCAATTGGTTGCATCTTATAGGTAGCAGCTGCAATGTCGTAGGCATTTATCATTTCCTTATTGTACGTAAAAATTTCGTCTGAAGGAATTTCACGGCCTATTTTGTTTGCAAGTTTAGTTTTTGCAATTAGCGTTTGATATTTAATTGTTTCTCCCGGAGCGCTTATCAATCGGTCCATTATAAAAGGGACTTTTCTAAACTGTCGTTCAATTTTAGACATTATTTTTGATAAACCGACTTCTTGTTTGTGAAGATACGTATCGAAAATACCAAGCATTTTCACCGTTTTCCCCATAGCTCTTAACTGTTTTGCCATTTCGAAAGCAATTTTTCCTCCTAATGAATAGCCTGTTAATTGAAAAGGACCATCGGGATTCTGCAGCAAAACCTCTGATAAATATTTTTTAGCTATTTCTTCGATTGAATAGTAAAAAACTGTTTCTCCATTTAAACCCAATGCCTGAAGTGCGTAAACTGGTTGTTCTTGGTCTAAATATTGAGCCATAGATCTGAAAACAAGCACGTTCATTCCGCCTCCGTGCACAAGATATATTGGTGGTTTGCTTCCCGTCGCTTTAATTGCGACCAAAGAATCCAGCTGTTTATCTGCTTTTACTTCTAGTAACGTAGCAAGTTTTTCGACAGTAGGGTTTTCAAATAATGTAGAAAGCGGTAAGCGTATTCCAGATTGTTTTTCAACTTCTATCATTACTTTAATTGCAATCATCGAATGGCCACCTAATTCAAAAAAATCATCTTTTATGCTCACTTTTTTAATGCCCAGCGCCTCTCCCCATATACGAGCTATAAGTTCCTGATTTTTATTTTTCGGTGCAATAAAAACGTTTTCTTCTACAATATTTAATAAGTCTCGTACTGGAAGTAGCTTCCTATCTATTTTTCCATTCGACGTTAAGGGAATTTTGTCAATTCTAATCAACACTCTAGGAATCATATATTCTGGAAGCCTATCTCTCAAAAAAGCAATAATACCATCCTTGTCTAGCTCAATATCCGACACTATGTATGCTATTAGTTGCTTTTCGTCACCTAACGTGTCTTCAGTCAGGACCGCACATTGTTTTATTTCGCTATGCTGTTGTAAAGTATTTTGAATTTCTCCGAGTTCGATTCGATTTCCTCTTATTTTGATTTGATCATCAATTCTACCAAGATATTCTATGTTTCCATCTGGTAACCAGCGCACCAAATCCCCTGTTTTATAAACGACTTCATTAATGTCGATTCGAATATTTTTGATGAATGATTTTTTTGTTATGTCGTCGTTTTTTAAATATCCTTCCGCCACACCGTTTCCACTGATGTAAAGTTCTCCGGGCAAACCAATCGGACAGCGTTTGAAGTATTTGTTCAATACATAAACGTCAGTATTTGAGAATGGCTTTCCAATCGGAACCGTTTTAGGATAATGGTGGTCTTTATTTACGATATGAAGAAGTTTGCCGATTGTTGTTTCTGTTGGTCCGTAATGATTCACAATTAGGCACTTAGAATCACTATTTCGTATTAATTTGATGTATGTTCCTGGCAGTGATTCTCCCCCAAACATCAGCAGTTTTTTAGGATATAGCTCCTTGTTTTTTAAAGTAAGATATTTCCAATGGGAGGGAACTATTTTTAAAAAGTCTATTTTATGAGTATCGAAGTAATGATGAATGAAAGATATATTATTGAATCTATCTTTGCTAAAAATATGTAACTCGGCACCGTTTGTAAGTGCGCTAAATAGCGTTGTATTTCCTAAGTCTGTTGAAATGGAGGAACCAAGTGCAAAACTTTGACAGCTAGTAACGACGGGAAGTTTACTTTTCAACCCATACAGATAGTCTATTATTGATTCATGTTTTATCATTACGCCTTTCGGACTTCCTGTAGATCCGGAGGTATAAATGACATAAATTAAATCTGTTTGCTCAATTTTTACTGGAGGAGCTGCTTTTGACGCATCCCAAACTTGATCTGCCGACTCATCGATTTTTATCATATCAATCGATAAAAAGTCGCCCAATCTAATGGAGTTCTCCGTATCAATAATCATCAAACTACTTTCAGAATCGTCTGTAAGTTGTTTAGCTCTAAACGAAGGAGATTCTGCATCAATAGGTGCATAAGCGGCACCTGTTTTCAATACTCCTAAAATTGCAACAATCATCTCTAGAGAAGGCTTCACACATATTGGAACAATAGAGTTGTTGCCTATATTTCTTTCTATAAGATAATTTGCAATCTGGTTTGATTTTTCATCTAACTGCCTATAAGTTAGATATTTATTTTCGAAAACTACAGCCTTTTTATGTTGGTTTTCCTGTACCTGTTTTATAAATAAATCAACTATTGTAACGTTGTGTGGATAATCTACAACATTTGGTGTAATCTCTGGGAAAGGATTGCTATCGATAAAAGCGTCTTTTATTAAAACTTCTGGATTGGAGGTAAATGCTACAAGCAGGTTCTCAAAATCGAACATCATTCTTTCAATCGTTTCAGATTTAAACAATTGTGTATTATAAGCCCATTCAAAAAATACCGCGTCTTTGGAACCGTTTACGTTTAAGGAAATTTCAAATGTTTGACAAACCCGAGGATTAGAAAAAATTTCATGCCTTAAACCTTCAAATTTCACGTTGTCGTCCATGCCCTTATCCACGTTAAATACAATAGGCACTAGCGGAATGGTAGATTGATCTCTTCTAATATTTAATTTCTTTAGCAATTCACTAAATGTTAACCGTTGATTGTCATACACATCGTACATCTCATCTCGTCTTTTCTTTAAAAACTCGATAAATGGGATTTCGGGTAAAATTTTACTTCTTAACGGAAGTAGGTTTACACAATGGCCAACAACCCTAAATTGCTCACTTGCAAGTTGACCGGCTGCCGGCAAACCAAGAACAATATCTTCCTGTCCGGTTTGATTGTATAAAAATATTTCGAAGGCGGCAATTAAAGTAGTTACAACGCTGCAGTTTGCTTTTGAGGCAAGATTTTTAATATTTGAATACAGGGTATCGTTTAACAGATAGTCGTTTCGTTTTCCTTCGTAGGTTCTTATGGAAGGTCTGCTAAAATCTGTTGGGAGATTTAGTGTAGGAACGCCATCCTTGTATTGATTAATCCAAAAATCTTGTGTCTGTTTATACTCATCAGTTTTATTAAAAGCAATAACTTCTTTTGCATAAGTGCTCATTTGTTCTTTATTCTCTATAAAGGGAATAGTACCTTTTACAATACTGTTATAGAATGAACTTAGGTCTTCCAACAAAATCCCGATCGACCAACCATCGCCAATGATATGATGGATGATTAAGGTTACATAGTTCGTTTCCTCGTCAATTTTATGGACGAAGAGTTTAAATAAAACATCGTTGTATAAATCGAATGGGATACTTATTTCTTGCTTAATGAAAGATTTAAGTGCATCTTTTAATAAATTTGGGTCGATGTTGGAGAAATCAGTATAAACAATGTCTGTGTCTATATTTCGAAAAATTATTAAGCTTTCTCCATTCGTAGAAACGTTTGCTCGCAGTGCTTCATGAGACTGAATTAAATATTCAATTGCTTTTTTGAACGCATCCAGATCAAACTTTCCGTGCAATTTTAATGAAATAGATTCGTTATATGCAAGATTTGCGTTTTTTTGGCCGATCATGCAAGAAAGCCACAATTCTTTTTGAGATTCATTTAAGGCGATAACTTTTTGAATTTCTTTCCCGTATCCAAAAGGATTGTAATTTATTTCAATAAATTTATTGTCTGTATCCAAAGTATTAATCATAATTATTAATCAGTCCCAACCAACAGAAATTTGCCTCTTTCCTCAACACTTTCTAAAAACCATGCAGGGTTTCCAGCATCATCCAAACCGAGTTTGGCCCCCTTTACTGGAGGATTATCATTTTCAAAAACAACCTCATCTTTTCTAAAATTTGGATTTTTTTCATTCAACGACGGAAAAAAACCTCCGTTAATCATTTCATCTAAACTCTCAACATATACTTTAATAAGTTTTTGGATATCATCACTGGTCATCGCTTCGGTAACAAAACATGGAAACCCGTCTAAAATATGAATTCCTTTCTCGCGCATGAGCGTAAATAGTAATTCGCTATAGGGAATTTCTTCATCGAACCTAGATCTCCAAAGCGAGCCATAATTGGTAATCGTTAAAGGCAATGCTCTCTTACCGATTTCTTCATTCAATGTATCTGCAATGAGTTTTCCATTTTCATTTAAGCCTTTTTGTAAGCTCGGCCCCAATTTCTTCATGTACAGCAAAGACGCTTTTGCAGCCGCCAAAGCAAGTGGATGGCGGACAAATGTGCCCGCAAAATAGGTAACACCAATTTCTGGAATAGAAAGGTCTCCGTAATTCCAGTTTCCTCCATCCAATGCATCCATGTACTCTTTTTTACCTGCAATAACACCTATTGGTAATCCCGCTCCTACCACTTTTCCGTAAGAAGCAATGTCAGCTTTTATTCCCAACAATGCTTGTGCACCTCCAGGATGCATTCTGAAACCTGTAATTACCTCGTCAAATATGAGTGCAGCCCCACATTCGGTGGTTAGCGTTCTTAGTTTTTGCAAAAATTCTACAGGCACAAACTCTGGTCTTCTACTTTGAACGGGCTCCACCAAAACCGCTGCAATTTCATTAGCCCTATCTTTTATAATTTGGAAGCTCTCCTCTGTTCCATAATCCAAAACCAAGATATTAGAAACAGCTTCTGGCATTATCCCAGCGGCAGCCGGGAAAGATTTAAGTTTTTTTGTTCCCCGAACCAGCACTTCGTCAATAATACCATGATAGGAACCAGTAAACGCCACAATCAAAGATCTTCCTGTAACCGTTCTGGCAATCCTAATGCAGCCCAAAACAGCTTCAGATCCAGTACTGCATAAAGCAGAACGGTCAAAGTGAGTGAACTCGCAAATAAGCTTGCTAACCTCAGCTGCAAGTTCGTGTTGCGGTCCAACTTCAAATCCGTTTTCAACTTGGGTATGCAGCGCTTTTTTTATTACATCTGGTTGATAACCAAGCATATTTGAGCCAAATCCGTTCAAAGCGTCTATGTATTCATTTCCGTCTAAATCCCACATTTTACTGCCGGCAGATTTGTTCATCACTATGGGATAAACCAATTCTTTTGTGAGCGGCTTAAACCCCGAAACTACTCTTGGATCAGCCATAAATGACCTACTTTCAACTGCGTAAGCTTTACTATTTTCAGTTTTTTTAGTATAACGCAGTGTCAAGTTGTCAAGAAAAGAGCGTTGTTTTTCTGTAAGCTCGGTTGTTCGCTTATCTATCTTTGGAGTAGCTCCAAAAGGTTTTGCAATTTCTGTCTTTTCTTGCTCAGTTAAATCCGTGTTGTTCGATAATTTCGACGAAGCCACCGGATTCGGTACTGCTGACGCAGACACAATCTGTTGAACTGCCCCTCTCTGTAACAACTGCACTTGCTTAGCGAGTAAATCTAACTGCTGGGCAATTAAGCTTAACGAACTATCAACAGCGGAACCACTAAGCTCTAAACCTGGTAAATTTTGCGCAACCGGCGGGATGGTTAAAGGTTCAGAAAGATTCCCAAATTGTTTAGTTGAATTTTTATCAATATAATCAACCAAAGAATCAATCGACGAATACTCCTCATTTAATTTTCTGAACGTAATCGGCAATTCAAATTTTCTTTTTAATGAAATGGCAATTTGTGTTAATAGAAGCGAGTCTAATCCAATTTCCAAAAAACTAAGATCAGAATTTACGCCATCCATTTCCACGCCAGATGCGTCTTCTAAAACCTGCTTTACTTGTATTGTTAGCGCATTCTTTCTCATATCTGAAGTAGACTTAGTTTGCATTTTGCCGACGTTTTCTTTCGTAGCGTTTGGCTGAAAAGTCTGTATTAAAGTTGTATTTGGTTCCGGATTTACCCAACAACTTTGTCTGTTAAATTGGTATGTTGGTAAATTTAAAAAATTTTTGTGATTGTTTTCGAAATAATTATTCCAGTTTATGGACTGCCCCGCCGCCCATAATTGTCCTAAAGAATTTAGGAGTGAGGCATAATTATTTTTCTTATCCGCTAAGCTAGCGATCGATTTTATTTGCCTTTTTTCAGTAGCGGCCGTTTGGTTTATCAGTGTAGTGATAACAATACCTGGACCCACTTCTAAAAATATCGGTGAAGAAAATTCGCTGAGCATAAAACTTGCTGCATCTGCGAACTTTACCGTTTTTCGTAAATGATTTGCCCAATATTTGGAATCTGTCGCTTCTTCATTTGTTAAATATTCTCCCGTAACCGTCGAGATAATAGGAGTATGTGGTGGAAATAATTTAACTTCCTTAGCGATACGCTCAAAATCATCGATAATCGGATCCATCATTGCCGAGTGGAATGCATGACTTGTAAAAAGTAAATTGTTGGCTATTTCGTTTTGGGTTAGTACTTTTGATAATTCTGAAATTTTCTCGCGCGTACCGGACAATACAAAAAGTTTTGGGCTATTTATTGCCGCTATGTCAATATCATTCGGAATTATTAGACGAAGTTCTTCTACTGATCCTCTAACAGAAAGCATGTAGCCACTTGGTAATTCGCTAACCATTTTTCCGCGTAACGCGATGAGTTTTAATCCATCTTTTAAGGAGAAAATTCCCGCTAAGTGCGCGGCTACATATTCGCCAATGCTATGTCCGCAAAATTCTGTCGGTATCAAACCCCAGCTTATCCATAGTTTTGCGAGCGCATATTCAACAACAAATAGTGCCGGTTGGGTGTATTTTGTATTCTTTAATTTCTGTTCAGCTAACTCATCTTTTTCTATCGGAAAAATGATTTTCCTAATGTCTTCGTCGATATATGGCATCAGTAATTCCGCGCATAAATCAACTTCTGTTCTAAACAATGCTTCCCTATCATATAGGTCTTTCGCCATATTTAGATATTGTGCTCCTTGCCCAGGAAAAACAAACACAAGATTTGTTGGATTTGTAATAAGCTGATAGGTTTTAGAGTCTCTGTCCGAAATTTGCATTAAAAAATCTGCATGATTTTGAGCAACAACAAATTTTCTAAAAGAAAAATCGCTCCTAGATCGATTTAGACTCCAAGAAATGTCTGATAGATTTAAATCAGCATGGTTCTTCGCATAGCTTTCCAATTTTTCGCCATAACTGTTCACGCTTTCTTTGCTTTTAGCAGACCACATTACTATTTCTGGTAATTTACTACTAGATGACGCGTTTTTCGAGTTTTCGTATTCTTCTAAAACCATGTGAACATTCGTTCCTCCAACACCTAGAGAGGTTACGCCAGCATATCTTTTTTCTGTTTGCTTCCAATCTATTAATTTAGAGTTCACATAAAATGGACTATTTTCGAAATCGATATTTCTATTTGGCGTTTTAAAACCTAAAGTTGCCGGTATTTTGTGTGTATGCAGTGCCAAACAAACTTTGATAAAACCAGCGACTCCTGCCGCGTGCGTTAAATGACCAAAATTGCTTTTGACCGATCCAATAGCACAAAACTGTTTTTTGTCTTGTTCTCCAAAAGCTTCAATTAATCCTTCAACCTCAATAGGATCTCCAATTGGCGTACCTGTTCCATGGCTCTCTACATAAGAAATTTCGGAAGCGTTTATTCCTGCATCTTTCAATGCATCTGTAATCGCATCGGCCTGACCCGCCGTAGTTGGCGCCGTAAAACTGCCTTTATTTCCACCATCATTATTCAGTCCAATGCCTTTAACGATGGCATATATGGTGTCACCATCTCGCTCAGCGTCTGCTAGATTTTTAAGAAGTACTACAGCCGCACCATCACTAAAAACTGTTCCAGTCGCCGCGTCATCAAAAGGCATACAATGCCCGTCGTTGCTTAACATACTTCCTTCTTGATAAATATGGCCACTTTTTATCGGACTTGTGATGCTTGCTGCGCCGGCAATTGCAACTTTGCAAATGCCCGTTTTAATATTGTTGGCCGCTTGAGCAATGGCTAATAAAGAACTAGAACAGGCAGAATTAATATTTATAGCAGGTCCCGTTAGGTTTAAATGATAAGCCGTTCTAGAGGCAATAAAATCTTTATCATTTACACTTGTTACCTGGGTTTTTCCCTGATTTTCGATCAGTTCTGGGTGAGCGAGTACATTTTTTTCGTAATAGGTATTTGTTCCAACTCCAGCGAAAACGCCAATTTTATAATCGTGGTATTGTGGAAGGTGCCCCGTCTTTTCTAGTACCTCGTATGCAATCTCCATAAATACACGCTGCTGCGGATCCATCAGTTCTGCGAGCTTTGGGTTGATGTTAAAAAACGAAGGCTCGAATTTATCGGCATTGTCTAGGATGCCGCGGGCTTTTACATAGGTTGGATCGTTTCTTACTTCAAACGGAATGCTTATATCTAATTCTTCTTTACTGAAAAAATTAATTGTTTCCTTCCCATCGATCAAATTCTGCCACATTTCAGTAATGGTATTTGATCCAGGAAATCTGCCCGCCATTCCGATAACTGCAACCTCATTTAGGGAGTTTGGTTTCTTGTTGACTGACGGGGCTGCTTTTTTTTCGTTTACTTTTTTCTCAAAGTAATCAGAAATTTTTGCCACCGTTGGAAATTGAAATAGTTTTGTAATGGGCAAGCGTTTATCAAAATCCGCTCTAAGTTGAGCAACTGCTTTCTGAGCGAGTAAAGAGTTTCCTCCCAGTTCGAAGAAATTGTCATCTAAGCCAATTTTATCGTACTGAAGTACATTCTTAAAAACGGAAGCAACACTCTTTTCTAAAATAGTATTCGGGATTTTATAGAGCGTGTTAATTTCTGAGCGTACATTGACTGGTTTCGGGAGTGCCAATTTATCCACTTTGCCACTGGTGGTCTTTGGCATTTCATCTAACCAGACAAAATGAGCCGGGATCATAAAATCGGGCAACAAGTTTACCACATATTCACGCAAGTTGAGCGGGCTAAATGTTTCCACCCCCACTAAATAGGCTACCAATAATTTGTTACCAGGCATATCTTCTCGTACGATAACAGCTACTTGACTTACACCCTTAACTTTTGATAAAGCAATTTCTATCTCAGCCAGTTCTACCCGATTTCCTCTAATTTTTACCTGTCCATCTTTCCTACCTGCAAATGAGATCTCTCCATTTGGAAGGAATTTGCCGAGATCGCCTGTACGATATAACTTAGTGGCGCCTTTTGATGGATGTTCCCACGTGATGAATTTTTCGTCAGTTAATTCTGTTTTATTCAAATAGCCGTTCGCCAATCCAGGGCCAGCAATGCAAAGCTCGCCTACTTCTCCATCGGGTTGTACATTAAGTTGATCATCCAAGAAATAGATAGCTGCTTTTGCCATCACACTTCCAATGGTAGGTACATCCGGCCAGGAATTAGCAGGAGCCGATAGCTTTAAAGTGGTGACACAAATGGTCGTTTCTGTGGGCCCATAAATGTTAAAAAGAACAGTGTTAGGCAGCGCATTAAAGAAATTCCTTATTGCCGGGGTTATCTTTAATAATTCGCCACCTGTGGTGATTTCTTTTAAATAAGCAGGAATAATATTTTGAGCCAATGCCGCTTCGGCCAGGTACTGTAGCGTAACATATGGGACAAAAACTTTATCTATCCTTTCAACAGAAATAAATTCAATGAGTTTTGCGGCATCTAAACGTATGTCATCATCAATTAAATAGATTGTTCCGCCAGAAACAAGTGGGAGAAAAATTTCTAAAACGGAAGCGTCAAAACTTAAATGGCAAAATTGTAAATGCTTAAGTGTGCTGCTGTTATAGGAATTGTTTTTCTGCCAAAATAAAAAGTTACAAATTCCACTGTGTGTTAAACAAACACCCTTTGGCTTTCCGGTAGAACCTGAAGTATAAAGTACGCAGGCGTTTTGTTCTTGACTAATTTTTTCAGCGAATGGAGCGTTTGCCTGGTTGTTTAAAGATATTGTGACCAGCCCAAGATCTTGAAATAAAAAATGTTCACCAACTTCCGACAAAAATGCTGTTATCTTAGAATCATCGATAAGTTGTAAAAGTCTGTTTTTTGGATAATTGACATCAAGTGGTAGATAGGTTTTGCCGGCTTTTAAAACAGCTAATAAGAAAATAATTTGATCGATACTTCTTGTTGAGCTTACAGCAATGATTTTTTCTTTTGGCCAGCTTGTTGCTATTTTTTCAGCAAGTTCATCTGCTTTCCTGTTTAAACTCCTATAGTTTATTTCATTACTTCCAAAAACAACTGCAATATGGTCTGCATATTCGACAGCCGTTTGTTCGACCCAAGTGTGAAGAAGCAAATTACTCGGGTCGTTATCTTTAGTTTCAGTTTTTTCTGGCATTGTCTGGGGGACTTAAATCACTGCTAATTTCGTCAATAAAGAGATAGAAAAAAAAATTTTTTTAAGTTTTACTCGTTATTGAGTATTCCATTTTACATAAAATATACGCTATGTATTTTTAGAAAGACAAGATATTCGAATAATTTTCGGGTCAAACCCGGTTAATATGTTTAATTATACAAAGCATTTGTTCTTTTCGCTCCTCACCTTTATTTTTATATTTGCACCTCTATGAGCAGAAAAAAAACAAATGTGCCCGTCTATATATCGAATCTGTTGATAGTGGACATTGCTGAAGAAGGAAAAGGTGTGGCCAAACATGACGAATTGGTCATATTTGTAGATAAAGCGGTGCCCGGTGACGTGGTGAATGTGCGGTTGACAAAAAAGAAGAAAAATTTTGCGGAAGCCATCGTTGAAAGTATTTTGGTTAAATCTGAAGAGCGAGTTGATCCTTTCTGTTCGCATTTCGGTACTTGTGGTGGATGCAAATGGCAGCACATGAGTTATGCTGCGCAGCTTAAATATAAACAAAGAAGTGTGGCTTCTGCGTTAGAACGCATCGGACAAATAGATGTTTCTGCCATGGAACCAATTTTAGCGTCTAAAACGGATAAATATTACAGAAATAAATTAGAATTTACCTTTAGCAACAAGCGTTGGTTGCAAACCATTGATAAGGACGTTTCCGAACGAGATGAAAGTTTTGATATGAACGCACTTGGTTTTCATGTGCCACTCAGGTTCGATAAAATTTTAGATATTGACCATTGTTATCTGCAAGCAGACCCATCAAACAACATTAGAAATGCGGTTAGGAAATTTGCATCAATCAGCAAGATTTCTTTTTATGATCTGCGTAACCATGAAGGTGCGCTACGTAATTTAATCATTAGAACTTCTTCGACTGGTGAAGTTATGGTAGTGGTGATATTTGCTTATCCCCAAGAAGGGCAAGTAGATAGCTTAATGGCTTTTTTGAAGGCTGAATTTGCGCACATAACATCATTGATGTATGTAATAAATGAGAAGAAAAATGATACTATTTTTGATCAGGAAGTTATTCAGTTTGCTGGAAAGGATTTCATTTTTGAACAAATGGAACTTGAAAATGGGACCATCGTTCGCTTTAAAATTGGGGCAAAATCCTTTTATCAAACCAATTCTGCCCAAGCCTTAGAGTTGTACAAAATAACCCGAGACTTTGCTGGTTTTAAGGGGAACGAAAAGGTTTACGATTTGTATACCGGAGCCGGAACCATCGCAAATTTTATTGCTAGAGATGTTAAGGAAGTCATTGGGGTAGAATATGTGCCCACAGCAATAGAAGATGCCAAGTATAACGCCGAATTAAACGAAATTACCAATACGAAGTTTTTTGCTGGTGATATGAAGGATGTGTTAAACAGCGATTTTGTAGTTGAGCATGGTAAGCCAGACGTAATTATTACGGATCCGCCGCGTGCCGGAATGCATCAAGACGTGGTGAATAGATTGTTAGAGATTGAAGCTGAAAAGATTGTGTATGTAAGTTGCAATGCGGCCACCCAAGCAAGAGATATTGCTTGGCTAGCCGAAAAGTATGATGTGGAGCGTATGAGGCCTGTAGATATGTTTCCACATACCCAGCATGTAGAAAATGTTGTTTTGTTAAAGTTAAAAAAGTGACCCATACAAGAATAAAAGGTTCTGTTAAATGAATTTTATATTTGATTGGAAGATGATATATTAAAGAAGTAATTAAAATGGAAAGAGAAGAATTATTGGGCACAACGCCGGAGGATGGTGGCAAAGAAGAAAAGCCAAAGAGCCCGTTGTTGAGTTTAGAACAAGATCTAGAATTATACTCAGACTCTTTGAAAGAAGTTTCATTAGATATTTTAATGGAAGGTATTTCTAAACAACCTATTTTTGTTGCCCATCAACATGAGGTGAGTTTCGGCGAAATAATTCTAAATAAAGACGACCTGAATACCAATTGGACCATACATGCCTCTACTTTAGAAGAGTTTCTAGAAAAGGGTGTAATCGCAAAAGAGCGTAAAGAACCCTTTCTAAAGGCATATAAAAATCCGCAAGAATTTATGTGTGTTTTTGTGGTGGTGCCTGAGGGCGCAAACTTTATTTTTTATCCTTATAAAAAAAAATAGCAACCTACTAGAATTCACACTTTCAGCCTCTTATTTACTTAATTTTAAGCACTAACGATTGTAATTTTATCTTTTGCCCGCTAATTAAGCGGGCAAAAAGGAAATGTAAGCCCGTTAAAGTACTCAATTGTTTAAATGAATTGGTGCTGAAAAAATGCGGTGGCACTAATTAACATGCTTAACGCTGCCGCTTTTAGAATCCGAGGTTTTTCTTAACGCTCCGTTACCTTTAAAAGTAATGTCAGAGCCCCCACTAGCACTCGCTTGTAGACCTTTGTTTACGTAAACTTCCACATCAGAACCACCAGAAGATTCTATTTTTGCATAATCTGTAATCAAATCGTATGCGCTTATATCGCTTCCACCACTGGATTGTAATGTTAAATTAGTGGCTTTTCCTTTTAGCGTGATATCGCTACCGCCGCTAGATTCTATCGATAAATTATTACAAAAAATATTCAACTTCAGGTCAGATCCGCCCGATGAGTGGATGGCAAGTTTGTCTGTTTTAATTTGATTTTCTGAAAAAACATCGGCACCGCCAGAACAACTTAAGGCATTTAGCGTTTTAAAAGACACATATGCTTTTGCATTTCGCCCCTTAAATAGATTGCTCAATTTAAATCCATCCTTAAACTTAATGTTTAAACTGGTCCCATTCTTTTCTACAATCACTTCATTTAGCACTTCTACATCATCAGATCTCACAGTTACGCCTTCTCCATTTCCTTGACTCAGGTATAAATCAATGCCATTGCTTATGTTTATGGAGTTAAAATTAATTGCCTGAAAAGTTTTAGATTTCTGTGCATTTGCAAACAGGGTCGAAAGGACTAGCGTTAGCGTTACAAATAGTTTGGATAGCATTTTCATATTAAATTCTGGTTTTTGATAGTTAGACGCAAAAAACGCTAAAACGTTGCAGTAAATTAAATTAATTGTTTATTCTTTTGTTTTAAAACTTAAAATAGGTTTTTTTGTAGTTAAAGAAAATTAAAATGGACGGCGCGCAACTGCTCTTATTAAATAGCAAGCAATTACAACAAAAAATAGATCGGATTGCCTATCAAATTTTGGAAGATAATCTAGATGAAACAGAAATTGTGCTTGCCGGCATTTGGGAACGCGGCTATAAGGTAGGTTTGCGACTGCAAAAGGTGCTTAAAGAAATTAGCAATTTAAAGGTAGTCTTACTTCGGATAGACTTAGAGCGAGAAAGCAGCGAATTGGTAGCTACCACCGATCTTGAAAAGAAAGTGTGGAAAAATAAGGTTATTATTTTAGTAGATGATGTATTGAACAGCGGAAAAACATTGGCCTACGGGTTAGGCGTCTTTCTAAATACGCCACATAAAAAAATACGTACGGTGGTACTTGTAGATCGCAGCCACAAAATTTTCCCCATCGCAACAGATTACGTCGGGCTAGAGCTTGCTACACTTTTAAAAGAACATGTAGAAGTTGTTATGGATGTAGAAGGCGAAGAAGACAGGGTGTTTTTAAGCTGATTTTTCCGTCCCATCTTTTCCGGAATTTCTGTTGAAATTAAATCCTATATTCACCACTTGCAGTTTTTTAGTCTACAAGTATGTATAAACCGCGAGAAAGTAAGGTTATTTTTAGTTTTTTTTCTTGGTACATCGAATATATTATCGATAAAGATTTTTCATGGTTTAATTTTAATAGGATTGATGTTCGTCAGGATGCTTCCATTTTGTTGATAGCTAATCATTTTAGTTGGTGGGATGGTTTTTTAATGTTCTATATCAATAAAGTTGTGTTTAAGAAAAAATTTCATGTTTTAGTAAATGAAGAAAATTATTCGAAAATAAAGTTCTTAAAGTATTTGGGTGCTTTTGCATCGAGGGGTGGAGGAAAAGACATTTTAGAAACACTAGATTTCGCAGCAACTTTGCTCGACAATCCAAATAATTTGGTTTTGTTTTTTCCTCAAGGAAAGTTGGAATCAAATCATGTAAAGTCCATTTCTTTCGAGAAGGGTATTATGCGCATTATAAAATCAGGTAGAAATAATACAGAGATTGTGTTCGCTGCTACATTCACAGACTATTTTGACAAAAGAAAATCAGTAGCTCGCACGTTTTTATCGGGTCACACACCCGAAATTTATGAAAGTTTACAGGTGTTGAAAAGTGCCTATAACAAACATTATCAGTCATCATTAATTAAGCAGACCGAAAAAATTATATGAGTATTTTTTTATATGTAGTACTTGTATTCTTGGTGCTTAGGTTTTCTGTAATTCTTTTTAATTTTTTGTCTAATCCAAAACTCCCTAAATTATATAAGCGGTTTTCTAGTTCGGTCTCAATTCTTATTCCTGCCCGTAATGAACAAGATAACATTCTTAAACTGCTGTTATCCATAAAAAACCAAGATTATGTAAATTATGAGGTTTTAATTTTAGATGATCATAGTGAGGATAACACCCTTCAAATCGCCTCAGAATTTTGTCTGGAAAATAAAAAATTTCGGGTTGTTATGGGGAAAGATCTACCTGTTGGTTGGTTGGGAAAAAATTTTGCGTGTCACCAGCTTGCAGCGTTGGCGAAAGGAGCGTTTCTTTTTTTTTTAGATGCCGACGAAGAGATTAAACCAGGACTTATAAACAGCCTGCTTACTCGAATGGAAATTGGTAACCTTTCTCTATTAAGTGTTTTTACAACTCAGCAAATGTATAGCCTAGGAGAAAAATTTACTGTACCGCTAATGCACTATATTTTGTTAAGTTTACTTCCGCTTCGTTTGGTAAAACTCTCAAAAAACCCCATGTTTGCCGCGGCTAGTGGGCAGTGTATGTTTTTCGAGGCGGAAAACTATAAAGTCAATTTTTGGCATAAAGAGGTCAAAGGAGAGGTTGTAGAAGACATAGAAATTATGAGGTTGGTTAAATTGCGAAGTTTTAAAGCTGAAGCGTTAATTGCGAACAACTTTATATATTGTAGAATGTATAATGGTGTAAAAGAGGCTGTTGATGGCTTTAGCAAAAATCTGTTAGCCGGTTTTGGTAAGAATATTTGGGTGTTGCTAATTTATTTAACTTTGGTTATAGTAGGGCCAGTCCTCTTAATTTTTAATTTTAATATTGCTCAAGTTATTTTACCGCTTGCTCTAATTTTGTTGGGTAGGATAATGATTTCTTTACTCTCGGGACAAAAAGTGATAGAAAACTTAGTTTTGCATCCCATTCAAATGGCGTTTTTCTTTATCATTGCCATCATATCTATAAAAAAACATTTATTAAAATCTGGTACATGGAAAGGCCGACAACTACTAACGCGATCATAAGCTCCAAATGGGCCGTAGCAATTATTATACTATTTCATTCGGTTGGTCTTGTTGGCTTTTTGGTTCCAAGTTTGCACGCTTCATTTAAAAGCCTGGTTCCTTATCACTTGTTACTCATGTTTTTGGTATTGATGCTTTCTTACACGGCGGATAGAAAGCGCTTATATCTATTTATAGCGGGAGTGTTTTTATGTGGTTATATGGTAGAGCTTTTGGGTGTAAAAACACTAGAAATTTTTGGCAACTACGCTTATGGAGAAACTCTTGGTTTAAAAGTTGCAGATGTGCCGTTGTTGATGGGAATAAATTGGGTGCTCTTAATTTTTAGTGTAGGCCAGATGATCAAAGATTTTAAGATTAGGAATTCTAGTTTGGCTTCATTAATTGGAGCATCCCTACTCGTCTCGTTTGATTTTTTTATGGAACCCGTTGCAATGAAGTTTGATTATTGGCAATGGCACGATAAAATTATTCCGGTTCAAAACTACATTGCATGGTTTATTGTTTCAGTCATACTATTAAAATTCTACTATGCACTTAACTTAAAGCAGCAAAAATACGTTGGAATAACCTTGTTTTGTAGTCAGTTAGTATTTTTTGTTGTCTTGTATATGACCGTTTAATCTATTTTTTTAAATAATTTTGCAGATAAATGAATCTTAATATATCAGCAACAATCGATAAATCTTCTGGCTTTTGTTTTGGGGTAGTTTATGCCATAGAAATGGCAGAGGATATTCTAAGTACAGAAGGGCACTTATATTGCCTTGGAGACATTGTACATAACGATGAGGAGGTAGAGCGTCTGACAAAAAGAGGTCTGAAAATCATCGATCACGAGCAGTTGTCAAGTTTACAAAACGAAAAAATTTTAATCCGCGCTCATGGCGAAGCGCCGTCTACCTACGAACTCGCGCTGAAAAATAACCTCACATTAATAGATGCTTCATGTCCGGTAGTTCTAAAACTGCAAAATCGCATTAAAACCTCCCACGAGGAAGACGAACAAATCTTAATTTTCGGAAAACACGGTCACGCGGAAGTGATTGGATTAATGGGCCAAACCGACGGAAAAGCAATCGTTTTTCAAGATTTGGAAGAGTTGGACGACGTGCAATTGCCCAAAAATTTTACGCTGTATAGTCAAACGACAAAAAGCACTGAAAAATTTTATCACATAAAAAACGAACTGATCAATAGGGGTTTTGACGTAAAGGCAAATGATACCATTTGCAGACAGGTTTCCAACCGTTATGCCGAGTTAGAGCAGTTTGTAGGCAATTATGATAAGATTATTTTTGTTTCTGGTAAAAAATCATCAAACGGAAAAGTGCTTTATGATGTTTGTAAAAAATTTAACGCGAATTCTTATTTCGTCTCTAGTATCGCCGAAATAGACAAAGATTGGTTTGATGAAAACGATACAGTAGGGATTTGTGGCGCAACATCTACGCCATTATGGCTGATGGAAAATGTTAAAACTTCCATAGAAGCCTTTTAAATTATAATGTTAAATTATATGGCTGTTGGCAAAACTAAAAGTTCTGAGTTCGGAGTTTTGATGGCATTTTTGGTGATTGCTTGTTGGTTTTTTTTGCTTACTTGTTTATTAAATTGGCAATTTTCTTGGGCAAATCCATTAGCATATGTACTGGTTTTGGTGCAAATGCACTTATTTACTGGTTTGTTTATTACTGCGCACGATGCCATGCATGGCACAATTACAGGAAGCAAAAAACTAAATAATTTTATAGGTAGGTTGTGTGTTTTTCTTTATGCAGGTTTTTTCTACCGCAACTTATATAAAAAGCATCATCTTCATCATAGTGATGTACACACAGAGTTAGATCCTGATTTTTCTCCACACGGATTTTTTAAGTGGTATTTTCATTTTATGTTAAATTATGTTACGGTTATTCAGCTCGTTATAATGGCTGTGGCCTTTAATGTTTTAAAAATTTGGTTTGATCAGCGCAATTTGTTGCTTTTTTGGGTACTTCCTTCGCTAATGAGTACGTTTCAACTATTTTATTTTGGCACCTACTTGCCACATAAGGGCGAGCACAATAACCAATACCAAGCCTCAACATTGCGTAAAAATCATTTTATAGCTTTTATAACTTGTTATTTTTTTGGATATCATTTAGAACATCACCAAAGCCCCAACTTGCCTTGGTGGCAGTTGTACAAAACAAAGGGCTAGCATGATTCATTACTTTTTACCAAAAAATGGCTTAATCTAAAGCAACTGACAATCAATTTAACTTGATATTTGTTTTGGTATAAATAACTCGGGGTCTACCGCTTTTCATTTATGAATAAAAGATTAATTATCGTCTTCTTTTTCCTTGGAACAATTCAGACTGCTTTTGGGCAAAGTGGAGAAATTAAGGGAAAAGTGACTGACGAATATTCCAATCAACCGTTAGTTGGTGCTACGGTAAAAATACAGAATTTAGCAGTTTCTGGTAAAACAGATAGTTTAGGACAATATTTGCTCAAGGATTTGAAGCCGGGCGTTTATAATTTAATCGTTTCTTTTTTGGGCTACAAAAGCAAACCTGTCTTTGATATTTCGGTAACTAATGCTGTGGCAGTAAACTTAGATTTAGCGTTAGAATCGGATAACAATCAGCTTGCGGAAGTTACAATTGAAAAGCAAAGGTTTTTAAAGCCGATAGAAAGTCCGCTAAGCTTACGTACCATCGGCGCGACAGAAATTAAAAGAAACCCAGGTGGCAATAGAGATATTTCAAAAGTTATTCAATCTTTACCGGGTGTTTCTGTGCCCGTTAGTTTTAGGAATGACATCATCATCCGAGGAGGCGCCCCAAACGAAAATAGATTTTATTTAGATGGCGTAGAAATTCCTAACATCAATCATTTTAGTACCCAAGGTTCTTCTGGAGGCCCCGTTGGATTAATCAACGTCGATTTTATTAAAGAAGTAGATTTTTATTCCGGCGCTTTTCCAGCTTCAAGAGGAAACGCAATGAGTTCTGTGTTTGAATTTAAAGAAACGGACGGCAATCCAGATAAATTGGCTGCATCTTTAACATTAGGTTCTAGCGATTTTGCTACCGCGATAAATGGTCCAATAGGCAAAAAAACTACTTTTATAGCATCTTATAGATTGTCCTATCTGCAAGGTTTGTTTAAGCTTTTAGGTTTGCCATTTTTGCCACAATATCAAGATTTTCAGTTTAAGGTAAAGACTCGATTTAATAGCCACAATGAACTTACCGTCTTAGGCTTAGGCGCAATAGATAAATTTACGTTAAATTTTGCTGCCGATCCGACAGAGGCAAATCTTTATAATCTGGCAAACTTGCCAAAGAATGCACAAGACAATTATACCGTCGGCGCAGTTTATAAAAACTATCGGCAGAGAGGATTTTCTACAGTTGTACTTAGTAGAAATTATTTGAATACAAGCGCCGTCAAATATGAAAATAACGACGAGCGTAAACTTCGTACTTTAGATTATTCTTCTCAAGAAGCAGAAAATAAGTTTCGTATAGAAAACTCATCTTTAGAAGGTAGGTATAAAATTAATTTTGGCTTTGGCATAGAAACTGGCCAATATCATGTAAATAATTTGGTATACTATCCCTCGCAAACTTTCAACTATTCCTCCGACCTTAATATTTTAAAATATGGCGCTTTCTTACAGATAAGCGCTCCATATTTCAACGATAAATTAAATCTTTCTGGAGGTTTTAGAATAGATGGCAGCGATTATGCCAGCCAGATGCAGAATCCATTTAAGACTTTCTCACCAAGATTTTCTGCCTCTTATAATTTTACAGAGAAAATTAGCTTCAATTTTAATACTGGCATTTATTACCAGTTACCTGCTTACACTTTACTCGGTTATAGAACTAGTACGGATGCTCCTTTATTAAATAAATCGGTGGATTATATAAAGGCAACGCATTTGGTTGCAGGTTTAGAATACAATACACAAAAAAACACAAAATTTACTGTGGAGGGATTTTATAAAAAGTATGCAAATTATCCCTTGGTAGAAGTATTTCAAGACACAGTTCCTTTGGCAAATCTTGGTGCAGATTTCGGCGTAGTGGGGAATAATCCGGTAGTTGGCGAAACGGAAGGGAGAAGTTATGGGGTAGAGTTTTTCGCCCAACAACGGTTAAATAAAGGTTTTTACGGTATTTTTGCATTAACCTTGTACAGGAGTGAGTTTAAAGATAAAAACGCAAATTATGTACAATCTAGCTGGAACAACAGGTATATCTTAAGCGTAACAGCAGGTAAAATTCTACCAAGAAATTGGGAAATTGGTGCAAAGGTTAGATACTCTGGAGGTACGCCTTACACGCCATATAATATTCCCTACTCTTCTCTTAAAGTAAATTATACAGTTTTTCCTGCCGGAATTCCTGATTATAACAGGCTAAATGCCAACATGCTTAAAAGTTTTTACCAGATTGATGCTAGAGTGGATAAGAAATTTCCCTTTAAAAAATTTAACTTAAACTTATATCTAGACATCCAAAACTTAAGCAACAATAAGTACCAGCTGCAGTCGCCATTGGTGTTAGATCGGGATGCAAACGGGAATGCGCAAGATGCAATCGGAGATCCTTCGCGGTATAGGACAAAGCTGTTGCAAGACGCTAGCGGAAATATTTTACCCTCCATTGGGGTAATTTTTGAAATTTAATTATGAGCAAAAAAGGAATTTTATTGGTAAATCTTGGTACGCCCGACAGTGCAAAAGTGCCCGATGTGAGAAAATATCTCGATCAGTTTTTGATGGATGAACGGGTAATTGACATTCCAAAATTTAATCGTACGCTTCTTGTTAAAGGCATTATAGTGCCCTTTAGAAGTCCAAAGACAGCTAAATTGTATAGGGAAATCTGGGGCGAAAACGGCTCGCCACTTTTATATTATAGCATTAAACAGGCAAATAGTTTGCAAGCCAGGTTGGGCGACGATTATCAAGTGGAACTTGCAATGCGGTATCAAACACCTTCAGTAGGATCGGCATTGCAAAGACTTAAAGACAGTCTTGTAGAAAGCATCCAAGTAATACCAATGTTTCCGCAATATGCTTCGGCGAGCTCAGGTTCTGTAATGCAATTGGTGATGGAAATTGTCTCAAAATGGCAAACGGTTCCTCCAATTTCCTTTGTAAATTCTTTTCACGACAATGAGAAGATGATTAAAATTTTTGCTGAAAACGGTAGAAAACACGGTCTTGAAAATTTTGACCATATTCTTTTTAGTTTTCATGGCTTGCCACAAAGACAGCTCAAAAAATGCGATCATACAGAAAGCTATTGTTTAAAAGTAGAGAATTGTTGTGATAATTTTAACGATACTAATAAGTATTGTTATTCTGCACAATGCCATCATACCGCAAAATTAATTGCAGAAGAGCTTAAACTAGATCAGGCAAATTATACGGTTTGTTACCAATCTAGGTTGGGCAGGGATCCTTGGGTACAGCCGTATACTACAGATACATTGAAGAAACTGGCGGCTGAAGGAAAGAAAAAACTCCTAGTTTTTAGCCCAGCTTTTGTGGCCGACTGTTTGGAAACATTGTATGAAATAACAGTAGAATATCACGAAGAGTTTATAGGTTTGGGAGGCGAAGGTGTTCAACTTGTAGAAAGTTTAAACGACAATTCTTTATTTATAGATGTATTACAGGAAATGGTAGAGTAATGATCGCTGGCAAGCTAGTTATTGTTATGGGCGTTTCAGGGAGCGGTAAAAGCGTAATAGGTGAGGCGCTCGCTAAAAAAATAAACGCTCATTTTATCGATGGTGACGATCTGCATCCGCAAAGTAACATTGATAAGATGGCAGCAGGAATTCCATTAACTGACACAGATCGATACGGGTGGTTAAAATCAATTGCTAAGATTGGTCATAAAGATTCAGAAAAAGGCAACTTTTGTGTCATCGCATGTTCAGCGCTCAAAAGGAAATACCGAGATATGTTGCGAGTGGATAATCCCAACATTTGCTTTGTTTTCTTGTCAGGCGATTATAAGCTCATCTCAAAACGTATTAAAGGCAGAGAAAATCATTTTATGCACTTAAACATGCTAAAAAGTCAGTTTGAAGCGCTCGAAGTTCCTACCAAAGACGAAACTGATGTAATTGCGGTAAATGTAGCCGCTCAGGTATCTAAAATAGTAGGGGAAGTAGCCGCTAAATTATCGAAAGTTTAAGTTTGGTATTTTCCTACTCTACGGAATTTAAGATAGGCATTATGTAGTCTAAAATTATTTTCGTCGCTCCTTTGTTTTCTGCGACGTAGTTCTTCGCTGCGGTTGAGCCCGCGTTATTTTTTTCGAAATAGTTAAATGCTTTAATTAATGCTGCATTTCCTGTAATGCTTTTCGCTGCTCCGATGGAGATTAGGTTTTTAGCTTCTTGAAACTTTTTGTATTTAGGTCCAAATATAACAGGCAATCCAAATGCCGACGCCTCTAGGGTATTGTGTATACCCGCGCCAAATCCCCCGCCGATATACGCAACTTTACCATATTGGTAGATTGAGGAAAGCATTCCTACATTGTCGACAATTAAAACATTAATGCCCGGTTTCGGTCTTGTTAATAATGTAGATTCCGTACTAAGTACTGAAAACCGGATACTCGAAGCAGGGAATAGGTGTTCGATGTTGGTAAGATGTTTTTCGTCAATCTCATGCGGAACGATTATAAACTTCCAATTAGGATATTGTTCAGGCAGAGCCGACAGAATTCCTTCATCTTCAGGCCATGTGCTCCCTGCAATGCAAGTTGGGTGGCCAGTTATAAAATTTTCAACTATTGGAAGGCGTTTTGGAGAAATGGCATTTTGGAAAACCCTATCGAATCTTGTATCGCCTGCAAGCGTAACATTGCAGAGGTTAATGGAGGCTAGTAATGAAACACTTTCTCTATTCTGTACAAAAAAATGCGTTACACATTTTAATATTTCTCGGTTAAAATTTCCGTACCATTTAAAAAAAGGTTGGCTATCTCTAAAAATCGAGGAGATTACAAACAATGGAATATTTTTTTGCTTCAACGCTGAAAAGTAAAAATGCCAAAATTCGTATTTTGTAAAAATTGCGACGCAAGGATTAACGATTTCTATAAATTTTTTGGCATTCAACCAAGAGTCCATTGGTAAATAGAAGACTTTTATGCCCGGATAGTTCTTCCTTATTTCGTATCCTGAAGGAGAGAAAAAGGTAACAACAATCTCTTTGTCGCTGTGTGCAGAGTTTATTTGATCTAGCACTGTTCTTCCCTGTTCAAACTCCCCAAGAGATGCAAAGTGAAACCAAATTCTTCTTTTTCCTGCTGAAAGTGAATGGTTTAAGTCGATAAAAACATTTTTACGCCCTTCTAAGAACAGCTTTGCCTTTGCATTAAAGAAAGAACTTACCCAAACAATAAAAAAATATAATTTAATCGTTATGGAGTATAAAAAAGTCATTCTGTATTTATTATCTTCGCTGCAAAGTAAAATATTTTTCTCTTATAAATTTAGTCCCTATGAAAATAGCCGTAATTGGTACAGGTTATGTTGGTTTGGTAACCGGAACGTGTCTGGCAGAAACAGGCAACAATGTTATTTGCGTTGATATCAATCAGGCAAAAGTTAAGAAAATGCAAGATGGAAAGATTCCAATTTACGAACCTGGCCTAGAGCAGCTTTTTCATAGAAACATAGACCAAGGTCGGTTAACCTTTACGTCTGTATTGGCTGATGCAGTAAAGGATGCACAAATTATTTTTATGGCATTACCAACGCCTCCGGGTGGAGACGGAGCTGCAGACCTTTCTTATATTCTTGGTGCGGCAGAAGATGTGGCCAAAATCATTACAGAATATAAAGTTATCGTAAACAAATCTACAGTTCCTGTAGGTACAGCGGATAAGGTTTCTGCGGTATTTAAGGCGCATACAAATGTAGAAGTAGACGTAGTTTCTAATCCAGAGTTTTTAAGAGAAGGCGTTGCTGTAGACGATTTTATGAAACCTGATAGAGTGGTTTTAGGAACGACTAGTGAACGTGCAATCAAACTTATGGCAGAACTTTATGGCCCCTACGTAAGACAAGGCAATCCAATTTTGTTTATGGATGAGCGTTCTTCCGAGTTGACGAAATATGCCGCAAATTCTTTCTTGGCGACCAAAATTACCTTCATGAATGAAGTTGCTAACCTGTGTGAACTTGTAGGCGCCGATGTAGATGCCGTTAGGCGCGGTATTGGATCTGATGCGCGGATTGGCAAACGTTTCCTCTTTCCGGGAATTGGTTACGGCGGTTCTTGTTTTCCAAAAGATGTACAAGCATTGGTAAAGTCTTCAGATGATTCTAAATATGATTTTCAGGTGTTAAAGTCTGTGATGGCCGTAAATGAAAGACAGAAAACCATTTTGGTTGATAAAGTTTTAAAATATTTTAAAGGAGATGTGAATGGCAAGCACTTTGCACTTTGGGGCCTTTCTTTTAAACCAGAAACAGATGACATAAGGGAAGCGCCAGCGCTTTACATCATCGATGCGTTGTTGGCAAAAGGTGCAACAATTACGGCATTCGATCCAGAGGGAATGGAAAACGTGGAGGCTTTAATAGGAGATAAAATTGCCTATGCACAAAATCAATATGCTGCTTTAGAAAATTGCGACGCTTTATTAATCGCTACAGAATGGTCTGTCTTTAGAAATCCAGATTATGATAAAATGGAAGAGACACTAAAAAATAAGGTTATTTTCGATGGCAGAAATCTCTACGATTTACAAAAAATGATAGATTTAGGATTTTATTACAATAGCATTGGCAGGAAATTAGTTACAAATGAGCAATAAAAGAATTTTAATTACAGGTGCTGCAGGCTTTTTGGGTTCCCATCTGTGCGATCGTTTTATTAAGGAAGGATACCATGTTATTGGCATGGATAACTTAATTACCGGCGATTTAGCCAACATAGAACATTTGTTTAAGTTAGAGCGTTTTGAGTTTTATAACCACGATGTTTCCAAGTTTGTGCATGTTTCGGGAGCACTAGATTATATTTTGCATTTTGCATCTCCTGCTAGTCCAATCGATTACCTAAAAATTCCAATCCAAACACTAAAAGTGGGTTCTCTCGGTACACACAATCTTTTAGGGCTGGCTAAAGCCAAAGGTTCTAGAATGCTGATCGCATCTACTTCAGAAGTTTATGGAGACCCGAATGTTAATCCCCAGCCAGAAGAATATTGGGGTAATGTAAACCCTGTTGGACCGAGGGGCGTTTATGATGAAGCAAAACGTTTTCAAGAAGCAATAACCATGGCTTACCACACATTTCATGGTGTAGAAACGCGTATTGTTCGTATTTTTAATACTTACGGGCCACGTATGCGATTAAACGATGGAAGAGTGTTGCCGGCATTTATAGGGCAAGCTTTGCGGGGCGAAGATTTAACAATTTTTGGGGATGGAAGCCAGACCCGTTCATTCTGCTACGTCGACGATTTAGTTGAAGGTATTTTTCGTTTACTAATGAGCGATTATGCTTCGCCAGTAAATATTGGCAATCCCGATGAGATTACAATAAAGCAGTTTTGTGAAGAAATTATAAAACTTACAGGAACCTCACAAAAAATTGTATATCGAGAATTGCCCCAAGATGATCCAAAGCAACGCCGACCAGACATAACAAAAGCTAGAGCTTTGTTAAACTGGGAGCCAAAAGTTAATAGGGCAGAGGGATTAAAAATTACCTACGCATATTTTAAAGGATTACCTACAGATGCTTTAGAAAAGATTGATCACAAAGATTTTACCACTTTTAATAAATAGTATGTCTAAAATTTTAGTTACTGGCGGTACCGGTTATATAGGCTCTCATTCCGTTGTAGAATTACACAGTGCAGGTTATGATGTTGTCATTGTAGATGATTTGTCGAATTCAAAAATCGAGATTCTTGATCAACTAGAAAAAATTACTGGTAAAAGATTTGACTTTGAAAAATTTGATTTACAAGATCCTAAAGCAGTAGAAGATTTTGCAAAAGCACATGCAGACATCACAGGCATTATTCATTTCGCAGCCTTTAAAGCAGTTGGAGAGTCTGTTGAACAGCCGTTGAAATATTACAAGAATAATTTTTTCAGCCTAATAAATCTGCTGACATCCTTTAACAGTAAAATAAATTTTGTCTTTTCGTCTTCTTGTACAGTTTATGGCCAGCCAGATAGTTTGCCTGTAACAGAATCTGCCCCTGTTAAGCCTGCCGAATCTCCTTATGGAAACACTAAACAGGTAGCAGAAGAGATTCTTTCAGAAACTGCGTCAACTGCTGATGGGTTAAAGGTGATTGCTTTAAGGTATTTTAACCCTGTTGGAGCGCATGAAACCGCGCTCATTGGCGAATTGCCGATCGGTGTTCCTGCCAACTTGGTACCGTTTATTACCCAATCGGCCATTGGCAAAAGAGGTCCAATTACCGTTTACGGCGATGATTATCCAACCGCAGATGGTTCTGCCATCAGAGATTACATCCACGTGGTAGATTTGGCAAAGGCGCACGTTGCTGCTATTAGGCGATTGGAAACGAATACCGATACTGATAATTATGAGGTATTTAACATTGGAACCGGTAAAGGATCTTCGGTGTTAGAAATTATTTCCGCGTTCGAAAACTCTACCGGTGTTAAACTTAACTATACAATCGGAAAAAGAAGAGGTGGCGATATCGTAGAGATTTATGGAGATGTGACAAAGTCTAAAGAGGCTCTTAAATGGCAAACGGAATTAGATTTAAATGAAATGCTGAGTTCTGCTTGGGCTTGGGAAGAATACATTGGTAAAAATCCTTTCTAGCTGAGGTTTTTCTATTTTGACGCTAACCGCGGAATTGCTGAGTTAATTGATGAAGTTATCCGAACATAAAGATTTAAAAGAAGCGATTATGGCTTTGCCTGAAAAGGAAAAAGACAAGCTTTTATTGCGTTTAGTTGCGAAAGATAAAATCTTGACTGAACATCTGCATTTTAGGCTGTTAGAAACCGAAATCGATCTACACGCAAGAAAAGAAGTAATTGCGAAGGAAATTGGAAACGTTGTAGCAAGCATCCAGCATGTCAGTTACCGAGATGCGCTCTATTATTTTAGGCAAATGACCACAATCATAAATCATTTTTTTAAAATTACCAAGGATAGTTATTCGGAGGTTGAACTTAAAGTGTTGCTGTTAAATTCGATGCCAATTTTGTTCAATACCCCTCATTATCGAGGAAAAGATTTCGGTTTTCAATTTGCCGTTTTCTTCGTAAAATCTGCAGATGCGGTGATTAAAAAGGTAGAAAAACTACATGAAGACCTTCAATTTGATCTTACGGATGACGTAAATAGAATGCTTAAGAAAATTTATAAATCCCATCTTACAAAGGGCGCGGAATACATTCTACTGCCCACCGAATTCGGAAGTTAACAAACCTGTAATTTAAGGTAAATGTCACATTAACTAAAAAACAAACAATATCGATTTATGCGGCTTTTAGGCGCTAACGATTGAAACGATATTTATTTTTGCCTTCGCTGCCGAAAAAAGATTTTAAAGAGCGTTAATAAATTGCTCAATTTAATATTGTAAATATTGGAATAATATAGTGTTCATTTATGTAGCAGCAATTTTGTTCGATTTTACAGCAACTCATATAGCAATGACCTCCACTTAAACAAATTATTTTTAACGCAATAGACGTGAATAATAAAACCCAATCAGGTATCATCGAATAAACCTTACAATCTATAGTTTGCAGATTTCAATTTCAGAAATCTTATGCGCCAATCAAATCTTAGGTTAAAATAGAGCTTTACTCATACCTGAGCGCTTCTACCGGATCCAATTTAGACGCTTTTTTTGCTGGATAATAACCAGAGCCAATTCCAACCATTACACAAAGTACAAATCCGCCCATAATAAAGAGCCATGGGATGATGAAGGTTCCTCCCATGCTTAGCGAAATAATATTTCCCAGAACAATGCCGAGAAATATTCCGCATGCGCCTCCCATTAAACAAATAACTACTGCCTCAATTAAAAACTGCCTACGAATTACTTTTGGGTTTGCGCCTATTGCTTTTCTAATTCCAATTTCTCTCGTACGTTCAGTTACAGAAACTAGCATGATGTTCATTAAACCTATAGACGCACCAATTAAGGTTATAATTCCGATGGATACTCCACCAATGGCCACGAATTTCAAGTTCTCAAACAGGGTTTGTGCAATGGCGTCGCTTTTAGAGATTTCGAAGTTGTTGCTGCCAGTAACAGGAACTTTTCTAATGTTTCTAAAGAGCGCAGTAGATTCGCCAATTACTGTTTCCATCATGTCGTTTCCAGGTACCATAACCGTAACGGTGTAAGAAGGATTTGCATTGTCGTTAATCTGTTTCGCTTTTAACAGAGGCACATAAACAGCTCTGTCTCCGCTAAAGCCGATGCTCGATCCCTTCGTTTCGAGTACCCCAATTATCTTTAGTCGGTTGTTGCCCACACTGATTAATTTGTCGAGGGGATCTTCGTGTTCGAACAATCTTTCTACCACTTCATTTCCCACAATACACACATTGCTGCCAAGAGCAATTTCTGATAAACTGAAATTTCTGCCTGCACTTAGATTTAGGCCCTGAGAGGAAAGCCCGTTTTCGTCTATTCCTTGAACATTGATGTTTGGATTGGTCTTTAGACTACCACTTTTTACAGTAGCGCCTCCACTTGCAAAAACACTAACGGCAACCGTCGCAGGCGTTTTTTGTTCTTCTTTAAACTTTAAAGCGTCTTCATAAGTAATTGATCGAAAGGGTTTTGGTCGTTTTCCTTGGCCTATTCTTATACCTGTACCTCTGTTTCTAATCGTGAAAGAATTTGCACCCATGTTGCTAAATGCTTCGGTCATGCTTCTTTTTACCGCATCTAGCGTTGTTAAAATTCCAACCAATGCACTTAAGCCAATGGCAATAATGAGCGCGGTAAGCATTGTTCTCAATCGGTTAGATCTGATGGACTGTATGGCTAACCGAATGTTTTCTCTATAATTCATTTACTTGGAAATAGATTTTGTTTCTGAGGTACTTAAGGATATCTTTAAATTTAATCTATGCAAAATACATTCTTTAACTCATTTTATAAAGCTTTGCGAATGCTTTAGGCAGAAAGTTTTTTACTCCATTCAAAAAAAAATCTCCATGTTATAGACAAGGAGACTGTAAGATATGTTACAAAAAAATTTAATTAGGCAGAAAAACTGGTTCCGCAACCACATGTACTTGTGGCATTTGGGTTTACAAAGGTAAATCCTCTAGCATTAAGGCCATCTTGCCAGTCTATCATCATACCCATTAAATACATTTGATGGGATTTATTCATAAAAACTTTAATTCCTTCTATAAGAAACTCTTGGTCACCATCTTTTCGCTGGTCAAATCCCAGTATGTAATTCATACCTGCACAACCTCCGCCTTCAACGCCAACACGTAAGCCATGATTTTCTGCAATCTCCTGCTGATCTTTCAACTTGTTCAATTCTTTTACAGCGCCCTCAGAAAATGTTACGGGTGCGAATGTACTGTCTACGGCTATGCTCATGGTATTTGTTCTAAACTCATACAAATATAAATAATAATGCACATTTTTGCCGATTGCGTTCGTTAAATTACCGTAATAAAATATCAAAGCTATGTTTATCCCGTCTTTTTTAATAGAAATGGTCACCTTATTTTTAGGGATATTTCTGGCCTTGTTGGCTATTTATGGCATTGTTAGAAAAGATATTACGCGCCTTCTATCTTTAAGAAATTTGGAACTGCAACGGGAAACCCGCGCCCACTTATTGCCCTTGCGTTTACAAGCACATGAACGATTAATTCTTTTCATCGACCGTATAAATCCGTCAAATATGTTGTTGCGGCTTCATCATTCTGGCATTGGCATAAGCGAGTTACAAGCAGCAGTATTGACCGAGGTAAGGTCTGAATACCAGCACAACATAACCCAACAATTGTATGTGGGCACAAGCACTTGGCAAGTGGTAAGAAAACTTAAAGACGATACCATTGCAATGTTAAATAATGGGGCACAAGGTTTAGGTAACGAAGCAACAGGTATGGATTTAGCTAAAGCGATATTGGAACATATGGCAGAAATAGAAGAAAATCCATACGATTTGACAATAAACCTCATTAAACAAGACATCCACCAATTGTTTTAGCTAAAATGCGAGCTATTGTTTGTCGGCGCCAATTATATTGTTACTCGGTGAAACAAATACTTGTTCTAAGGAATTCTTGAAAACTGGAAAAAGAAGCGTTATCTTACAAAATTGATTAATAGTTAGTTTCTATACCCTTTATAAATTCAAATTTACCTCAATGAGCAACTCTTCGCACAAAACTTCTTCGGGTATAGAAATCAAAGCGCTTTATACCTCTGCAAATCCAATGAACGAGTTGCCGGGTGAATTTCCATTTACCAGAGGTGTTCAAAAAGACATGTACCGAGGTAGACTATGGACTATGAGGCAATATGCCGGGTTTTCTACCGCAGCGGAATCTAACAAACGTTACCATTATTTGTTGGATCAAGGAACAAATGGTTTGTCTGTCGCGTTTGATTTACCTACACAGATCGGTTATGATAGCGACCATGAAATGTCTGCCGGAGAGGTTGGTAAAGTTGGCGTGGCGATAGATTCCTTGGAAGACATAGAGGTTCTTTTTGGAGGGATTGCTTTGCAAGACATTACGACATCGATGACCATCAATGCAACGGCTTCTATTTTGCTTGCTATGTACATTGCACTCGCAAAAAAACAAGGAGCAAACTTACTGCAATTATCTGGCACCATACAAAACGATATTTTAAAAGAGTACGCAGCAAGAGGAACTTACATCTATCCTCCAAAACCCTCCATGCGCATCATTACCGATATTTTTGAATTTTGTAGCAAGGAGGTTCCTAAATGGAATACCATTTCTATATCTGGCTACCACATCAGAGAGGCGGGTTCTACCGCGGTGCAGGAGCTGGCCTTTACCTTGGCAAATGGCAAGGCCTATTTGAAAGCAGCTATTGGCAAAGGGTTGGATATCGACGTTTTCGCAAAGCGACTGTCGTTTTTTTTCAATTGCCACAATAATTTTTTCGAAGAGATTGCAAAATTCCGGGCTGCGAGGAGAATGTGGGCAAAGATAACAAAGGAGTTAGGTGCTACTGATGCTAAAGCGCAGATGTTGCGTTTCCACACGCAAACTGGCGGTTCAACCCTAACCGCTCAGCAACCGCAGAACAATATTGTAAGAGTTACCGCGCAATCTATGGCTGCAGTGCTCGGCGGCACACAGTCGTTGCATACAAATGGTTATGATGAGGCATTGTCATTGCCTACAGAACAAGCGGCTAAAATTGCCCTCCGCACTCAACAAATAATAGCATTTGAAAGTGGCATTACGGAAACCGTGGATCCTTTGGCGGGTTCTTTTTTTGTTGAAAGTTTAACAGACGAGGTTGAAAAGGCAGCTTGGCTGTATATTGATAAAATTGATGCGATGGGTGGTTCTGTAGTTGCGATAGAAAGCGAGTACATGCAACAGGAAATTGCGGCTTCTGCTTACGCTTATCAAATTGAGATTGAAAACGGAGAACGGGTTTTGGTGGGGGTAAACAAGTTCACACAGAGTGAGGCTGAGGTTTCGGAAGTGTTTAATGTTGGCGACGAAATACGAAAGGTTCAAATTGAGAAGATAACGCAACTAAAGGCAAAACGAGACAACATAAAGGTTTCTATTGCGTTAAAAAATATAGCTGCGGCAGCAAACAATGGCCAAAATTTGATGCCAGTTATAATAGATGCTGTAGAGCATTATGCGACACTAGGAGAGATTGCAGACGTCCTTCGAAATTCGTTTGGCGAGTATTGATAAATGTTAAAAATAAGTTATCCACACAATAAATTAAGGTTAACTAGGGTACGATGCTGCATGCTAGTGCGTTACAATTTATTTCAAATTTTTGTTTAAAATGTTGATAATTTTGCCAATCTTCGAAGAGCGGAACAGCAGCACTATTTTAAGTGTTATGGGCACTGTAAACCAATAAAGTATGAATTTGAGCATGGAAAAAACAAGTAACGAAGTATGGAAAAACTGTCTTCAAATCATTAAGGACAATATCCCAACCCAAAGTTTCAAGACTTGGTTTGAGCCGGTAAAAGCCCTTAAATTAGAAGGCAATATTTTAACTATACAAGTTCCTAGTTTGTTCTTTTATGAATGGTTGGAGGAACACTATGTTGGCCTATTGAGAAAAACTGTTAAAAAACAACTTGGAGAAGCTGGTCGGTTAGAATATAATATTGTAGTGGATAAATCATCAAACAGTGGCAGTCCATACACGACCAATATGCCGTCGAATGGCAACGGTGCAGAATCAAAAATGCAATCCATGCCCATTCCTGTTTCTATCAATAAAGACATTAGAAATCCGTTTATTATCCCTGGTCTGAAGAAATTAAATGTTGATCCTCAATTAAATGGAAATTATACTTTCGATAATTATATTGAAGGTGATTGCAACCGTTTAGCGAGATCTGCAGGCTATGCCGTTGCAGCCAAACCCGGAGGCACTTCTTTCAATCCATTAATGATTTATGGCGGTGTGGGTCTGGGTAAAACGCATTTGGTTCAAGCCATCGGAAATGAGGTAAAACGCAACATGCCGGATAAGTTGATTATTTATGTGAGTTGTGAAAAATTTTGCCAACAATTTGTAGATTCCCTCAAAAATAACACCATCAACGATTTTGTTAATTTTTATCAGGCAATGGATATCATTATTATGGATGATGTGCATAACTTTGCCGGTAAGGAAAAAACTCAAGACATATTTTTTCATATTTTCAACCATTTGCACCAGTCTGGTAAGCAGGTAATTTTAACTTCAGATAAACCACCAAAAGATTTAGTTGGATTGGAAGAGCGCTTGTTAAGTAGATTTAAATGGGGTCTTTCAGCAGATCTGCAAGTACCAGATTTAGAAACACGTGTAGCTATACTAAGAAAAAAGATGTATGCCGATGGCATAGAATTGCCGGAAGAGGTGGTAGAATACGTGGCACATAACATCGATAATAACGTACGTGAGCTAGAAGGAGCGATGGTTTCTTTATTGGCACAGGCAACGCTTAACAAAAAGGAGATAGATTTGGCATTGGCAAAGCAAATGTTGAAAAATTTCATTAAAAATACCACAAAGGAAATTTCGATGGAATACATTCAAAAACTCGTTTGTGAGTATTTTGAAGTTTCTGTAGACATGGTTAAATCTCCTACCCGCAAACGCGAAATCGTGCAGGCTAGACAAATTTCTATGTACCTTTCTAAAAGCCATACCAAATCATCTCTGAAAACTATCGGCGCATTTTTTGGTGGAAGAGACCACAGTACCGTTATCTATGCCTGCCAAACGGTTGAGGACTTAATTGATACCGACAAGAAGTTTAAAACTTATGTAAACGACATTCAGAAAAAGCTGAAAATGAGCTAGTTTTTCAACTTACATAAAATCGGAAGCATTGATTTTAAGTCGATGCTTTTTTTTGTGAAAATTTGCGGAAATTGAGAATGACTATTAAAAATGTCACAGTTTTTTTTCCAATTGCTAGCCTGCTCGAGGAAAGAAATAGAGAACATTTTTCTAATTCTAGAATGATGGGTGCAAGGCATTCGGTTTTTGCTAACAATCACATGTAGGATTGCAGCAAGTCAGCATCGTTTTTTAGCGTGCAATAGCGACGCCGATCAAAACCCGAATGTTTGAGGACTTCAGCCGAAAAGCAACGTTAAATTACTTAAACGATTGATGGGTCTCAAATCTCCCATCTTATGTCCCTTGTCCAAATACTAACTACTAATATCTAAATACTATCTTTGTTCAAATTGATTTATTGATATGCAAGAAATTAAAAAATACGTTGAAACGCATAAAGATCGTTTCTTAGAAGAATTGTTTGAATTGTTACGTTTTCCATCGGTTAGTGCCGATCCTAAATATAAAGCCGACGTCCTTAAAACTGCAGACTTTGTTGCCCAAAAGCTTAAAGACGCGGGTGCAGATGCAGTAGAGATTTGCCATACGGCGGGCTATCCAATTGTGTATGGAGAAAAAATGTTTGACGAAAAACTACCTACAATTCTAGTGTACGGTCATTATGATGTACAACCGGCAGACCCGTTGGAGCTTTGGGATACGCCACCTTTTGAACCGACCTTACGTGATGGAAAAATCTACGCCCGTGGGGCTTGTGATGATAAGGGACAAATGTACATGCACATAAAAGCCTTTGAGCTGATGATGCAAACAAGCACTTTGGCATGTAACATAAAGTTTATGATTGAGGGAGAGGAAGAGGTTGGCTCTAACAACTTGGGCATCTTTGTAAAAGCAAATAAGGAGAAATTGAAAGCAGATGTGGTATTGATTTCTGATACTTCGATGATTAGCATGGAGCATCCCTCGATAGAAACTGGTCTCCGCGGATTGGCTTATATGGAAGTTGAAGTGGTTGGTCCGAATAGAGATTTGCACTCTGGTGTTTATGGCGGTGCGGTTGCAAATCCTGCTACGATTCTATGCAAAATGATTGCCTCTCTGCACGATGAAAATAACCACGTTAACATTCCAGGTTTTTATGACAAAGTCGTTGAATTAAGTGATGCTGAGAAAAAAGCGCTAAATTCAGCTCCTCATGATAAAGAAGATTACAAAAAAGATTTAGGAATTGAAGAAGTTTGGGGCGAAAAAGGCTATTCTACTTTAGAACGAACCGGAACTCGACCAACTTTAGAAGTTAATGGAATATGGAGTGGATACATTGGCGAAGGCGCAAAAACAGTATTACCAAGCAAAGCGAATGCTAAAATAAGCATGCGTTTAGTTCCAAAACAAAGTTCTGAAGAAATAGCTGAATTATTTACCAAACATTTCGAAAGCATTGCTCCGAAAAATGTAAAGGTTAAGGTTACCGCTCATCATGGCGGAGAACCCGCAGTGACGCCAACGGATGGCATCGCATATCAAGCAGCAGAAAAAGCGATACAAGAGAGTTTCGGGAAGAAAGCAATTCCGACTCGTGGGGGTGGAAGTATTCCTATCGTTTCTCTTTTTGAAAAAGTATTAGGTTTAAAAACGGTTCTTTTTGGTTTTGGATTAGACAGCGATGCCTTACACTCTCCAAATGAAAAGTACAACGTCTACAACTATTACAAAGGCATAGAAACCTTGCCATTGTTTCATAAATATTTCGCAGAATTGAGCAAATAGCAATCTTCATTTTAATAAAACCTAAAAGCTCTCCGTAGATTTATGGAGATCTTTTTTTAATTTTAAAGCATGAAATTATCCTTTACCATTTTAATTGTGGCAGTGTTGTTTTCTGCTTGTAGTATGAAGAAAACGATCACAAAAGAAGCTTCCTCTAAAAAAATGTCTGGCAACCCGATTTTTCCGGGTTGGTACGCTGATCCAGAGGCGGCAATATTCGGTAATCAATACTGGGTTTACCCAACTTATTCAGACAAGTATGAAAACCAGGTTTTTTTAGATGCTTTCTCATCAAAAGATCTTGTTAAATGGACAAAACACCCACATGTGGTAGACACGGCTGCTGTAAAGTGGGCAAAGAAAGCCATGTGGGCACCTGCGATAGTAGAAAAAAACAATAAATACTACCTGTTTTTTGGTGCAAACGATGTGCAAAAAGATTCTGAAATTGGAGGCATTGGAGTCGCAGTTTCAAACAAACCTGGCGGTCCGTTTAAAGACTTGCTAGGTAAACCACTCGTTAACAATAATATAAATGGCGCACAGCCCATAGATCAGTTTGTTTTTAAAGACAAAGACGGTCAATATTATTTAATTTATGGCGGTTGGGGCCATTGCAACATTGCAAAGCTTAAAGATGATTTCACCGGGTTTATACCTTTTGATGATGGGGTTACGTTTAAGGATATTACACCAGACAAATACACCGAAGGTCCTTACATGTTTATGCGGAACGGTAAATATTATTTTATGTGGAGTGAGGGCGGTTGGACTGGTCCAGATTACTCTGTTGCCTACGCCATCGGAGATTCTCCTTTCGGTCCATTTAAACGGATTGGTAAAATTTTACAGCAAGATCCTTCAATTGCTAGAGGCGCCGGTCATCATTCAGTAGTCCATAACGAGAAAAGCGACAAATATTATATTATTTATCACCGCAGGCCTCTAACGGAAACCAACGGAAATCACAGGGAAACTTGTATTGACGAAATGAAATTTGATGCAGCCGGAATGATTTTGCCTGTAAAAATTACAAACGAAGGCGTGGCTGCAGATAAGTTGTAAATCGAACTCAGTTCAAACAGAGATCTAAATAACATGAAATGAATTTTGCAAATGCTGATGTGCACAGTTTTTATAAACTCATCGTTTAGGCAGACGAAACAAGGATCTAAAGAAAATTGTCTTGATTTTTGAATCAAATTATAAGTCATATAATTTTGAGGAATTTTTTTCAGAGTTTTTCAGCAGAAATGCAAATACCATTCTCCCTGTAAAGTCGAAGGAGTTTTTGTAAAAGCTAAAAAAACCGAGCAAGAATTACACCAGCATTATTATTTAGGCGTGGCGGCAGGTGTTGGCATTGGATAATTATTAGCTCCAAACGCTGGCGAAAATATGAGGAACGAAATTTCTGACTAAATTCATCATGCGTTTGATAAATCAAAAAGAGAGGGTCAAACTGCTGGGGTATTTTGAAAGTTATGGCAGTAGAGTTGCCGAATGGGTCAAATCAAAATATGGCAATGCGGTTGAAAATCTGTATAATTACCGCGATGGAGTTAGCGTTGATATCGAATCTAAGCTAATGACTTTGTCGGGTCAGACAACATCACGTTCAGCACGCCAAATCAAAAGTAAAAAAATAGGCTAAGCAGATAAAGGATTCTATCCAGAACGCGTAACTGCCTTATTGCTCAATACAAAATCAATTAATAGAACAATTAAAACAGGGAGACTGTCTCAAAAGGGCAGTCTTTTTTGTTTAACAGTTTTGCGGCACAATTTTTAAAAATTCAACGAAGCAATCAATTTTCTAGGTTTCAATCAATAATGATGTAGATTATCTTAATTTATTAGAAATTGAAAAATTAAAAGTCATATATTTAGCACATTGTCATTAATTTGTTACGCATTAACTATGCGACACAAGTTATGTGCCTAACAAACAACTAACCTTTATCAAATATAAACAGGGTAAATAGAGGGGACAGTTTTCGCTTTCCCTAGATACTTACCGTTAAACTGCCTGTATGTCAAAACTTTACATAACAATTTTTTGCGTTATTATTTTAGCCGCTTGTGGACGTTCTGGGAAAGACAATTCAAAGATCGCGACAGAGAAAACACTCTTTACATTACTTGATTCTTTAAAAACAGGTGTTATTTTTAATAATCGGATCAATGAAGACTTTAGCAAAAATATTTTAAACTACCCAGCTTTTTATAATGGCGGTGGGGTGGCCGTAGGGGATATTAACGGTGATGGCTTAGACGATATTTATTTTTCGGGCAATATGACTTCGAATAAATTGTATCTCAATCAAGGCAATATGAAATTTAATGACATTACCGAACAGGCCGGTGTACGTGGACGCGAAGACGGATGGAAGAACGGCGTAAATATGGTTGACGTTAATGGTGATGGTAAATTAGATATTTACCAATGCTATTCAGGCAAAGGCGACGGCGATAGCCGTAAGAATCAGCTTTTTATCAATCAGGGTTTGGATTCCCAGGGCATACCGATATTCAAGGACGAAGCAGAATCTTACGGCCTCGCCGATTCATCATATAGTACCCAATCCTATTTTTTCGATTACGATCGTGACGGTGACTTGGATCTTTTTTTGGTAAATGAGAATCCCAGGGCATTGCACGATTTGGATGATGCCGTTATTCAGGAACTAAAAAAGAAATCAGATCCCGAGGTGTCCTCAAAACTATTTAGAAATGACAATGGGCATTTTAAAGATGTAACGAAAGAAGCCGGACTTGACAGGTCGACCCTATCTTATGGCTTGAGTGCCGCAATTGCAGATGTCAATGGAGACGGATTACAGGATATATATGTTTCCAACGACTATTCTATCCCAGATATGATGTATATCAACAACGGCAACGGCACATTTACTGATAAAATACGGAGCACACTTGATCACATCACGTTGTTTTCGATGGGTAACAGCATAACAGATGTGAACAATGACGGCCTTCCGGATATTTTCACCCTGGATATGCTTCCTGAAGATAATAGAAGGCAAAAATTACTAGCAAGCCTAGATAATTATGAGTCCTTTAACGTTAACCTGCGTAATGGGTTTTATTACCAATATATGCGCAATATGCTACATATAAATAATGGCGACGGCACATTTAGTGAAATAGGGCAGTTGGCTGGTATTTCAAATACCGATTGGAGCTGGGCGCCACTATTTGCCGATTATGATAACGACGGATGGAAAGACCTGTATGTTACAAATGGCTATATGCGCGATTTTACCAATATGGACGTGATTAAGTTCAATGCAAATTATTTTGCGAGCATCAATGGAAACATAGAACCCGCACACGTATTAGCCATGCTAAAAAACATGCCTTCGTCTGATGTTAAAAACTACATATTTAAAAATAACGGTGGGAATACCTTTACCAATAAAGGCGTTGCCTGGGGTGTTAACATTCCATCAAACAGTAACGGTGCGGTTTATACTGACTTGGACAACGATGGAAATTTGGATTTGGTGGTGAACAACATCAATCGCTCGGCTTTCATTTACAAGAACATGGGCAATCCTGCTAAACATTACCTAAGCGTAAAGTTAGTTGGAGCTGGAAAAAATACGGGTGGTATAGGAGCCTTAGTGACTGTGTTTAATAAAGGCATGAAGCAAGTAGTTGAGGCAACGCCCTCACGGGGATACTTGTCGTCAGTATCTCCAGTACTGCATTTTGGTTTAGGCGGTCATAAAAATATTGACTCGGTGCGGGTCGTTTGGGTTGGCGGCAAGCAGCAGATTATAAAAAACCTACCCGCTGATCAGCTGATCACATTAAAGCAAAGCGAAGCTGTAAACACCTATCATAAACCTGCGGCGGTAAAGCCCTTGTTTAAAGAAATATCATCGCAGTTAGCATCCACACAGGTGCCTAATGAAATCAACGATTTTAAGCGCCAGCCACTGTTGGTTAACGCACTATCATTTGTGGGTCCATGCATGGCCAAAGGCGATGTAAATGGCGATGGGTTGGAAGACGTATTTGTTGGTGGCGACGGCATTGAGGCCGGCGCATTGTTTATCCAGCAGCGGGGAGGCAAGTTTATTAAAAACCAGCAACCTTTTATGGCCGATAAAAAAAGCCAGGATGCCGACGCGGTATTTTTCGATGCCAATGGTGACGGACATACCGATTTATACGTTGTAAGCGGCGGTTACGCTAATTTTAAAGATGCAGATCCATTATTTCAAGATAGGCTATACCTAAACGATGGTAAAGGCAATTTGATAAAAGCTAACGGAGCATTGCCTGCAATGTTGATAAGCAAAAGTTGCGCACGCGTAGGCGACTTTAACGGCGATGGTTCACCCGATTTGTTTGTGGGTGGCCGAAATGCAGGTTCTAGATATCCGGAGGCGCCGAAAAGTTTTATTCTCATAAACGATGGAAAGGGTCATTTTACTGATCAGATCAAAAAAATTGCCCCGCAATTAGAATATATAGGGATGGTTACGGATGCTGCGGCAATTGATATGAATGGCGATAGAAAACACGATTTGGTGGTAGTCGGCGATTGGCTACCCGTTAGTGTTTTCATAAATCACCGCGGTACGCTAAAAAATGAAACAGACCAATATTTTGATAAGCAATACACCGGTTGGTGGAACAGTTTAAAGGTGGATGATTTTAACGGAGACGGTAAACCCGACCTGATAGTAGGCAACCTTGGGCTTAACAGTCAATGCAAAGTGAGCGATACTCAACCAGCCGAACTTTACTACAAGGATTTTGATGATAACGGCTCAATAGACCCTATACTTTGTTTTTATGTTATGGGCAAAAGCTACCCCTACCTTACGAGGGACGAGTTATTAGATCAGCTGAGTGTTATGCGTGGCCGTTTCTATGATTATAAAAGCTATGCCGATGCCGGCATTAATGAGGTGTTTACCAATGAGGAAAGAAATGGGGCCAAGTTATTAAAAACTAATTATTTAGCAACGGCATACTTTGAAAGTACTGTGAACGGAAAATTTAAAGAGAAAGCATTGCCTTTACAGGCCCAATATTCCCCTGTTTATACCATCACGTCTTTTGATTATGACGGTGATGGGTATAAAGACCTGTTGCTCTGCGGCAATATTTATCAATCGCGTATTCGCTTCGGACGGTACGATGCCAATCATGGCATATTGCTTACAGGAGACGGAAAAGGCGGGTTTAAATACGTGCCAGCGCAACAAAGCGGCATAAAATTAAAAGGGGATGTCAGAAGTGCTTTGACTGTCAACAACACTTTGTTTATAGGCATTAATCAGCAAAAAATAAGGGCTTTCGAGTTCAATAAAAAGTAAACCACATCCCGTATAAACCAAATATAAGTGAAACGATTAATAATTTTCTGCACCCTACTCACCTGCTTGTTTGGCTGTAAAAAACAGGACAATTATCCGCACCTTAGTAATAAAGACATTGCCAAAGTTTTGGGTAAGATGACCGATTTTATGATCCATGACGTTACCAATCCGCCTTTGGCAGCAAGGTTTTATTCTTACGCATGTATTTCTGGTTATACGGTGTTGTCTTTAAATGACAAGCGTGCATTGCCATTAAAGGGGTTTTTGAATGAGTTTCCTGATATAAAAAAACCACTGGACTCTGGTGAATACTCACCGCAATTAAGTGCCATATTAGCCATGATTGGCACCGCCAAAAGAATGCAGCCATCAGGACGGCAATTCAACGATTTTGAGAAAATATTTTTAGATTCTTGCCGCAGAGTTGGTTTTAACGATGATATTATTCAGCAGTCACAGTCCTATGCAAACCAGATTGTCAATCAGGTAATGTCGTATGTTAGAGCAGATCGTTATAACCGAATAAGTAATTATCAGCGTTATACCCCAGTTGGGAAAGAGGGTTTCTGGTATCCAACGCCACCTGGGTTTTTTGCACCGGTAGAGCCATATTTTCAAACAATCAGAACGTTTATTATTGACAGCTGCTCTCAGTTTAAACCGACACCACCGGCACCTTTTTCAACAGACAAGAATTCGGCATTTTTTAAAATGATGAAGGCTAATTACGTAGATGGTGGTTCAGGCCTTACCCCAGAGCACCGGGCCATTGCCGGTTTTTGGGACTGCAATCCTTTTGCGATAAAAAACGAGGGACATTTAATGGTTGGTATGAAAAAGATATCGCCAGGGGCGCACTGGATGGGCATAACAGGTATAGCTTGCCAGCAGTCTAAATTAGGCTTTTCTAAGTCATTGGAAATTTACAGCATGGTCGCATTTGGACTTACTGACAGTTTTATAGGATGCTGGGACGAAAAGTACAGAAGTAATAGAATACGGCCTGAAACAGCAATACGTAAACTTATAGACCCCAACTGGAAACCATTGCTGCAAACCCCACCATTTCCCGAATATGTAAGCGGGCACAGCTGCATCTCCGCCGCATCAGCTACCATCTTAACCTATTATTTTGGACCTAATTATAAATACACTGATTCGGTTGAGGAATCCTACGGATTAGCTCCGCGTAATTTTTCATCTTTCCAACAGGCTGCTGCAGAAGCGGCCATGAGCCGCTATTGGGGAGGCATCCACTTTATGGATGGAAATGTCAACGGCGCAATTATGGGGAAAGGCATTGGCAACTTTGTCGTTAATAAGCTAAAGCACCACAAATTAGCGCCGATTATGTAAGCATCATAAATTAATAATAATTAAATAGGCTGCCCAAAATGGCAGGCTATTTGGTTTTAAAACCTATTTAACGAGTGCAAATTAAAAGGCAAGTGCATACAAATTTCCAGTTAGCAGCAGAGTTTTAATTTTTCTCTAATATCTCAGCGTTATTTCAGATTTAGAAAGTACTTCAAAAAGAGCTCATCATTCGTTGGAAGCTTCTCTGCTTCTATCGATTTTAATTTATTCAACTGTTCCTTTTAAGTGCCGACTCAGAGAAGTCTCGGCAACATACGATACATTATCGGCTTAAATAGCCATCAGAAGATATATTTTCTAACGGATCTAAATAATATCTTAACAACAGCCCGGCGGACAACAAGCAACGACTGGTTTCTCTGCGTACACCGTTATGCTGAAAATGCCTGTATCACCTTGCTTAAAATTATTTAGCTCTTCAGCGTTTAAGTACTTTTCTAAAATATCACTCGGAATTATGATAGACTTTTCTTTCTGTATGACTACATTTTTGAAACCAGTTGAGTTGATCAGATCAAGGTAATCTTCTTTTTGAATTGCACCAGAAACACAGCCGGCATACATTTCTGCATCGCTCCGTAACGTTTCAGGTAAATTGCCAACCAACACTACATCTGAAATGCTAAAATGCCCACCGGGCTTAATTACCCTAAAAATTTCATTAAAAACTGCAGCTTTATTTGGCACTAGATTTAGTACGCAGTTGCTAACCAATACATCAGCAACGTTTGCAGCAACAGGCATTTTTTCTATATCTCCTTCTCGAAATTCCACATTGTTGAAACCAAGGTCATCGGCGTTTTTCCTAGCCTGTTTAATCATTTCCGGTGTAAAATCTATTCCAATTACCTTTCCACTCTCACCAGTTTCGGCACGCGCCACAAAACAATCATTGCCTGCACCACTACCTAAATCGATGACCGTATCTCCAGCTTTTATTTTTGCAAATTGTGTGGGTAGGCCACATCCTAAACCTAAATCTGCATCAGCAGCGTAGCCTGATAAATTCGTGTAATCATCACTCATGATGTTATAAATTTCTGTAGAACATCCGCTTGCACCACAACAAGAAGATTGGTTTACTTCTTTGCTTTGCAACGCAATCTCCCCATATTTTTGCTTAACAATTTCCTTTAATTGATTTTGATTTTCCATGTCTATTTAGTTTTAGCAACAAGCATTATTCTGTTTACCCCTGCGTGTTGGGATTAAATTTTCAAAATATATTTTTAACGTGTCAATGGCTGTTTCATCAACGCAATAACAAATTGCAGTTCCCTCTATATTTCCCTTAATTAACCCCACATTTTTTAACTCTTTAAGGTGCTGTGATATAGTGGGTTGTGCTAGAGGTAACTCAGTCACAATGTCATTGCAAATACACTTGCCCACTTTTAGCAGGTGTTCCATTATTGCAATTCTAGCCGGATGCCCGAGTGCTTTTGCCAGACCTGCCACTTTATTTTGCGCTTCGGTATAATGTTCGGTATTGGTAGCTCCCATATCATAAATACTATATTGCAATATTACAATGAATAATTTAAATAAGCAACTGAATTGTCACTTAACTGAATTAACTCTCCATCCTGAAACTTAACCAAAGATTCAACCTATCACTTAAAAAAAGCAAATCGCTTCTACCGCTCACAAAAAATAAGAAATTACCGTGATTTTGATCAAAATCCTCGCTAGGATTTCTGGCAATTTAATATGAATCGAAAATATAATATCTGATAGCTGACTTTTGTATAATGCTTTCAAAAATTATTACCTTTAACACATGCTACCCGACCAATTAACAAATGCATTTAGCAATTTACCTGCAGATCTTTTTAACTTGCCTAAATATGAAGAAATTCAGTTAAAAAGGCCACATGCAAATTATTGGAAAATTATACTTTTTAAAACCCTAGGTTTTTCCCTAATTGTCGTAATTGGAGCTGCATGCCTCATCTTTTTTAACGCTGAAGTGCAGCCATTCTGGATGCTCATTTCTATACTACTTGCGGTTTTTTTTTCGTTATTGTTTTGGTTGAAAAAAGCTAGTTTTGATAGGCGCGGATATGGGATGAGAACGCATGACGTAGTTTACAAACAGGGTCTTGTGCAACAAGAAACGACCATAATTCCTTTAAACCGTATTCAGCATATTGAGCTGAACGAAGGGTTGTTAGAACGCCATTTCAAATTGGCAGCGCTTCAAATTTTTACGGCGGGTGGGCAAACAGGTCACCTAAATATTGAAGGAATTCCTGTGGAAGAAGCTAAAAGTATCCGAGATTTAATTCTCTTTAAAATGGAAAAGCTGGCAAAATCAACAACCATTTAAATGGAATTAGACTTTGGCAAACCCCAACGACAGTCCGCCATAGGCATCATAATTATGGCGGCCCATACTGCATTTCGAATTGTAAAAAGCTTATTCTTTCTTTTCATCATATTTATCGTTAAATCTCCGGGAATTTACATCGCATATGTTTTCTTCGGTTTAGTAATTATCCTAATTATCAGTTTGGTTTTTGCTTACTTCAGTTATCTGCGGTTTACCTTTTATCTTAACGAGATAAACCGAGAGTTTGTCGTCGAGAAAGGAATTTTTAATAGAGACAATTTGGTTATTCCAATAGAAAAAATTCAGCAGGTAAACATTACCCAAGATATCTTACAGAAAATAATTGGCGTTTATGGCTTAAAAATAGATACCGCCAGCGCAAATGGTGAGGAAGTACACATTAGGGCTATTACAGAATATGCTGCAATAAGCTTGAAAGATCATCTGCTTGTCGCGAAAAAGAAAGTTGGCGCAGAACAAACTATCGCCGCAATAGAAAACTTAGTTCAAAGCAAGCCCTTAGTAGAAATAAGCAATGCAACTTTGTTAAAGGTAGGTTTAACCTCCCACTATGAGCGAAGCTTGCTTTTACTTTTGTCGTTTGTATATTTCGTTTGGTATGAAGCAAATCACCTTATAGATGCTTTTAATTTAGATAAAGATCGGCTAGAAGCCACAGCAAAAGGTTTTTTAGGTGTTTTGTCAGCATTTATTTTAGCTGTTATTTTTCTATTAGTTTTGCTTGTTATCAATTTGGTTCGGACGTTTTATAGATACTTTGAACTTCAAATTAGCATCAAGAATGACAATTTACTTATCTCTTCAGGCTTCATTGCCAAAAAAAATACCATTCTCGATCCCAACAAGGTTCAAATAGCTTCTTATAGTCAGAATTATTTTCAGCGTAAATTAGGTCTTGTAAATTTGATCATTAAGCAGCCTCATTTTGGCGGTGCCAATCAAAAAGATGGGCTTCAGGGTTCGGTTATTCATTTGCCTGGTTGCAGTCCTACGGAGAAAGACGAGTTGATGCAGCTAATTCTAGACAAACTCCCGCACGGCGGAAACAAATTTTTACCAAACTGGCGGTTCGTAAACCTGCCCAATTTCTTCAAAATATTTCTTCCTGCGCTAATCTTTTTTTTCGTTGCGATAAACAATCAAGAAGTTCGCCCTTACTTACATTTGGTTTGGATTTATTTGGCCATCGGTCTTTCTATGGTTTATATCAGTTACAGAAATCATAAGTTAACTGTGAGTGAAGAATTTATTGTTAAGCAAAAAGGAATTTGGGATATTTCTCATAACATTTTAAAACCCAGCAATATCCAGTCGATCACGGCTTTTCAGTATCCTTGGCATAAAGGAATCGATGTTGGACATTTAAATTTACATACTGCTGCAGGCACTATTTACTTTAAATACGGGAACTATACCGAAATAAAATTGTTGGTAAATTACTGGTTGTACCTAGTTGAAAAAGGTGAGGAAAACTGGGAGTAGTAGTCTTGAGAATTATAAGATATGGTTTTAATTTGACGGCTTTTGTCTCAGTAACGAATTTACATTTCAGCAAATAAATTCGGGTACATGCAAAGGGTAGCAGTTTTTTAATACCTCCCTACACTTTCCAGCATTCGCATTTTTCTAAGAAAAATTCATCTGCATCTGCTCCAATACCCGATATTTCTGGCACTTCCAAAAAGAAACCATTGTAGCGGGCACCACCAATAACGGGGTCGACCAAGTGGCCAAGCAAACAAGAATCTAAGTCATAAAAAACTACGTTCGGACTAGCAAGTGCAAAATGAAGCGCTGCTGTCACAGCAATTCGGCTTTCCAACATGCCGCCAATCATACATTTAATTCCTTTTTTTAAGGCTTCTTCATGTATTTTTTGTGCTTCTAATATTCCGCCAGATTTAGAAAACTTAATGTTTAAGAAAGTGGTTGATTGACTGTTTATCAGTTTTCGCGCATCGTGATGATTGTAGCAACTCTCATCGGCCATCAGCGGAATGGCTGAATTTAAATGGAGTTCCGGCAATTTGTCATCGAACCAGGTACGCATCGGCTGTTCGCAGAATTGAATGTTGTATGGAGCTAGCTGCCCAAGTATAAATAAAGCGTCATCAAAGCTCCAACCTTGGTTTGCATCCAATCGCAAGTTTACCTCGTTTCCTATTGCGGCTCTAATTTGTATGACACGTTCAATGTCCTCTGCAGTACCTGTTCCAAGCTTAATCTTAATATTTCTGCAGCCTTTTTCTGCCCATTTTTTTGCAGCGTCGGCCATAAATTCAGGCTTTCCAATTCCAATCGTCATATCCGTTTCGACGATTCGTTTACTGCCACCCAAAAACTGATACAGCGGTAATTTGGCCTCTTTTGCAGCAATATCAAATAAGGCCATATCGAAAGCACTTTTGATGGTTGGATTGTAATTTGCAAATTGAAGCAAATCGTTCATCCTTTCTGGAATCTCTAAAGGATTTTTTCCGACAAATATCTTTGCAAACTCCTTAGCCATGGCAATGCAGGTATCTTGCGTTTCGCCAACAATCATCGGAAAAGCCGAACACTCCCCAATACCGTACAAGCCATGGTCTGTGTAAATTCTGATAAGCACATTTTGTGCAAAATGCATTGTGCCTGTTGCAATTACAAAGGGCTCTATCGGAATACTAAATCTGTATATTTCTGTATGGGTTATTTTCATTGGGTTAGCCGTTAGTAGTAGGTATTTAGCTCAACGCCGTGTCTTTATTCCTTAATCTTTATTTAATGCTCAAAAGCACAAATTAAACATTAAAACCAAACTTATCAAAGCTTCTGTTGTAATACTTTTAACTTTACAATTATGGAAAAAACGCCAAACAAACTTATTCAAGCTTCTTCGCCATATCTCCTTCAACACGCTTATAACCCAGTGCACTGGCAGGAGTGGGGTAGAGAGGCTTTGGATAGCGCTAAGACCCAAAACAAACTTATTTTAGTTAGTATAGGTTACTCGGCTTGCCATTGGTGCCATGTAATGGAGCACGAAAGTTTTGAAAACGCCGAAGTGGCAAAGGTTATGAATGAGCATTTTATATGCATTAAGGTAGACAGGGAAGAGCGACCCGACATAGATCAGATTTACATGTTCGCCATTCAATTAATGACCGGAAGTGGTGGTTGGCCATTAAATTGCATCTGCTTACCAGATCAACGGCCTATTTATGGAGGTACCTATTTTAGAACCTCAGACTGGCTAAATGTTTTATCCAACGTAGCCAATCTTTGGTCGAATGAGCCGGAAAAAGCTTTGCAGTATGCAGATCGGCTCACGGCTGGTATCCGCGACAGCGAAAAAATTTTAGCAAATACAGCTGATAGTTCTTTTACAACTGCGCAATTAACAGAAATTGTAAGCCCTTGGAAGAGACAATTTGACTTAGGTTTTGGCGGCTATAATCGTGCGCCAAAATTCCCTTTGCCAAACAACTGGCTTTTTTTATTAAGGTATGCAGTACTGGCTAAAGACAAAGCATGTTACACCGCTGTACAATTTACTTTACAAGAGATGGCGAAAGGTGGTATTTACGACCAAATTTCTGGTGGTTTTGCGAGGTATTCAGTTGACGATAAATGGCATGTGCCACATTTTGAGAAGATGTTGTACGACAATGCACAGCTAATTTCACTTTATTTGGAAGCTTATCAAGCTTACAAAAATGAAAGTTTTAAACTGGTAGCAAAAGCGTCAATTAAATGGGTTTTTGCAGAAATGAACTCTGCTGATGGGTTGTTCTTTTCCGCTTTAGATGCAGACAGCGAGGGTGTTGAAGGCAAATTTTATGTATGGGATAAGACCGAATTTGACGAAATTGTTGGAGCAGATGCAAATTTGATGAGCGATTATTACGATGTAAATGACAGTGGAAATTGGGAAGAAGAGCATACCAATATTCTGCGTAGAACCTTGGATGATGATGTATTTATAGAAAAATATGGGCTCGACAAGGACAGTTTGAAGGAGAAAACCTTGATTGCTAATAATAAATTATTGGAAAGGAGAAGTAATCGGATTAGGCCGGGTTTGGATGACAAATGTCTGACCGCTTGGAATGCTATGATGATTAAGGCGCTTGTAGAAGCAGCATCGATTTTAGGTGATCGAAGTTATTACGAAAAGGCAGTGCTTACAACAGACTTTATATTGAGCAATTTAAGGGCTGCGGATAAGCGTTTATTCAGAAATTATAAAAATGGTAAGCCATCCATAGCTGGGTTTCTAGATGATTACGCTTTTTTAATTGAATCTCTAATTGCACTCTATCAATTTGATTTCGATGAAAAATGGTTAGCGGAGGCTAGAGAAATGACAGATTTTGTAGTTGCACATTTTACTGATTTGGATTCACCGATGTTCTTCTACACCTCAAATCAAAGTGAAAAACTTATTGCTAGAAAACATGAAGTGTTGGATAACGTAATTCCTGCTTCTAATTCTGTTATGGCTAATAATCTGAGTGTACTCGGGTTGCTTTTCGACGATGAAAGTTATACCAAAAAGGCAGATGAAATGTTAAAAGCTGTACAGCCTAGTATGAAATCTTACGGGTCTGGCTACTCCAATTGGGCTATCGGTTTGCTAAACAAAGTGTACGGCATTAATGAAATTGCCATTGTGGGGAAGGAGTGGGAGAAATTGAAAAATGAGTTTAGCAATCATTACATTCCAAACAAAATTATATTAGGCGGAACAAAAAGTACGCTGCCCTTGTTAGAGGGAAAGCAGGGCTTTGAAACAAAAGTTTATATTTGCAAAAATAGAGTATGCCAACTGCCGGTTTCTGCGGCGGTTGAGGCATTGACACATTTACATTAAAATAGATAGAATGAACATTTCAGAAAACACAGTAGTTTCATTAACGTACGAATTACACACCACTAACGAGGAGGGAAAAACCGTTTTTATTGAAAAGGCAGATGAGGAAAATCCACTTGTATTTTTATACGGCGTAGGTATGATGTTACCGAAATTTGAAGAGCAATTGACAGGATTTAAAGTTGGGGATGATTATAGTTTTGAACTTTCTGCGGAAGATGGGTATGGAGAACTTGATCCAGGGGCATTTGCAGATTTGCCAAAATCAATGTTTACAGAAGCCGGTGGAGAATTGCCTGCAGTGGGCGATGTGATTCCTTTACAAGACAATAATGGCAACCAGTTTAGGGCAGGGGTGACGGCGGTACACGAAGATACGGTAGCTGTAGATTTAAATCACCCGATGGCTGGCAAAAATTTAATGTTTGAAGGAAAGATATTAAGTGTGCGCGAAGCAACCAAAGATGAATTGACTCATGGACACGCCCATGGGGCTGATGGCATGGCAGATCATTAGGATATATTATTTTTAAACAGAGCGCCAAAATCTAATCAGATTTTGGCGCTCTGTTTTTTTTCCGCCGAGCAACTTATCGCAATACTCACTTTAAGGTAAACAATGGTTTATATTGATAGTTTACCAACTAAAATTGTAAAAAGTATTATTCGTTCGATTCGTTTTCACTAATTTACTACACCTGTACTCGTGGCAGAAATAATTCTGCCAGTTGTCGAATTTTGCAAAAAAGCTATACAATGATATTTTGACGTTGTGCTGTTCGGTAGATTAAATGACAACAATCCATGGTCGCCGGCTTGTATCGTATTAAATTCTCGTACAATATCGACGTGATGCAGTAATCGGTCACTATTTTCACCTCCGGTTACCTTCGTTGTCGCGCTGTTTTGAATTAATGCTACACATAGCATTGTATTCGGAATCCTGTCTTTTAAAGTAAAATCAACTGATATTCTATTGTCCAGAAGATTTTTAACCTTTAAAACGATGTTATTTTCAATCATTGAATTGTTTTTTCCTAATGCAGCCCTAAGTTTTTGCTGATCAGAACCAACAAATGACACCGAACCATTTACAACTATTTGAGGTGTGTAAACGCCATTATTTTTTAACCAGTGTGCATATTTATATTGGCGTTTAGAGTAATCTAAATTGCTAAAAGGATCTCTCCATCCCAACCTATCCCAATAATCTACATGATACGCAAGGATGTAAACAGATTTTTCGTAATATTCTTTCTGGATTTTTGCAACCAGATTATCTGCCGGCGGGCAGCTGGAACAACCTTCTGAAGTAAAAAGTTCGATCACTATTGGCGCTTCATCCTGTTTATTAGGTTGCGGCTTATTTTGGCTGCAACCCCAAAATGGTAAAAATATAAGGGCTATATAAATCCTATCAAATCTCATTGCTAAAGCTTTTTATAAGAATTTACGAAAAACATTTGTTTACCGATGTGCTCTAGCCAAAAATTGATTTTAAATTAACTGAAAACGAGGCAAGAGGCTAAATGGGTATTTTTTAAAAATCAAATTTTAGCCTAACTCCACCATTCGTAAGATTAAGATTTTCTTTTGAAAACGTTTTCATTGGCAATTGCAAAAAAGGTTCTATAGAAATGTTATTTTTTTTCGATATTTTCTGCTTATATCCTAGAGAAAAATTGTAAAACCCGATGTAGTTGTCTGGCGCTACGCTTGCAGGAGGTTGAGGTTCGACCGTTTTCTCTTGCACAATGTAATTTTTTAAATCGGAATTTTGAACTGAGTTTGGACTTGCAAAACTTTGAACTTCGTTGCTTAGGTAAGTGTTGCTTTGAGAATTATTTAAAACCGCTAAGGCAGAGATGCCAACACCCGTATACAATCTATCTGATATCTTATATCTTAACTCTAGCGGTACATTGATGCCACTTACTTTGGCATTTACAGCACCTAGGTTTTTGCCAGATAAACTCTGTGGTGAAGAATTGCTTAGCGTTTCGCTGCTGCTTAAAGATGCATATGAAACCCCTGAGCTGATGGATATTTTAGGTGCAACGGAATATGAAAGCGAAAAGCCATAATTCAAATTTACTTTGTTGTCGTTGCCTATCGCTGGCGCTACGTAAACACCAGATTCCCATTTAGGATCGGTTAAATTTTTGTGTGTTGTTTTTGCCAGATCAGTTTTGCTGTCGCGGGCCAATAATTCTTCAAAAGTCAGGTGATTTGCAGGGGGCAGTTGTTGTTTTTGTTCGAGTTTCTCATACGATAAATCAGTGGATAGTTCTGTCGCAGGCACAGCGTTCAAATTAAGGATTGTATTTGACGTTAGTATATTTTGCAAAGGCACTTTCTGTGCCAGAACATTATTTTCACTGGGTAACGATCGATCATAATGGTTTGCAACTCTTTGGTTATCAGACTTAAAGCGATTTCCTAAACCTTCATCACCATTGGCGGCTGAAACATTCGAACCATTGTTTATGGAATTTTGTGTTGAGCCAATTGCCTCTAACTTTGGTTTAGAAACGGCAATGGCAGATTTTTTATCTGTTTGATTAAAAGTAAAGAATAAACCCAAAAAAACCAAAATCACGGCAGCAGCTGACCACAGAGGCCAATAAATAAATCGTCTTTGTTTGCGATTTTTTTCGTTAAATCGCTCCCAAGCGCCAAGATCATAAGGTTCCTCATATTCTTGTAGTTGTGCTCTAATCTGTTCGATGAGTTCTTTATTCATTTTTTTCCTTAAGAATTCGTCATGTTATGCGTGTAAAGGCTACGCAATTTGCTTTTTGCCCTAGTGAGGTAGACTCGGCTAGAACTTATCGGGATATTCAGCATTTTAGATACTTCTTCGTGAGAAAATCCCTCAATTTCATACAGGTTAAAAACCAATCGATGCATTTCCGGTAAATGATTTAATAAATTTAAAATGTCTTTTACATGAAGTTGAGACGCTGTTGAAACCTGAGTTGCCGGATGAACTTCTTCTGCAACATCTTCTACGTATAGATGTGCTTTCGATGTCCTCAGTCGGTCAATTGCAGTGCGCGATGCAATTTGCGCTACCCAGCCTTTAAAAAATTGTTGCAACTGATCTGGATTATCCGGTTTCTTAAATGTAGATAAGTACTTAAAAATTTTAATAAAACTGTCATTCACCAACTCTTCACCATCAGATCTGTTCTTTGTATATCTTAAAGTTACGCCCATTACATACCCGTAAAATGATTTATACATCATTTCTTTACAGCCATCGTCTTCTTTTAAACAGCCTTTTAAAATCGCCTCAAAACTGAGTATTTTATTTATCACTCCCTAAAGCACCTTTTTTAGCGTTTATAATCATCGGTAAAAGCAAAAATAATGAAATAACACCATTCCAATCGGAATGGTGTCGATGTTCTTCCAGGTAAGGAAGTTGCTATTTATTTGGCATAATAGAAAGACCGAAAGCCGTGCTATCTGTTGCACTAGACAAGCCTTTTGCCCAAATGGTGTAAATCTTTCCGGCTTCTATTTTTACAGCTGTTAGCGTTGCTTTCACAGCAGTTGTACCAGTCTGTTTTACTTGGAAATTATAAGAAACATTTGGAGTTATGGTCGCAAAGCTAGAATATTCTTTAAAAGCTTTGTTTTTAACTAACGCCGTGTCTGCGTCCGCTACATTTAAATCTAGTGCTGTTGAACCTGGACTTAAGTTTACAAAGCGAATTTTTGCCTTATCTGCAGCTGGTGCCGTCAAGTCGTCTTCTAGCGCCAGAAGTTTGGTAGATTTTAAAGTATCCACTACAAAAATTGAATAGAATGTACCCGGCTTTAAAGTTACATTGGCGCTGGTTAGATATTTGGTAGAATCTTTTTTAGCTACTCCAACAATTCGAACACCCGGATAGGCAGTGTAATATCCAAAATCTTGCGTGTAGGTGAAGCGATTTACCTTTTGGTTGTCTATCACAAAATCCAATGCTCCAGTACCCGGCGACGCATGGATAAATCCAATTCCTGCAGCTTCTATTGGCTGATTAGGTTCTGTTTTGCTACAAGCAGCAAGCGTAACTGAAAGTGCAAAGACTGCAAAAAAAAGTTTTGCATTTCTGTAAAGTGTTTTTGAATGAGTTGTCATGTTTTTGTTTTAATGTTTAAAAGGATGGTTGTTAACGGCCATTAACGTTTTTTCTTCTTAAACGAGCACTTAACTCAAAACGCTACAGCTAAAAAAATATTCATTTACTTTTTCAGCTTTTCGCTTACTCCAAAATTAAAAAGAGCTTTGGTTTATATCCAAAGCTCTTTTTGATGTCTATTTTTTAAAAAAATTAAGCATACATTTCTTTCCTTAATTTATCCACATCGTCGCTGTGGATGTATTCATCGTAGGTCATCAATTTGTCTATTGTGCCTTTTGGGGTAATTTCAATCACCCTATTTGCTACCGTTTCTGTCAATTGATGATCTCGGGAAGTAAATAGAATCGTTCCTTTAAAATCCTTCATCCCATTGTTTAATGCTTCGATAGATTCTAAGTCTAAGTGATTGGTAGGCTCATCAAACATTAAAAAGTTAGCCTGTTGCAACATCATTCTCGAAAACATGCAGCGCATTTTTTCTCCTCCAGAAAGTACTTTCACGCTTTTTAAAACCTCTTCGCCAGAGAATAGCATCCGGCCTAAAAAGCTCCGGACGAACTGTTCATCGGCATCAGTTCCAGAATATTCCCGCAACCAATCGACCAAATTTTCGTTTTTACGCATAAAATATGCTGCATTGTCGTTCGGAATGTCGGCAGTACTAATGGTAACACCCCACTTAAAAGAACCTTTAAAGGTTGCATCTCGATCGCTAAGTACATCATAAAAAGCCGCGGTAGCCAAACTATTTTGAGAAAGGATGGCTATTTTGTCTCCCTTATTTACCATAAAAGAAATATCTTTAAATAGTACGCCGTCTGAATTGCTTTTACTTAACTTTTCTACCTGCAAAATCTGATCTCCCGCATCTCTACCAGTATTGTTAAAGATAATGGCAGGGTATTTCCGGCTCGACGCCTTAATTTCAGAAATATCAATCTTATCTAAGGCTTTTTTACGGGAAGTAGCCTGTTTAGATTTAGAAGCATTCGCACTAAATCTTCTAATAAATTCCTGAAGTTCTTTAACCTTGTCTTCTTGTTTTTTGTTCTGATCTCCGCGTTGTTTCAATGCTAGCTGACTGCTTTCGTACCAGAAGCTGTAATTGCCGGAGTAAATGCTCATTTGGCTGAAATCGATATCCACAATGTGCGTACACACTGCATCTAAAAAGTGCCTATCATGACTTACAACCAAGACAATATTTTGGTAATCAGCCAAGAAATTTTCTAACCAAGCAATGGTTTCGATGTCCAAATCGTTGGTTGGCTCATCTAAAAGTAGAATATCTGGATTTCCGAAAAGCGCTTGGGCCAAAAGTACCCGAACTTTTTGTGTATTGTCTAACTCTTGGAGCAGTTTGCCATGGTTTTGTTCGATTATTCCTAAATTACTTAACATGGTTGCCGCGTTGCTTTCCATATTCCAGCCATCCATTTCTGCGAAAATGTTCTCTAATTCACCAGCACGTATGCCATCTTTTTCAGAGAAATCCTCTTTCATATAGATGCCATCTTTCTCCTTCATGATGGCATAAAGTTCTTTATGGCCCATCATAACAGTTTCCAATACCGTGAATTCATCAAATTCATAGTGATTTTGCTTTAGAACCGCCATGCGCTCTCCTGGCGTAAAAGCTACTGAACCAGTCGTTTGACTTACCTCACCCGATAAAATTTTTAGAAAAGTTGATTTTCCTGAGCCGTTTGCGCCAATAACACCGTAGCAGTTGCCTTGATTAAATTTGAGATTTACATCTGAAAAAAGAGTGCGCTTGCCGTATTGTAAAGATAAATTTGAAACTGAAATCATGCGTTTGAAAAATAAGTTGCAAAGATAAGCAAAAAGCCCGAGGGTAAAAAGTTACGATAAAAACCGAACTCAGTTTTTGCTTTTTGCTTTTTCCTTTTAAGTTCTGCCTTGATGATCCTAATTATTTGAAAACGATGGGTTCTGTACTTTTGCGTTTTTGCAGTCCCACTGTGCACTATAGCCGCTCGTGCCTCGCGGGCTACCGTTTCCACCGGGTTTAAGTTTGAAAAGAGACGGATTCGGGGGGATAAAAGATGTGATTCAGCTGATCACTTTTTGTTATCTTTGGTTAAGAAATTAGAAAATCCAACTCACCCAACTCACCCAACTCACCCAACTCATCCAATTTAAACAATTTTAATTCACTTTTTTATACACCCTAAATGCCAGATCTAACCAGACGAAAGTTTATTAAAGGCGGTATTTTAGCGTCTATTATATTGGTCTTTTTAGATTCTTTTTGGTTTGAGAAGTATGTCATCGACTGGAATTATTTTGATGTTTCGAAATCATCTGACGACAAGATAAAAATAATACAGATCTCAGACTTACATTTCGATAAACTCAGGTATTTTCATAAGTCTATTGCAAGAAAAATCAATTCAATAAAGCCGGATTTAATTTTTATAACCGGAGATTCGGTTGATCATACCGATAAGATTGAACCATTAAACCGTTTTTTAGAATTAATTGATCATGGCATTTTAAAGTACGCGATAACCGGCAACTGGGAGTATTGGGGGAATGTAAATTTGCAGAAACTTAGCGACGTTTACTCTAAGAATAATTGTAAGTTGTTAATTAATAAAAATGAAACTGTTTCAATACGAAAGCGCAAAATAACAATAATTGGCATTGATGATTTTATCGGGGGAAATGCAGATTACATAAAGGCGATAAGCCGAATCAACCCTACAGAAACTAACATTGTATTATCGCACTGTCCGGCATACCGAGATGTGATTGGCCGACAAAAGGGTGACTTAAATATAGATTTGGTCCTTTCTGGGCACACGCATGGCGGCCAAATTACCTTTCTGGGGTTTGTGCCTTTTAAGCCTCCAGGAAGCGGAACATACTTAAAAGGTTGGTATCGGGCGCCGCAACCCAGCATGTATGTGTCCAAGGGAATTGGAACAAGTATTTTGCCAATTCGTTTTGGTGCAAGAGCAGAAATGGTTGAAATGGACATTTAAACCTATTGTCAAGAGAAATATCCAATTTATATATTTTGTTTTTTTAGTCGGGTTAGCGCTATTGAACACTTGGATGTTTTGAGTTAGCGATTTAAGTGGAATAGAATAAGAAAAGTTGTGAGGGTGAAAATTTGAATAGTTTGCGCATCTTGCAGATTGATTTAGATTATGATTAATTCTTCCACCATAAAGCATCGGTTGCATCAACTGTGTTTGGCGTTTATACAAAACCGCATAGAAAATATAGAAGATTCTCTTAAGCAGGCCAGGCAGGCTTCTAATGATGATACGAAGAGTAGTGCCGGCGACAAATATGAAACGACCAGAGAAATGATGCAGCAAGAAATGGACAGAAATAACAAGTTGCTTTACGAAGCTGGGATGCAAAAAATGGCTTTACAGCAGATAGAGCGAACTGGCGTGTCGGCAACGGTGCAAAACGGAAGCTTGGTTTTTACCTCGAATGGCAATTTTTACCTAAGCATTAGCGCAGGCGAATTAAGTATTGACAACATAAAATACTTCGCAGTTTCTCAAGCATCGCCGATAGGTAAAACGCTTATTGGCAAATGCAAAAATGAGGAGTTTACTTTTAATGGAAAAGCCTTTTTGATAACAAAGTTTTTTTGAGCTTCGTCTTAACAGTTAAGAAAACGACGACTTAAATTTCTATTCTCGTTTTAAACTCTGGTTTTGAATATTCCTCGACATCTTTAAGCGGCACAAAAATCAAAACTTGGCCTTTCACATTGCCAGGCATCCCGCCCGGGTTGCTTAACACGGCCAAACCGTATTGATTAAAGTAAAAGTTATCTGTTTGGAATAGAGATTGATTAAATGCTGTTTCTTCATAAGAATTTCTTGGCTCATAATTGTACTGATCTTTGTAGATTTTTTTTAGGATGTTTTGAAGTTTTTCATTGTCCATATCTACTACATCAGTTAATGCTAAGCGTTTTTTATTTTTAACATCGAAACAATAAACCATGCTGCTATTTCTCACGTCGCCGCGTATTTGGTTTTCAGAAAATACTTCTACATTAACGTAATTTCTATCGTTAAAGGCAATGTATCCGGTTTGATGATGAAATTGATTTGAGAAATTAAGATAGGCGGGACTGGCTTTATCGAGAAAATTTTTAATGCTTTTTCTATAGTTTTGGAAATACGCTCTAGCTAACTTCTCAAATTGAGTTTTTCGACTCATTTTCTCCTCTGTTATTCCCTCCAGCAATCTTAATTGTTCATCAAGCCATTTTCCATGCTCGCTATCTGTCTTAGGCTTTAAATAGATAATGCTAAATTTCGCTGTCCTAGCCGTCGGATTTTCGGAAATTGCATAAGTTGAATCACTATAATATTCAATATCAAATTTAAAAGACCCTTCTGGATATTTTTCCTCCAGCTTTATAGGATACATCTGTGAACCGTCGCCATTTACCCAAATTCCGTAGAAAGCACTCCCCTTCCAAGCGAGCGATAATGCTGGATTTTTCCTGCTCTGGTTGGCGCCATTATCAAAATAACTAAGCTCCTTGAGTCCCACACTATCCTTATTTGCTTTTTTGAGGTTTGACAATCGAAACCACGGGCCATTGTAGTAATCTCTACCAAAATACGCATTGTTTGCTTTTTGTAGATGGCTAATAACGGGTTTCCCATCGATCGTTCCTTCAAGTCTTTTATAAAAAGAATTAGGCAGCTCAACAATTGGCTGTCTGCTATAAACTTCACTCTTTTATGGGTTTTTAGAGCCTGTAAACGTAGTGAGACTGAGGAGACTAATTAAACTATATTTCATTATGGGAGCGCTTGCTGTTGATTTACGGAAAATCTAATTTTTTTTTGGAAATTTAATAGATGATCTAATTTTCTCGTTAAAATTATACAAGCACTATTTAACAAACTCCATTATTTCTAAGCAATATGGTTTTTATAATTCCATTCTCGTTTTAAACTCTGGATTTAAATACTGCGTCAATTCTGTAAAAGGAATAAACACAACCAGTTGACCTTGCGCGTAGCTTGCAACTTCGTAAGGGTTGAACATAAAAGCCAAACCAAATTGGTTAAAATAAAAGTTGGTGTTTGGTTTGATGAAATTATCAAATAATACCGCTTTTAAATCGCCATTTGGTTTGATGTTGTATAGCTTTCTAAAATTTTTCTCTGTTATTTTTTGTAGTGTGTTAGAATCTATTTTTATTACATCGCTTAGTGCAAGTTGCTTTTTGTTTTTTACATCAAAACAAGTCATTAAAGTGCCGTAATTGCCATGTGCGCCACCGGTGTATTCCTCGCTAAGCGATTCGAGAACCACATAATCTCTATCATTATAGGCTATGGACTGATTGTTGGTCCTGTAATAATTAAGAGAATGCATCTCTGTAATGTCCATATTTTTGCCTAGTTGCTTTATTTCGCTGGCGTAGTTTTTAAAATAATCTGTGCTTAGATTTTCAAATCCTGCTTGTCGGCCAGTGTTTGGGTCTTCAATGCCCGATAGCTTTTTAAGTCGTGCATCAAGCCATTTGGTGTTGTCTGTGCCATCTTCTGCTTTCAAATAAGTGAAATTTATTTGTGCCATGGGCGATTTTGGATTATTGGGAATCGCCGCAATCGAGTCGCTATAGGTGCCTGCGCTAAATTTGTAAGATCCTTCTGGGTACTTTTCTTCTAATTTTATTGGATATTTTTTTGTGCTGTCGCCGCTCATCCAAGTCCCGTTGAAGCCGTTTCCATTCCAACCTACGGTTATTGTGGGATATTTTGAATTTGGCTCAAAATACGATGCATATAAATTACGCTCATTGAGACAAACACTGTCTTTGCTTGTTTTGGTAAAGTTTGATAAACCTAACCAAGGCCCGTCATAATAATATCCGCCAGATGGATTGCCATTTATGCTTTGTAAGTGCATAATGGCGGGTTTTCCTGCAATAGTTCCTTCTAATCTTTTGTAAAAACAGCTTGGAAGCACGGTGGTTATTTTGGCGATATGAGTACTATTTTCTGCCTCAATTTTTCCGCTTTTTGGGCTGTTGCAGGCAAATAGAATAAGCAATGCAATGCTGCCGATGATGTAATTTCTCATGCTACAAAGGTGTAGTTTTGCCTTAAAAATGCAAAGAGAATTAGCTTTTTGTTTTATTAAAGCTCTTTTTTATACTGTGAATTAGGTTTTTGGCAGAGTAATTACCAGGATCTACAATTCTACGAATGGTGTATAAGGGATATTGCTCATCTCTTTTTGTTGATAAAATGAAAGCTGCTTTGAAGCCGTGCTCTTCTAGTTTATGAAGAGATGAAGTTTTAAAAATACCATAAGGATATGCAAAATAATTTATCTTTTTACCTGTAATTTCTGCGAGCGTCTTTGTTGGCTGATCAATTTGGGTTTTCCAATCGGCTTCTGTAAAATGTGCGAAATTCTTATGATCGTAGGTATGGCTTGCAATGGTGTTTCCGTCCTCAGACAATTGCTTGATCTGAGCTTTGCTCATATATCCAATCCTACCTTTTTTTCCGATAGAAACTGTCATTATAAAATAAACGCCCTTAAAACCATATTTTTTTAAGGTTGGTGCCGCCACTTCAAATTGATCGAGGTCGGTATCATCAAAAGAAATCATTATAGATTTTTCTGGCAGCTTTACTCCAAAGGCCAAATAATCATATAACTGGTCGGGCAAAATAGAATGGAAGCCACTGTCGGCTAACATTTTAATGTGCTTTCTAAAGTTATCTGGCGAGATAATGTCATTCTGCGCACGCTTGCTGTCGATAGGTAAAGCATTTCTAATTTGATGATAACATAAAACCGGGACTTCTTTGCGTGCTAAAATTGTCTTTGCGTCTGCTTTAACTCTATGGCCAGACTCACTAAGCCTTAATGCTTTATTTTTTGCAGCCGCAGTTGCAATGCCTGTTTTTTTAGCCGACAGTTCTTTTGGAACATGGCCGCAAGCGCCAAAAAGCAAACTGACCGAAATTAAGTAAACCGGGTGTTTCAGTACGCGCGCAATCATTCCGTATCTAAGGCAGATTTTTTAAAAACTGTTTTTAATGCTATTGCTTAACGTTTTTGGTGTCCAATAGCCACTAGCTATAATTCTGCGAATGGTCAGTAATGGTTCTTTTTCATCTCGCTTGGTACTCAGTTGAAATGCCATTCTAAAACCACGTTTCTTCAATTCAGGAAAGCCTTCTGCGTTCCACAGGCCATAAGGATAGGCAAATTCAGTCATTATTTTGCCAGTAATATCTTCTAGCTTTTTTGTTGGTTTATCTAATTGTTCTTCCCAATCCTTCCCAGCATATTTTTTAAAATTTTTATGATCGTAGGTATGGCTACCAATAATATTGCCCTCATCAGAAAGCTGTTTAATCTGTTCTGAACTCATGTAGTTTACAAATTTTCCTTTCCTACCGATAGAAACGGTCATGATAAAATACACCGCTTTATAGCCATATTTCTTTAAGGTAGGTCGAACGATGGTAAATTGATCTTCATCCGTATCGTCAAAAGTTAGCATTATCGGCTTGCTTGGTAGTTTTGCACCCGTGTTTAAATACGCATATAATTGGTCGGGCAAAATGGTGTGGTAACCACTATCGGCTAACATTTTCATTTGGTCTTTAAAGTTTTGGATGGGCACAATGTAATCCTTGCCCACTTTTCCGTCTCTTTCTATCCAATTCCGAACCTGATGGTAACATAAAATAGGCACTTGTTTGCGCGCTAAAATGGAGGCCGCATCTGCTTTCTTTATTTGCGAGACATCAATTTTTTCTGTAGGATCACTTTCCGCTACAACAGTTGTGTCTGATTTATTGGAGCTGTCTTTCTCTCTTTGCTCAGATTTAGACTGGCAACTTATACACAGAACCGCCGCGATAGAAAAAATAGATAGAACTTTAATTTTCATGATTATGGATTATTTGCCGCAAAACTATGAAATCAAAAAACGATTTTTGCAGGATTTTATCAACGTTCGTGTTTTTTTGTGGAAATATAATTTAGATATCAGAAATAAACATTAAAGCCAAGTGTTGGGGTTAATAGATTTGGAAATACATTTACGCTGTTCTTCTTTTTGTAGTTGTAGTCCGAAGTTCCGTCATAATAGGACTGATGAAAAAAGCTCGCAAATGGCACGCTAAATTCTAATCTTGTGTGGCTAGTCACTTTTACCATAATGCCTGCGCTTAAGTTTGCACCCAAGCCCTTAACTTTTACATCGGTTCTCAGCAAATAACCCCTTTCTATTATGTTAAGTGAGTTTACGAGCATCAAAAGATTGGCCTGGGCAAAAAAAACCAAGCTTGATTGCGCTAGGAAGTATTTTCTTAAAAAGGGCGAAAATCCTATACTCAACTCCTTCGGCTCAGACCTGTCCTCGTAGAAGCCAGTTTGGTTGTTGTATGTTTGAAAATTTTTAAATTTTAATCGCGAAAGGTTAAATGGTAGTTCTATACCAAGTGCTAGATTATCTTTTAAAAAATATCCGTACCGAGGTGTTAAATAGAAGTTATTTACGCGATCATTTTCTGGTTGTAGCTTATCGCTCGAGTAGCTAAAACTCAATCCAATTATAGAATTGCCTTTTTCGGTCTGGGCATAACAGCCAAAACCAAGGGCGCACAGCAGTGCCGCCGTTAATAGAGTAAACTTCATGGTGTGTGTATTTGTGTGTGACTAAATTTACTGTTTTTTTCTAAAAATGGAAACAATAAAATTCCGATAGTCTCCTTCAAAAACCTACACAAAATAGTCGTCATTATTATACCCAAAGGCTTTTTAATGTTTTGATAGATAACATGTTCTGTTTATGCCTAGTGTGAGTTAACTTATCTTGGAAATCAAGTAGTCTTTATAAAAGTCGTTTCCTACTTTTTAATTACATTCTGGCCTGTATACTTTCTTTAGAAACCCATTGTAGTTGACCAAACTCCTTTATTACTTCCATAAATATGGCCAACAATTTCTGTAAAACATCGTTAACCAAGAACGCAATCAGTTTTATGATCGTCTATTATCTTAAATTAACTTTTTGTTACGTCTTTTACTCTACTCGCGTCGTCGCCTTTAGACAGCGTTAAGCGAACAATGGAATCTGAAATTGCTGTTAGGTTATGCGCAATGTTGGCTTCTATGTAGATCAATTGTCCTCTTTTTAAATTTAAATTATTGCCTTCTACCCCGAAATCTATTTCTCCATCTACAATTTCTACCACAATTGGCAAAGGCGCCTTGTGTTCTTTCATACACTGGTTTTTTCTAAAAAGGATCCGTATCTCTTTGGTGAAGGCCGTATCCATCAAAACCGAAACTGCAGGTTTTGTTTCATTAAATCTAAGGTCTTCTAATATCGACGCTGTTCGCATAAGTCTATGATTTTAATGCCGCCAATGTATCAAAGGTTTGAATTAACAGAAATGATTTTAATCATATTTTTAGGAGATAGACATTAGGAACACGTTTTTAGTTGCGAATATTATTGGCTAATTAAGTTTAGGTGTTTCCGGTAACTTTGATTCGAATCAATTTTGAGAATTAAGTTTTTTTGAATGATAACTTATATTTTTAATTACTTTTAAGGAGTTGTTATCTGAGTTTTTAAATCATATGAATAATTTTTTTATCACCCAACATCCTTTTTCACTGCCTAAAAAATCAAACTTAGTGAGGTATATAAATGCCGCAATGAATAGGGCGGGATTTCGATACAAGTTGCAGCCTAAACCGGATTCTACCCTAGATATGAACTCACTTGAGCAGCGTATGAATTATTACCTGTTGTTAGAGTCTGTCATAGGCAATGGCGTGGAAGGCGATGTCGTGGAACTAGGGTGCTTTACAGGCCAATGTGCCTTGCTTTTTGAAAAAGTCATCGAACAGAGTCAGTCTTCAAAAAAATTACATCTTTACGATAGTTTCGAAACAAAATTTGCCTTTACAGGAGGGGTAGAAGACGAACTTCTAAAGAATTTTAAGACAGCTAATTTAAAACCGCCTACGCTACATAAGGGATATTTTGATAAAACTTTGCCGACTCAGTTGCCAGAAAAACTGTGTTTTGTGCACATCGACTGTGGCTTTGGTGGCGATAGAATTGAACACCGAGATATTATATTGTATTGTTTTGAACAGATTTATCAAAAACTGAGCAAAGGAGCAGTTTGTGTGTTGATGGATTATCATGACGGTGCAGCAGGCGATAAAGGTTTGGATGCAAATCCTGGTGTAAAACTAGCCTGCGACCTCTTTTTAAAAGATCGGCCTGAGAAAATAGTGATGCTTTATGGGAATGACTATTCTCATGGTTTTTTTAGAAAAATGTAGTGAAAAAACCTCATACCTAAAAAAAGCGCAGCATTTGTCTGCGCTTTTTTTTGGATTTGGTGATTTTATTGCTGCGCTGTCACGTTTACAAAAACGAAGTTATGGTCAAACATATCTAGCTTAATCTTGCTGTCTTTGCTTATTTTCCCTGCTAAAATTTCTTTGGATAGTTCATTTAAAATTCGTTTTTGAATAACTCTTTTTAACGGACGAGCACCAAACTGTGGGTCGTAACCAAGTTCGCCTAACCAATCTAAAGCCTCCTGACTCGCATCCATTTCTATTCCCATTTCAGCCAAGGTGTTTTGTACTTGCTTAAACTGCAAATTTACAATAGCCCTAATCTCTGTCCTGTTTAGCGGAGTAAACATAATTAGCTCGTCAATTCTATTTAAAAATTCGGGGCGGATGGTTTGTTTCAATATCTCAAAAAGTTCATTTTTGGTTTTTGCAACTACTTCGTCTCGATTTTCATCGGTTAGATTTTTAAAATTATCCTGTATCATGTTGGCGCCAATATTGGAGGTCATTACGATAATGGTATTTTTAAAATTCACCGTTCTCCCTTTGTTGTCGGTTAAGCGGCCATCATCCAATACCTGAAGCAATATATTAAATACATCGGGATGTGCTTTTTCTATTTCATCCAATAAAATAACCGAGTAAGGTCTGCGTCTTACCGCTTCTGTAAGCTGACCGCCTTCATCGTAACCTACGTATCCTGGAGGCGCTCCAATTAAACGAGATACCGCATGCCTTTCTTGGTATTCGCTCATGTCTATTCTCGTTAATGCATTTTCATCGTTAAATAAAAACTCTGCCAATGCTTTTGCAAGTTCAGTTTTACCTACTCCGGTTGTTCCTAAAAAGATAAAGGAACCAATTGGTTTTTTCTTGTCTTGTAAACCAGCTCTAGATCTTCGTATGGCATCAGAAATGGCTTCGATTGCTTCATCTTGGCCAGCTACCCTTTTATGAAGTTCGTCTTCTAAGCTCAATAATTTTACGCGCTCACTTTCAATCAACTTATTTACCGGAATACCGGTCCAACGGCCTACCACTCCTGCAATATCATCTGCAGTAACTTCCTCCTTTAGCATTCTACTGCCACTTTGTTGCTGCTCTAATTCCGCTTTTAATTTTTCGGCTTTGTCTTGAGCTTCTTTGATTTTGCCATACCTAATTTCCGCCACTTTTCCATAATCTCCCGCACGTTCTGCTTGCTCGGCCTCTAATTTAAAGTGCTCAATCTGTTCCAACTGGGTATTCATATTGTCTACCAAGTTTTTTTCACTCTGCCATTTAGCCTTTAACTCGTCGCGTTCCGCAGATAAATTTGCAAGCTCCTCAGACAATTCTTTTACCTTTTTTTCATCTTTTTCTCTCTTTATGGCTTCGCGTTCTATTTCCATACGCATAATTTCTCTGTCGAGCGCGTCTACATTCTCAGGCACGCTATCCATTTCCATCCGCAATTTAGAAGCAGCCTCATCCATTAAATCAATGGCCTTATCGGGTAAGAAACGATCTGAAATGTAGCGTTGGCTCATTTCTACTGCCGCGATAATGGCTTCATCCTTAATTCGGACTTTATGGTGAGTTTCGTAGCGCTCTTTCAAACCACGTAAAATAGAAATCGCATCCTGCGTATCGGGCTCTTCAACCATTACTTTTTGGAAACGACGTTCCAAAGCCTTGTCTTTTTCCAAATATTTTTGATATTCGTCTAAAGTAGTGGCGCCAATTGCCCGAAGTTCACCTCGAGCCAATGCGGGTTTTAGAATATTTGCGGCGTCCATCGCACCTTCGCCACCTCCTGCACCTACCAACGTGTGTATCTCATCAATAAACAATACAATTTCCCCATCGCTTTGCGAAACTTCTTTAACTACGGCTTTTAAACGTTCTTCAAATTCGCCTTTGTATTTTGCTCCCGCAATCAGCGCACCCATATCTAGCGAATAGACCACTTTACTTTTTAAGTTTTCAGGTACGTCGCCTTTTATTATTCTAAAAGCTATGCCCTCGGCGATGGCAGTTTTACCAACACCTGGTTCGCCAATTAAAATAGGATTGTTTTTTGTGCGTCGGGATAAAATTTGGATCACTCGCCTAATTTCTTCATCTCTACCAATTACCGGATCTAATTTTCCGCTTTCTGCATACTCATTAAGATTCCGTGCGTACTTGCTTAGCGCTTGATAGGTTGCCTCCGCATTCTGATCTGTTACCCTATTGTCTCCCCGCAACTCCATAATGGCTTTTTTGAGATCTTTTTCTGTCGCGCCTTGCTCTTTTAAAAGTTTTGAAGTATTGTCATTTACAGATAAAATAGCCAATAGCAAATGCTCTACAGACACAAATTCATCTTTAAACTCTTTTAAATAAGAGGTAGCTTTTTGCAAAACCAAATTGGTATTGCTCGACATATAGATGTTACTCCCACTAACTTTTGGGAATTTCGCTATTTCAGCATCCAAGTTGGTATTTAGCGTATTTAGGTTTACGTTTATTTTTTTTAACACATACGAAACCACATTTTCATCTACTGTAAGAAGACCCTTCAGAAGATGTGCCGGTTCAACGGCCTGTTGTTGATTGGCAAGTGCAATCTCAGAGGACTTCTGTACCGCTTCTTGCGCTTTTATGGTAAAGTTGTTGAAGTTCATATCTCGCATTAAATCAAAATAAGTGCCACAGGCGGTTTGCTTTTTATTTTCGGAAATTCTGTCTTGAACCTTTGTTTAATGCTGACTAACTTTCTAATAATAAGTTTTTTATTGACGTTTTGGCTTGTTTTTACCGTAATGACCATTAATAATGAGTTGGTTTTACAATCTATTCTAGTCCATCATCAATGAAATAAAGATTTAATTAAGCCATATATCAGTTGGTTATTGTCTCGCTCTTAAGTGTACATTAAATCAATAACTTATTAGAAACAACAAACTCTTTTTTGTCTGGCATGTATTCCAAATTTTCATTGATCATTATCCATTGCAGTTTTAAAAAAAAATCCCCAAGCTTTTTTTAAAGCTTCAGGGATGTATATTATCTCAAATGGAAATCTTATTTGAGCAAGCTAGTTTCCTCTATACGTAGAATAACCATATGCGGATAAGGTAATTGGCACGTGGTAATGTTTGCCATCTTTAATTTGAAATACAACTTCTATAAAAGGATAAAAACTCTCTACATGACTCTTTTTAAAGTATGGTTCAGTATAAAAGGTAAGTTTATAGACGCCGATATTGGATTTGTCTGAAGGTAAAAAATCAGGAATTCTTCCACTTTCATCAGTCTTCTTTTCAGCTTCAAAGCTCCAAGTTTTATTTTGCTCGTTGTATTTTTCTAATTTAATACTTACTCCGGCCGCTGGCATACCTTTAGAAATGTCTAAAATATGGCTCGACAATTGGTATTTTGGTTTCTGTGCAAAGGTTACGGATGCAAACATTGCAATTAAAAAGGTGATTGCTAAATTTTTCATATGGTTTTTTTTAAAAGATAAATTATTTTGATGTTGTAAATCCAAACGACTTAACGACTGCAGATTTTGCTATTAAATCATCATTTTCTGCACTGCCACCGCCAGATATTCCGATACTTCCAATCACTTCGGCTTTATACCAAATTGGCGTTCCGCCACTCATTAACAATAGTTCTGGTAAGGTGTTTAAATTTTCTGTATCCGGATTTTTTTGTGCGTTACGCAATAAAACAAGGGTTGCTGTTCTGGTAGAAAGCGCGGTGTAAGCTTTTCTTCGGGAGGCTTCTGTATTATGCGGACCTACATTTTCGCCTCGAACAAGCAATATTATGTTTCCAAAAGCATCTAACACCGCAATGGAGACCGTTTTATTCAAACTAGCTGCTTCAGCAGTTGCAACTTTTGTGAGTTCAAAAGCAGCATTCAATGTTAAAGTGTTTATAGATCTTACATAAGTGCCGGCAGATGGCTTTAAAGATTTAGATTGCCCATTAGACTGTGCAAATGCTGTTGCTGTTAGTAGTGTGAAAAGAATGGTGATTAGTTTCATGATCTTTTTTTTAACAAAAATACAGGTCTGGAATGCCCAAAACGTTGTCCTAAGTCAATGTTTTGTGGATTGGTTAATTTTTTTATAATTAATTGGTAGCATTCTTAAATTGAATTTCCTTTTACTTGATGTGGAATATTTTACGCTGGTAGTTTGCGTCCTGGATGGTAAGGGCCGAATACAGTGCCGGTTAAGTTTTAGCTTTTGGGGTGAAAAACTTAACCACGCCCCTGAACTGGCAGATACAGCCGCCCAAATAATTAATTAAAGCATTGGCTTTATATAGTTATTAAGAAAGTTGTTGATTTGCGATGCTAGTTTTATAGATAACCACTACCTAATACTAGTTTAACCTAGATTTTATTCTGCTTAGCGTAGAAGGGGAGATGCCTAAATAAGATGCTGCCATTTTATTAGAGACGTTAATCAGGAGTTTTGGTTGGTGTTGAATAATCCATTTTACCTTTTCCAACGCATCAAAACCTTGAAAGCCGTAGATTCTTTTTTGAGCAACAATAAACCCAAGCTCTAAAATTTCGGTGTAAATTTTTGCAAAAGCAGGAAGGGTTTCAACTAAGCGGTAAAAATCTTCTCTCCTAATGCAAAGCAGTTGAGCTGGCGTTATGGTTTGTAAAAATTCTTCAGCGGGTTGTTGATCGATAAAACTCGGTAATGCAGTTACAAAATTACCTTCGAAAGCGAAATACCTAGAGCTTTCATTGCCATCAGGAGTTAACGTATATAACCTAACACAGCCTTTATTTACGAAATAATAGTATTTGCAGGTCTGTTCATAGCTCAAAAGAATTTGGTTTCGTTTTGTTTTGAGAAGCGTAAAAAAGGCACAAATTTCATCTAATTTGTCTTCATTAAAAGATGTTTTACTTTTTAAGAAGTTTTTTAAAGAAGCGTACATTTTGTATTGACTACTAAAAATAGAATGATAACATGGGAGACATTTAAGTTGTTGAATAGTTTTATGAAATGTTCAATTAAAAGAAATAAGGTTTTTAAAGAGGAACTTTTTACGATTTGAAAGCTCGAAAATAGATAGTCACTTCCTTTAGTTATGCGCTTTTTTCGCAATTGAAGATAAAATTTAAAAGGTTTTAAGCCGCTAAAATAGGTCAAAAAAGAATCTAATTTTTAAAGCAAAGGAGATACCAGCCTAATAATTTTCTCTGAAAGCTGCTTCCTTTTAGGTCTTTTGAGCCACCTATCCACATTTATTATCTCTGCGTCCTGAATATCTTTCTCAAAAGCTCGGGCCAATTGCGCTCCTATTTCATAGTCATACAGGATGGCGTTTACCTCAAAATTTAAATCAAAACTTCTGTAATCTAAATTTGCAGTACCTACAATAGACAGATACCTATCTGCAACCAATGTTTTTGCGTGTACAAATCCTTTTTGATAGAGATAAATCTCGACACCTGCGGTCAATAGAGCGCTAAAATATGACCTAGATGCTGCATTAACGAACAAAGAGTCTGAAATTCCTGGGAGCAAAAGCTTTATTTTGACGCCGGAGAGTGCCGCCATGATTATTGCGTCTAAAATTGTATCTCCGGGAATAAAATACGGAGAAGTTAACAACACTTCTTTTTTTGCGGAAGAGATTGCTTTTACGATGGCATAATAAATGGTTGGATGGTTTGAATCAGGGCCGCTCGATGCAATTTGTACGAGTTTATTGCCCTTATGCGGCAAGGGATCGAACATAGGGAAGTAGTCTTTTTCAATTGGCAAAGTTTCTGCGGCGCAGAAATTCCAGTCGCCAATAAAAATGTGTTGCAGCAGCGAGGTAACTGGTCCGAATAATTTTAAATGCGTATCCCGCCAATAGTAGGTGTTGCCGATCGTGTCGTTGGTATATCTGTCGCTTATGTTTATGCCGCCAATAAATGAAGTTGTTCCATCTATCACAATTATTTTTCGATGATTTCGATAGTTTAATCTGTTTGCCAAGGGCACCAGCTTTATTTTATAAAATGGATAGGCTTTTACCCCGCCTCTCCGCAGTCTTTTAACAAGGTGTTTTCGAATGGAAGAACTCCCAAAATCATCGTAAATAAAACGTACTTGAACGCCCAATTGAGCTTTATGGATAAGTATGTCTGCTATTTCGTTGCCGATATGGTCGTCTTCGTAAATGTAGTATTCTACGTGAATGTGGTGCTGCGCTAGTTTAAGTTCCTTCATTATTTCAGGGAACGTATCTTCGCCATTTATGAGCAACAATGCCTCATTGTTGCAGGTTAGGGGACTTTGATCTGTTTTGAACAGCATTTTCGCGAGGTGCTGGTAGTTACTTCCTGCCGAAAGCTGTTTTAAGTTTTCGGTACTGTACGCCTGTAGTTTCTGCAACAGGAGCTTTCGTTGCTTTTTGTCGAGAATAATTTTCTTAGTGTAGAGTTTATTCTTCCTATAGTTGATTCCAAATGAAAAGTAGATGAATACGCCAATTATTGGTAAAAAGATGACTACCAAAAGATAGCCAAGTGTTTTTGTAACATCATCTGTGTCAAAAACGATGCGTAGACAGACTGCAATAATGAATACGACGTAAAGTAATTCTAGAATTAAAATCCAATTCATAAGCCCTAAAACGGCAAACTGTAATCTGAAATATAACAGCGTAATATATTCAACACACAGATTCTACGTTTTTATTTTAGCTAAGATATATAAATTGGTATTATGGGCAACCTGTTCTTTAGATTTATCCTGAGCGCTATTTCAATAAAATTTTAGTGCCTGTTTCTGCCGCTTTATAAATTGCCTCTACAACTCTTACGTCTTTTATTCCTTCTGCACCGGTAATGTGCGAGGGCAACGGTTTTTTTTCTAAAATCAATTTTCCAAGGCCATCTAATTGTGCCGCTTGTTGATTGATTACCGGAAAATTTATTTCTCCTTTACTTGTTTTTCCTTTAAATGGTCCGTAGCTTAAGGCAGGGCTAAGCTCAAAAAAACCATCATCTGCACCTGCATAAAATCGATCTATGTTAAAGCCGTAGGAACTTGTGCATGCCGACATGGCGCCACTTGGAAATTCCATTTTCCAAGTAATGCTTTCCTCTACTTGTGCAAACCTAATTTGATCATTTATGGGGCCAAATTGTGCGGTTACACTAGTCGGTTCTTCACCCAATGCATAACGGCTTGCTTGTATACAATAAATTCCTAGATCCATTAATGGGCCACCGCCTGCCATGGCTTTTCTTAGTCGCCATTCAGAAGCGGCATTTATGCTAAAATTTTTTGAATCAGTTTTTAACATTGTATCGTAGGTTTTATAACCAAGACCAGCCTCCAAAAAACGTACTTGACCGAAAACTTTGTCTTGCCCAAATCTCATAATTTCTTTATGAGTTGGTTCAAAGTGTAGGCGGTAACCAATTGCCAACTGTACGCCGGCATTTTTACAAGCGCTTATCATTTCTTCGCAATCCTTTACCGAAGTTGCCATTGGTTTTTCACAAATAACATGCTTACCTGCTTTTGCTGCCTTAATGGTGAACGCCTTGTGCAAAGCGTTTGGCAACACGACATAAACCACGTCTATGTCCTTATTATCCGCTATCGCGTCGAAATTTTTATAATTATAAATGTTTTTATCTGGCACATTATATTTGTTTTTCCAGCTTTCCGCTTTCGCGGGATGACCAGTAATAAGGCCGTTCAGTTTGCAGTATTTGCTCTCCACTAACCCATCTGCTAAGGCCCCCGCATAGTTTCCGAGTCCGCACAATGCAATATTTAGCTTTTTTCCTTCGTAAATTTCGGCATTTGCTTCGGCAAAATTTAAGATAGAAGGAATTGTTAAAGCGCTAGCAGTTGCACCCAAGCCAATGCCGAATTTTTCGATAAACAAACGTCTAGATAGAGAACTCATAGTTGGTTTTAAATTTAGAGCACTTAGTATTTAAGTTGTTACTGGTTTAGAAAGTTTGGCGGGCATTAGCAAAGTAGGATTTTTTAAGATTTATTGCCTTGCAAATTCCTATCATTTTTTATAGCACGTTTTTTTCAGATATTTCGTCAATTCAAACCGCATACTTATATTTTGATGTTTAGCTAATTTAGAGTTTCTCGCGATGAGGAAGACGACGTATAATTTACGCCAAATGGCATGTAGCATTCAGGAATCTGTCAAAGATATCACACAAGGCTGAGGAGGTATTTTCGACAGCTTGGCAAAAGTTTATAAACATAGAAGGCAATTATAAAATAAAAAATAACATTAGCTGAGAGAGGGTAAAAAAGTCTTTAATGGATAATTAGGCAGGAGCGGTAATCTTGTGCAAAAGAAATTTTGTTTTGCAACAACAAACATTCAAATAAATGCGTAGCATGAAAATGAATTGTTAAACATTTTGATGCGTTTTTATCACATGACTTAATTTCATAGTTTTCACGTTATTCTTCCAAAAGCTTCTTAATTTCTTCAGCCAATTTATCAACATTTCCTACTGCGTTTCCAACCGATAAATACCTGATAATTCCCTTTTTATCAATAATGCAGCTTTTTGGAATGGATCCTGTGGCGTATTCATTCCATATTTTATTTTCTGGATCGGTACCTGAGTTGAAATGGACACTATATTTTTTTAGATCCGCCATTTTTTCTGATACAACATCTTTGCTTTCGCCGATAGAAATAGGTAAGAAAATAAATGGATCATTCTTAAAAGGAGTCAGAATTTTTTCTGGGATTTCCGCGAATTCCATAAGGCATGGCGCGCACCAGGTTGCCCAAAAATTGACCAGAATTACTTTTCCTTTCAGATCAGAGAAATTAAGATCTTTCCCATCAATCAACAGTGTTTTAAAGTCTTTTGCATGGTCGCCAACCTTAACCTTAAATTCATCAATTGGGTCGCTTTTTAAACTTGAATCTGCGGGTGTAGAGGAGATCTGTGCCAATCGCTCCGCATGTTCTTTTTCTGTGTAGAGGACAATAATGATTACGAATTCTTTATCTCCAATCTTATCTCCAAATTTTTTTGCAAGTTCGTCCCTAACTTCTGTCGAAACGCCTTTGTTCATCGCTTTTACATAATTTTGCTTGCCATATTCTTCCACTTCTTTCATGCTGATGATTTTATCATTCGCTATAACGACATATTCTGGCTTCTTTATTGTTTTTTCTTGTGCAGATAATCCAAATCCAGATAACAGGAGGAAAATAAAAAGAGTTGCTTTCATGTTTTTTTCGAAATTTAGCAACAGATTTTCGATTTGGCAAATTTCGACCTAATTTTTTAGTTATTTTTATTTTGACGAATCATGGTACGGGTGCTTTGGTAATGAATGGAATAAGAAATGCTAATTTATTGTGTCTAAAAATTTGTTGGCGGTATCAAGGTGTTGTATTTTTTTTGATTCAGGTAAGCGGCTATAGGCGTAGTAAAGCATTGAAATTCTCTGATTTGATTTAAAAAAATCTTGATTTTTATGCACGAAGCGCCAAAACAATCCATCCCAAATCTGCTCCCAGTCCCCATGCGGATAGTCGCTCATTTTGTTAATGTAGTTTGAGCCACTGATGTAGGGTTTGGTCGCAAAAACGCCACCGTCGGCAAATTGGCCCATTCCGTAAATATTTGGTACCATTACCCAATCGTAAGCATCGATAAACAACTCCATAAACCATTTGTACACCTCATTTGGATCGAACTCACACAGCAACATAAAGTTACTTAAAATCATCAAACGTTCTATGTGATGACAATATCCCGTATTCAAAACCTTTTTAATAGTTTCGTCTATTGGAGGAATTCCGGTACTCCCATCATAAAAAGACCTTGGTATTTTTCGATTGAAATTCCAAAAGTTCTTAGTTCTAGAATAACTACCCTTGGCTTTGTAAATTCCTCTTATGAATTCGCGCCAGCCAACAATTTGTCTTATAAAACCCTCTGTAGAATTCAATGGAATTCTTTCCTTATTTGCAAAATTTAGTGTTTCAGTCAATATTGATGAAGGGCTTATTAGGCCAACATTGATCAAAGGAGATAAGCCACTGTGATTTAAAAATGTTTCGCCACTCACAATTGCGTCTTCGTAAGGGCCGAAATCGAAAAATCTATATTCCAAAAATTGTGAAAACCAATCGTTGGCTTCTTTATGGTCGATTGGATAAATTCTTTCCTTAGAGATTTTTCCTGGATTGTTTTTAAAGTGTTTTTCGGTGTAGATTAATGCTTCATTCCAAAAAGGATTCTCTTCTGGAAAATGAACAGGCGCAGGAGTTTTGCCTTTTGGATATTTTTTCCTGTTTTCTGCATCCAACGACCATTTGCCGCCAACGGGATCTTTATCGTTATCTAATAAGATGTGGTATTTTAAGCGCTGGTCCTTATAAAAAGACGCCTGTAAAAAATTTTTTTTATCGAAATTGAAAAAACTTCTCAAATCTTCTTCGCTGTTAATAAAAAGGGGAGAAGGAGAGATGTTTAATTTGCATTTTTTTGCAGCGAAGTGTAATCTTTTCTCCAACCAATTGTCGACCGGATCAAATACATTTATTTCCGTGATATTTCGTTTAGCTATTTCTTCAGAAAATAACCTGATGTCTGATAATCTACTGTTATAATCGATGTAAGTTACCTTCTTGTTGCGGTCTTCTAAGAACTGCTGATAGCTTTTCATAGAAGAACGATGGAAAGCAATTTTTTGTTTATGAAAAAGAAATTCTGTAAAAAATAGATTTTCTTCTATTAAATAGAATTCAGCGCCGTTTTCTAAAAGTTCACCTTCAACAAAAAGCTGATTAGGGAAGACCAGATTAATAGCTTTTTGCATTTTTATTTCTTTTACAACGTTCGCTACAATATTTTACCGACTCCCAATTTTTTTCCCATTTTTTACGCCATTCGAAAGGCTTTCCGCAGACCAAACATATTTTACTCGGTAAATCACTTTTCTTCATTCGAAATGGGGAATTTCATGATTTCTTACATACGGAAAGCTTTCTAACTTTTCTAGTTTATAATAGGTATTTAACCCAGAAACTCCAACACAACTGTAATCCGAAAGCTGCAGTTGACCAAGCTCGTCGATGCAATTGTCTGGCGCGAGAAGTAGTTCTACCGAACCTATAATGAAGATGCATCCATTAGGTAAATTGATGCTTTCCAAATGTTTCATCCCCATTTTTACCGAGCTTGCCGCAACAAACGGAGCCGAAAAATCGGCAATAACCGCTCTTTCAATCTTCATCCAATCAAACTCTGATTCAACTCTGTCCAACTTGGCAGAGGTATAATGGGCTTTTTTTAGAAAAGATTCAGACACGTGGTTAATTGTGTAAAAACCAGTTTCTTTGATATTCAAGTAGGTGTCGCTCTCAGACTCGTTTTGAGGGCGCATAACAAAACCCAATTGCGCAGGACTTGAGCCAAGGTGAACGACGGAAGAAAATATCGCAACATTGTCTTCACCGCTTAATGATTTCGTTGCGATCAGATTCGCAGGTTTTATTCCAGAGATAGAGTTTATTAAATTGAGTTTATACTTTCGCTCTAGGGTATCAATTTCTTGTTTATTTAGTTGCATGTATGCTTTTTTAACGGGATGTTTTTTTATTAATTAGCTTATTTCTGATTTAAGGTTTTTAGCGCATTTTTTCCAAAATGCAAAAAATGATGGATAGTAGCCAGTTACGCTACTTAGCCATTTTCTCGGTTCTTCTAATCCTTTGTAATGGCTATTCGTAGGATGTTCCTTGTAAACAAGGTTTTCAGCACCAATTTCAGTTAGCAAATCAGCAAAATCTGTGATATATATTTTTATCCCGTCAATATTTTGTGTCAGTGCTAACACAAAATCAATACACTGTTGGCTTACCGGATATTTTTTATAAAACGAGGGCTCCATTAAAAAAATTCGCTGCACATCTTCGTCTTTATGCCAGTATGGATCTATGTTGTAATAGTTGTAAACGAGCGTCTTTTTATACTTATCGAGCGTTGGTTTTTCCATATTTGGCAGTACTGTTGCCGTCTCAAAAGAAACTATTTCTCGTAAAATAGTTGGAATGCCGAGGTCAGCAAACTCACTGTATTCAATGTCCAAAAAGGTGTCTTGCTGATCCGAATTAAAATATTTATTGATATTGGATTGATTTGCAAAATATTTTTTACTAGAAAAAGTTCCGGCTACCCATTGCCAACTCAAATGGTTGCTCGCTAAATCTCCGTCTAAAAGTAAACTATATAGCCATTGAGCAGCGGCGAGCCAATGTACGTTTGCCACATTGCAGCAAATTGATGCTACATACATGCGCATGTGGTTGTGCATGTAACCGGAGGCGTACAATTCTTTAATGGCTTCATCCACAGCAATTATTCCAGTGTTCGCTTCGATAATGGCTTTCGGAATGCCGTATTTTGAAATGGATTGTTGGGGATATTTTAGATCTTGCTTTATCTCTTCTTTTTTAACGATCCAAACCTGCTGCCAATAATCTCTCCAAGCCAATTCTTGCACAAACTTTTCTGCTTGATAAGCCGTTAAATCCAGCGTTCTTACGTGATCATAAATCTGTTTGGTAGATAGCACCCCTCTCGATACATAAGGACTTAAATACGTTACGCATCCATCTTTAAAATTGCGCGTTCCCGCATAGTTTTTTGGATCGATTGTTTTCAGTCTTTCTTCAATTTCCACCAATTTAGTTGGGAAATTCACCGTTTTGAAATTTTATTGCTAGAAATAGCTGTTTGTCTCGAACACTTGAATCTATCTACCTCGCCAATTCTCTTTTTAAGGTGTTTTTGACTAACGCCGGTATTGACGCGCTTTCGCCACAATTTAAAAGAACTTTCTTTTAACGTAGTTCGCATCAACTTTATAACCTCCGCCTCCGAAAGCTCAAATTGGAAAGTAATCGCCTCAAAAGGTGTTCTATCTTCCCAAGCCATTTCTATTATTCTATCTAATTCTGCATCTGTCATTGCTGGATTGTTTTTTCGATCGACTTAAGTATAATTCAGCATCGGGCTTACCTGCCAAAGTTAAAAGCTGTGTTTCTGATGTCTTTAACAATTTCCGTTGACCGAATGTTCTATCTGCGAAAGATTTCTTAATGCTTACAGAGATTCGTTATCGATTTCGGTAAATATTTTAAATCGAAGCTACAGCATTTAGCTGCACAGACTACCTTATTGAAAATTACGTTTTTTTAGATTTAGGAAATTTGTCGATCTGGTAAACATCTATTAAGACTTTTGCGCGCAGCTTTTTTGTAGCCGTAAGCATTAAGCTCGCTCAGTTTTAGGATGTCTTATTGGGCTATTTTTCTTCCCTACGAACTAGCAAAACTTCATTGTCTTCTAATGGGAGATAGCCATATTCATAACAAAAAATGTATGTAATTCCTCGTTGTGTGGCATATGTATGGGTATGATAAGCAAAATTAAATCCTTTACGTACTAACTCATCTCGTTTTATTTTTATTTTACCGTGAGGATTTTTATCAATTAAAATAGCCCTGTTTTTCTTTAAAATTTGATTTACTTGTTTCAAAAAACTTTTATCATCTATATTTAAGTGATTATTGAAGTTGCTGCGGCAGAGGTCATCACAAAATTTTTTATCTGCCCTGCCTTTAAGCTTGGCGCCACAATCTGTACATAAGCGTTCCATAAAGTTTCCGGTTAAGGTTGGCTGTTTAAAGCTACGAATTATTTATGGAAATCATAAAGACGCCCGGTCGCTCTATGGTTCATCCAGTTAGAAATTAATAAATGATTCATAAATTCAGATTTCTAATTACGTCGATCTGGTGTTAGGCGACTTTCTAGCGATAAGGATTGAAATCACTTCTTTCTCGTCCTTTTCAACCAAGAAAGGTTTTCTCAAAAGTGGATAAGAGTGCCTCAATGGGTTGTAATGCTAAATTATTTATTAATTAAATACTGCTTATTGTGAACTAAAGAGCAATTCTAACTTTTATCAATAGATTTCTAAGGGCAAAATTTCTCTCTTAAATTGTATCTTTGCGCCACAATGAGCGATAATAGGTATAACAAACGCGGTGTTTCTGCGGGAAAAGAGGACGTGCATAATGCCATAAAAAACATAGATAAGGGGATTTTCCCTAAAGCTTTTTGTAAAATAGTGCCAGATATTTTGGGCAACGATCCCGAGTATTGTAACATCATGCATGCCGATGGTGCGGGTACAAAATCTTCTTTAGCTTATGTATATTGGAAAGAAACCGGAGATATTTCGGTGTGGAAGGGCATTGCGCAAGATGCAATCATTATGAATGTTGATGACTTAATTTGCGTAGGTGCAACCGAAAATATTTTAATTTCATCTACCATAGGACGGAATAAAAATTTAATCCCGGGCGAAGTTATTGCGGAAATTATCAATGGAACAGAGGATATTTTATCAAATTTGAGAACACTCGGTATATCAATTCATTCTACGGGTGGCGAAACTGCCGATGTTGGCGATTTGGTGAGAACGATTATAGTTGATTCTACTGTTACCTGTCGGATGAAACGCAGCCACGTAATTAGCAACCACAACATTAAACCTGGAGATGTAATTGTTGGCCTTTCTTCGTCAGGAATTGCTACCTACGAAACGGAGTACAATGGCGGAATGGGATCTAATGGCCTGACTTCAGCAAGACACGATGTTTTTGATAAGTCGGTGGCGGAAAAATATCCTGAAAGTTTTGATCCATTTGTTCCTTATGATTTGGTTTTTTCAGGGAGTAGAAAACTTACAGATGATGCAGCATCATTAGGTTATGGAAAAGATATTCCTGCTGGCACAACCATCGGTCAGTTGGTTTTATCACCTACCCGAACTTATGCACCTGTCATAAAAAAAATGTTAACTAGTTATCGCGATCAGATTAGTGGCATTGTGCATTGCAGCGGAGGCGCTCAAACTAAAGTGCTTCATTTTATAAACGATGATGTGCATGTGATCAAAGATAATTTATTTCCAATTCCGCCACTATTCCAATTAATTCAGGCAGAATCTAACACCGATTGGCAAGAAATGTACAAGGTGTTTAACATGGGTCACAGAATGGAACTTTATGTTCCAGAAGAAATTGCCGAGGATTTAATCGCAATCTCAAAAACCTTTAATATCGATGCGCAGATTATCGGTCGAGTAGAAGAAAGCGATAAAAAACAGGTAACCATCGAAAGCGAAAAAGGAACGTTTGAATATTTTTAAGGGTTAAGTTTTAACTTCTACAACTAGATTCCTTACTTGAAATTATATTTCTTTTTAAGCCTAGGGAAACTACAACTTAGTGCTCAAAAAGCTTTTTGGCTTCCTTACACTTTGTGTGCAAAAAGCGGTTTAATACGTCTAAGCTTGTTCTTGTGTAAATAGAGATCACCCAACTTTAATTCCTCAGTCTCCAAAAAAAAGCCCCGACATTTGTCGAGGCTTTTATGTCTAGGCACAAATTTAACTATTAGTTAAACTTATAACGTATGCCAAACTGCATATAATAGGTAGAGGAAATTGTTTGAGCAACTCCAAAACTATCCGTAATTAATTGACCACCTGTTGTAGCTAAATTAAAGGTTGGCTTAGTTGTATTGTTAATGTTTGATACATTAGTTGGACTTAAGATAAGCGAATTATTTACATAATTTACATTGCCCCAATTTCTATTAAAGAGATTTCCGAGGTTAAAAATATCTACACTAAATTCTACCGAGTTTTTTGTAGAGCCAATGTTTTTAAATACTTCTTGTGACAACCTAAAATCCACTTGATTTCTCCAAGGCAATAACGCTCCATTACGTTTAGCATATTCACCTTGATGTTTGCTTAGGTATTTGTCTTGTTTAACATAGGCAAAAAACGCATCACTTTGCTGCTGCGAAGTAAATACTGTTGTTGTAACCGTTCCATTTTTCTTGGTTATCGGAGAAAAAATAATCTCTGATGGATCTTTTGGAATGTAAATTAAATCGTTACGTTGACCATCCCTATTAAAATCTCCCGAATAATCATAAGAAAAGCGTCCTTGTTGGGTACCTTCATAGAATACAGAGATGTTTGTTGCTAAGTTTTTAAGGAATTCTTTACGGTAAGATAAACTTGCAATCACCCTATCTGGATTCAAATTGCTAGAATAACTTAAAGTCGGGCTGTTTGGATTCCCGCTAGTTTCTGGGATTGACCATAAGTTAATCAATTGATCGCCTGCGCCGTCGCCAAAATTACGTTGCTCTGAATGGGTATAAGCAACCATTAGAGATACGCCTTTATTAAACTGTTTGCTTAATTGCGCAGTTGCTTGCCAGTTGTACCCACCTTTAGAGTTGGTTAATTGAGTAACGTTTAAGGTAGAGGTGCCATTTGGGTCAGGCAAACCTGAACCACTTATTCTAACCACTTGACGATCTCCTGTTTTACCCGCACTAGTATAAGGATAAAATGGTCTGTTATCAGGATAACCCGGGATGTTTAACGGAGTTGGATCTACTAGGTTTACATTTTGTGCAGTAGCTGCATATAAATCTTTACCGTAAATACCTTCTATCGTACCCACAATTCCATAAGGAAGTTTTACATCAAAAGCCAAACTTGATTTCCACGTTTGAGGGAATCTCAAGCTTTTAGAATTAGAACTGATGTTTCCAGGTATCGTTGTTCCTGGAGTCGCTTTTGGGCTTGGGATATAAGCGTTAACATCAGGATTAAAAGGACCCGGAACGTTATTAGGTCCGCTATATGCTTGAGTATATTGCAGTAATCCTGCATCACCCGATTGTGCAACAATCCATACAAAAGGAATACGGCCTGTAAAAATTCCAGATCCACCACGAATTTGAAGTGAACGATCGCCAATTACATCCCAGTTAAAACCGAAACGCGGAGAATAACTGATTCTATTTTGAGGAAGCTCACCAGTATTGATTTTTGTTCCATTTGCAAATGTCTGCGCTAAAACCAATTCATGTGTTTTAATCTCAGACACATCAGGATATCTAGGTTGTTCTACTCTTAACCCTGCTGTCAATTTAAAACGGTCAGATACAGCATACTCATCTTGCAAATAGGCCGAATATTGAGCGAACTTGAAGCTAGGAAATGCTTGTGATCCATCTGCATTTTCTGAATAGGTAATGGAATACTGTAACGGATTTGCGCCGTTTTTAAAATCATCGAAATTAGCAAAGGTGTAAAATCCTGTTCCGAAACGTTGAAAACCGTTTTTAGTAGTGCTGTATTCTGCCTGCAAGCCAAAGGTTACATTGTGTTTTCCCAATGCCAAACTCAAATCATCACTATAAGTGTAAGTGGTTACATCTCTTAAATTTCCAAATGTAAACGGCTCATAACCAAAAGTAGTGAGTACTTTACCTGCGCTACTCGCACTCTGAGTACCATCTAAAATATCTACCAATGGAAAAACAGCCGACGTTGACGTTCTAGGGTCGTTTTGATGCGCATAAGTTGCACGCAACACATTGGTAATCTTGCTTCCGAAAGAAGAGTTTAATTCTGCAACACCCGTATAAAGGTTTGATGCTTGGAAGTAATTAGAGTTTGAGAAGTTTAAACCTGCATCTTGATTTGATCCAGATCTACTGTTTCCATAACCATAAACACCGGTAACCCCAGAGCCAGAAGTAGAAGTACTCGCCGAACTAGGACTTTGACTTTCCACTTGGTTGTAACGAACACTAAAACGCTGAGATTTTGAAATGTTCCAATCTAAACGAGCAAATATTTTTTCGTTATCGCTAATATTGCTATATCCTTGATAAACACCTGGATCATAGTTGTATTTGCTTAACAAATAACTTTTTACGGAATTCAAAAAATCTGCACTTGCCGGAGCAACATTACTCAAATTTCCGTATGGGTTAGCAGGTGTTGCAGCAATACGGTTGTTTCCCGGGGCCGTTGTTTTTTTCTTTTCATAATCAACAAAGAAAAACAATTTGTCTTTTACAATTGGACCTCCAAGATTAAAGCCATAATTTTTTTCGTCTAAGGGCTGTACATTAGTTAATCTTACATCGCCTATTCTTTTGCCTTGTTGATCGTCACCGCGCATGGTGTAAAATGCACCGCCGAAGAATTTGTTACCTCCAGAGCGAGTCACTGCAGATACCGCACCCCCGGTAAATCCTGTCTGGCGAACATCATAAGGGGTAACGTTAATAGAGATCTGCTCAAGGGCGTCTAGCGAAATAGGCGAGCCATTGGCCGGAATGTTTTGGCCGATACCGAATTGATTGTTAAAGTTGGCACCATCTACGGTAAAATTATTACCTCTATAATTACCGCCTCCAATACCTGTTCCGTTAGATTGTGGCGTCAAACGCGTGATATCGTTTACACTCCTGGAAATGGTGGGTAGGCGCTCAATCTGTGCTTGACCTATTACCGTGGAAGTACCAGTTTTTTTCGAATTTAAAATAGAATTAGACTGTCCAATAACTTTTACTTCTGCAAGTGTAGAGCTGTTGTCGTTTAGGACCACGTTTACCTGGTATGGTTCACCTAATTTTAAATAAACATCTGTTAATTTTTGAGGCTGGTAGCCAATAAAATTAATTTCGATTGTGTAGGGACCTCCAACTCGCATACCGCCAATCGTAAACCTACCATCATTGTTTGTAGAAACGGTATACACCGTTCCAGTTGGGGTGTGCGTGGCTTTAACAGTTGCACCAGGTAGCGTACCCTTTGCGTCTTTGATTGTACCTGTCATTGAAGAAGTAGTAACCTGAGCCTTAGAAACGGCAGAAAATCCTACAAAAGTGACAATTAACAGTACAAATTTAAAAAGTAGAGATCTTTTCATACTTGTTTACTTGAATAATAAGTTTTTATGTTTAATGGCGCAAATGTAGGGAATACTTTTTAACACATTTTAACTTCTGGTGTTAAATAATCGTTAACTCTCCACTATTTTTTCAACATTTTGACGATGCAACCTCATAATTTTTAACAAGTTATATTTTTATGAAAAAATTGACTTAATAAAAACAAATGGTTTCCGATGGCAGCAAGATTTTTTCAATCCATTTTTTTGTAATCGTTTTTTGAACTGTCGTTTAATTAGAAACATTTTTTTAGTTTTGGAAGTTGACGGATTTTAATCATCAAAGTGCGATTGATATTTAAAACAATGCCTTCTGAGAGATGAAATTCGTTAAATGCTCCTAATACATTTTGATGGAGGCTTTTAAAACTTTCTTTTAATTTTTATATGATGAATTACGACGTTGTTATATTAGGTAGTGGCCCCGGAGGTTACGTAGCTGCCATTAGGGCTTCTCAACTAGGTTTGAAAACTGCAATTGTTGAACGAGAATCTTTAGGTGGCATTTGTTTAAATTGGGGATGCATTCCCACTAAGGCACTTTTAAAGAGCGCGCAGGTTTTTGAGTACATCAACCACGCCGCAGATTATGGCATAAGCACTTCAGAAGCGAAGGCTGATTTTCCTGCAGTGATAAAAAGGAGTAGGGGAGTAGCAGATGGAATGAGCAAAGGCGTTCAGTTCCTGATGAAGAAAAACAAAATAGATGTGGTAATGGGTACCGGCACTTTAAAGCCCGGTAACAAACTAGTTGTTAAAGATGCAGATGGAAAAGAACAAGAGCTTTCCGCAGAAAACATCATTATTGCTACAGGAGCGCGTTCTAGAGAATTGCCAAATCTAAAGCAAGACGGAGTTAAAATAATAGGCTATCGCAAAGCAATGGTGCTGCCAGAATTGCCAAAAAGTATGGTGGTTGTTGGATCTGGTGCCATAGGTGTGGAATTTGCTTATTTCTATGCAACCATGGGTACGAAAGTTACCTTGGTCGAATTTATGGATAATATAGTTCCTGTTGAAGATGAAGACGTTTCCAAACAACTGCTTCGTAGCCTTAAGAAAGTTGGTATAGACGTAATGGTCTCCTCAAGCGTGGAATCTGTTGATACCAGCGGAGATGGTTGTAAAGTGCAAATAAAAACTGCTTCAGGAATAAAAACCGTTGAGGCAGACATCGTACTTTCTGCCGCCGGCATTGTAGCGAATTTAGAAAATATAGGTCTTGAAGAAGTTGGGATAAAAACTGAAAAGGGTAAAATTGTAACCGATGAATTTTACAATACTAGTGTAAAAGGCTATTACGCGATAGGCGATGCAGTTGGTGGACAGTCTTTGGCTCACGTGGCGTCAGCGGAAGGGATTATTTGTGTGGAGAAAATTGCTGGTCAGCATGTAGAACCACTAGATTATAATAATATTCCTGGATGTACTTATTGTCAACCCGAGATTGCTTCTGTTGGATATACAGAGAAAGCAGCAAAAGAAGCGGGTTATGAATTAAAGATTGGTAAATTTCCATTTTCTGCTTCTGGCAAAGCAAGTGCAGCAGGCGTAAAGGACGGATTCGTAAAACTTATTTTCGATGCAAAATACGGGGAATTGTTGGGTGCACATATGATCGGTGCTAATGTTACAGAAATGATTGCAGAAATAGTAGTGGCAAGAAAACTAGAAACTACGGGTCACGAAATAATAAAAGCGGTTCATCCACATCCAACAATGAGTGAAGCCATTATGGAAGCTGCTGCAGATGCTTATGGTGAGGTGATACACCTATAAGGTGTGTGGGTAAAAAATGTAAGGTTTAAGGTAAAAGATGTTTGACGTTTAGATGTTTGGTCATCAAGTGCTTGAATTGTTGAGTTGTTAAGTTGTCTGGCGCTTAATCGTTTGGTGTAGAGTTGTCCAGCAGTTAAGTTGTTTGGTGGTGAGTTTGTTATCTTGATACTTTTCTCTTAAAGACTCGCTAGCGCTAACGACAGAAACGGCATCTTTTTGGGCTTTTTTTTTCTCCCAAAAAATACAGTGGATGGCGTGTAAAAGCGTCCAAAATTATCAACAGCCGCCCTTAAATTAAGGAGGGGAGTGACTCCATGTTAACTTACGCCTTCGGAGTTGCCGACTTTCTGACTTTCTGACTTCGTTTTCTTTATACTAACATCTAACTAGTAAATAACACCGAAATGAAACTACACACCATAAATACAGGACTTTTTAAGTTAGATGGAGGGGCGATGTTTGGCGTGGTGCCAAAGTCTATTTGGCAAAAAAGCAATCCCGCCGACCAGAACAACCTTTGCACGTGGGCCATGCGTTGCCTACTGATTGAGGATGAAAACAGTTTAATATTAGTTGATACTGGTATTGGAAATAAGCAAAGCGATAAATTTTTTAGTCATTATTATTTGCATGGCGATGACACAATGGAGAAATCTTTAGCGCATTTAGGATTTGGTTTATCAGACATTACCGATGTATTTTTAACTCATCTTCACTTCGATCATGTTGGAGGGGCAGTAAAAAGAGAAGGAGCGCAATTATCGCCTACTTTTAAAAACGCTAACTATTGGAGCAATGAAAAACACTGGCTTTGGGCAACCGAACCAAATGAACGTGAGAAAGCTTCTTTTTTAAAGGAAAACATTTTGCCACTTCAAGAAAGTGGACAACTGAAATTTATTACGGAAGAAAAGGACTTGCAATGGAAGAAAAGCATCAAAATCGATTTTGCTTATGGCCACACGGATGCGATGATGTTGCCCAAAATAACTTATAAGGATAAAACGTTGGTTTATATGGCAGATCTTTTGCCTTCAGTGGGGCATCTTCCACTACCTTATGTAATGGCGTATGACATGTTTCCAATAAAAACTTTGGAAGAAAAAAGTGCCTTTTTGGAAAAAGCAGTGGAGGAAGACTGGATTTTAATGCTAGAACATGATCCAATTAACGAATGTTGTACGTTGGAAAAAACCGATAAAGGGATACGGGCTGGTGCGACTTTTAAATTGGAAGATATCTAAAAATTTAAAATATTTTTTACCAATGACGTAATCTGGCAGATTCAAAGATTTACCTATTTAAGTCAGTCGCACAGATCAATAAAAAGCCTAACACTAAGTCGATTAGGTTAGGCTTTTTATTAACCTATTTTTATTTCCTATAATACTTACTTGCTTCTGGAAGGTAACCTTTAATTTCTGAAATACGTCTAGCATCACTTGGGTGTGTACTTAAAAATTCAGGTGGTTTTTGTCCGTCTCCTGCTGCTGCCTCCATTCGCTGCCAAAAACTAACAGCATCTGAGGGATTGTACCCGGCCATCGCCATAAAAATTAAACCCAAATGATCTGCTTCTAACTCTTGTCCACGGCTAAAACTCAACATCGCCAATGGAGTACCAACACCATATAGGGTATTAAAAACAGATTGGGCTTTGGGATCCTTCGAGAGCGCAACGCCACCTACAGCACCAAGGCCTTGAGCAACCATTTGCTGAGACATCCGTTCTGCAGAATGTCCGGCAATTGCGTGTGCAATTTCATGACCAAGTACCGTAGCCAGTCCCGCATCTGTCTGCGTTACAGACAAAATTCCCGTGTATACCACTATTTTCCCACCTGGCATGCACCACGCATTTTTTTCGTTATTTTGAACTACATTCACCTCCCATTTATAATCTTTAATGAGATTGGCGTAGTTATGCGAGTTCATGTAGCTTGTAACAGCGGCGATGAGTTTGTTTCCAATTGTCTTCACTCGGCGCGTTTCGGCGTTACTCGCAGGAAGTACTTTGTTCTCGCCTAAAAACTGGCTATACGCTTGGAAAGCCATTGGCAACACTTGGTCATTGCTCACAAGATTAAGTCTGCTTCTGCCCGATAATGGCACAGTAGAGCAAGAGTTAAGTATTAAGGCTAAAGAAAGCCCTAAGAGGGCGAGATATTTTTTCATAAGATATTAAAAAGTTCAACGATAAAACTAAATCTGACTGAAGATTAAACAAGTATTGTGCCTAATAATTTTCGGCCGAAAATTTGTTTATTTAATCTTCTTCCTAAACAGATAAACCTTAGATTCTTTACCCTTTAATAAACGTTCCAGATTTTTCTGGTGGGTAACAAGTATTAAAATACAGACGCACATTCCATACAGTACTTCAGATTTTATAGAAGACTGAAAAATAAATACCACGCTTAAAGGAAACGTAAATCCTGCACAAATAGAGCTAAGAGACACATAGTTTGTAATGAGCAGCACGACAATAAAAACCAATATACAAAGTGAAGCCGCTTCCAGGTTCACGGCTAAAATCATCCCTAAAAGTGTAGCCACTCCCTTACCACCTCTAAATCCTGCAAAAATTGGGAATAAGTGCCCCATTACAGCGGTAACGCCAAGGGCAAGTTCGTAATTAACATATTGAGCAGAATGATGTGGACCTGTAATAGAAAATCCAATAAAAGCGGCTAGTTTGGTCGCTGTAAATCCTTTAGCAATATCTATGGTCATCACAGCAATACCTGCCTTTTTTCCCAATACCCTAAAGGTATTTGTAGCACCAGCGTTACCGCTTCCATACTCTCTTACATCTATTCCGTAGAACGCTTGGCCGAGCCAGACGGCGGTTGGTATAGAACCTAGTAAATAGGCAAGTAAAAGTGCACCCAGCGAGTAAACTGTGATCATAACCTACAATTATACAAAAAATAAGCAATCATAACTGCTGCAAATTAACTTAAAATGCTTTTAAGCTCATATCTAAACTCTTAACAGAATGTGTTAGGGCACCAATTGAGATAAAGTCTACGCCACAGTCTGCGTATTTCCTAGCTGTATCTTCTGTGATCCCACCAGAAGCTTCGGTTTTATATTTACCAGCAATGAGCTCAACCCCTATTTTTAAATTTTTCAAACTAAAATTATCAAGCATTATCCGATCTATACCGCCAGTTTTAAGTACACTTGTCAGCTCTTCCAAATTCCTTACTTCGATTTCTATTTCGAGTTTTTTTTTGTTGCCTTCTAGGTACTTCCTAGCTGCTAAAATTGCATGTTCAATTCCGCCTGCATAGTCTACATGATTGTCCTTTATTAAAATCATATCATATAGGCCCATTCTATGATTTACGCCTCCTCCTATTCTAACTGCCCATTTTTCTAAAAACCTAAGTCCTGGAGTCGTTTTTCGCGTGTCCAATATCTTAGTGTTCGTCCCTTTAAGCAGCGTAACAAGATGATTTGTTTTCGTAGCAATTCCGCTCATGCGTTGCATGCAGTTGAGTACCAAACGCTCGGCTAGTAGAATGGTATGTGTATTCCCACTAACAGTTAATGCAATATCTCCATCTTTTACTAAGTCACCATCGTGCTTTAGCAACTGTACAATTAACTCGCTATCGATATAATTAAAGATGGAAACAGCAAGATCTGCGCCCGCTAAAATCCCATCTTCCTTAATTATCAGCTGTGCGCTCCCCTTGGTGTGCTGTGGGATGGTAGATAAAGAGGTGTGGTCGCCATCGCCAATGTCTTCGGCAACTGCATTTCTAATAAAATCGTTTATTGCTTTTTCGTACATCATGATTTGCGAGCAAAAATATAAAATATTTATGAGCTGGCAATTAAGGCTTCATGTATGTTTTCAAATTATGCTTTATTCTTCTTTCGAAGGTTCTATTCTAAGCTCAGTTACTAAAAAATCTTTATCGATTTTTTTAAGCGTGATCGAAATTCTGAAAATTCCCTTTGCGGTTGTGAGCGTCAACACTCCGAATCTATAATTTTGATTGTTATTTATTTTGTGCGTAACAACAGATTTAATTGGTGGATATTTAAGAAAAAAATCTTTTATGATCTGTTCACCCTGCACTTTAGAGTATACATCTTCTTCGTCAATTAAAATTAACTCTAAGGTTGGCGCAAAGCTTTTACCAATTTCTTTCTCATTCCCAGCTTTAAAATACTGAGAAAGACTGTCAATAACATCCTTTTGTGCCTGCGCGTGACCGTAAAATGTAGAAATTCCGATAAATAAATATAGTAGGCTTTTAATCATCCCTTTGGCTTGTGGGGAAACATCAGCTAAAATGATGCCATTAAAGTCAGAAAAAGAAACATTAGAATTTGCTTTCTGGCTAGATAGGTTATATTTGCGTAAAGTTTGATAAGAACACCTTTGGATAAAAAAGGTTTTCTAAAATTATAGAAATTTTATACGATGAAAGAAAATAAGAAAGTCGCTTTAGTAATATTAGATGGCTGGGGCTATGGAAAAAAAGATGAATCAGATGCTGCATTTGCTGCAAATACGCCGTTTTTTGATTCTATGATAGCTAATTATCCTAATTCTAAATTAGAAGCGTCTGGAGAAGCAGTAGGATTACCCGCCGGACAAATGGGTAATTCTGAAGTTGGGCATATGAATTTAGGTGCAGGAAGAACTGTTTATCAAGAACTCGGTAGAATTAATAAAGCAATTGAGATAGGTAGTTTACAAAAGGATAAAACCTTAGTTGACGCATTTGACTATGCGAAAAAAAATAAAAAATCGGTACATTTTATTGGCCTGGTTTCTGATGGAGGGGTACATGCACACATTAGACACTTGAAAGGACTTTGCGATGCTGCTCAGACTGCCAATATAGAGAATCTATTTATTCATGCATTTTTAGATGGACGAGACACAGACCCTAATTCCGGATTAGGCTTTATAACTGACTTAAAGGACCATTTAAGAACTTCCGCAGGAAAAATTGCTTCGGTAGTTGGCCGATATTATGCAATGGACAGGGACAATAGGTGGGAGCGCGTAAAAGAAGCATATGATTTGATGGTACGTGCCACCGGAGAAAAAACGACAGATGTCTTAGAAGCCATACAACAAAGTTATGATGGCGGAATTACTGATGAGTTTGTAAAACCTATTGTTGTAACAACTGCCGACGGAGCGCCAATGGCTACTATAAAAGAAGGTGACGTGGTATTGTGTTTCAACTTTCGTACAGATAGAGGTAGAGAAATTACCCAGGCCTTGACCCAAAAAGACTTTCCTGAACAAGGCATGCAGAAGCTAGATTTATATTATCTAACAATGACTACTTACGATGAGAGTTTTGAAAAAGTAAAAGTCATTTTCACTAAAGATGATCTTCGTTCTACCTTGGGGGAAATTTTAGCCATGCATCATAAAAATCAAATTAGAATTGCTGAAACAGAAAAATATCCACACGTTACTTTTTTCTTCTCTGGTGGACGGGAAACTGAATTTGAGCACGAAAGGAGGATTTTAGTTCCATCGCCAAAAGTGGCCACCTATGACATGCAGCCTGAAATGAGTGCAAGGGAAATTACTGAAGCCATTACCAAAGAAATGGAGACCAAATGGGCAGATTTTATCTGTTTGAATTTTGCCAATCCTGATATGGTTGGACATACAGGTGTCTTCTCAGCGGTAATTAAAGCTGTAGAAATGGCCGACAAATGTGCTCAGGCAGTTATAACAAAGGGAATAGAGAATGGCTATTCATTCATCATCCTCGCCGATCACGGAAATTCTGAGTACATGAAAAATAACGATGGGTCTGCAAATACCGCCCACACCACTAACTTGGTGCCTTGCATTTTGATAGATGACGATTTCAAAACCATAGCCGATGGGAAACTTGGTGATGTTGCGCCTACCATTTTAACGCTGATGGGCATTCCTATACCAAAAGAAATGACTGGAAATGTATTAATATAATGGCAAAAAAAATATCTTTACTTCTCTTAGCCTTAGCCGTTTTTTCCTGTAGACCGGAAAAAACGGTTAAAGCGGCGATTAACAACGATTATTTTGATTTAAAGGGTTATTTTGAGAAAGAAGTTAATCGCTACAATTCCGAAAAACCAATGGTAGAAAAAATCGTTTCGATAGATGGAAAGAGTGAGAAAAAAAAACTGGTGGTTAAAGATTGGACTAGAGAACTAGCAATTTTTACAGATGCCGACATTAATAAAAGTGCTTGGAAAGGTGCTTTTAAAATTGAGAAAACTGGCAATGATACTCGTTACTTTAGCGCTAATGATAAGATTCCCGTAAAAGAGGTTGCAATATCAAATAGGTCAGGTAAAGTGGCGAAAATTAAAGTTATAATTGCTAACGCAAACCTACTTTACCATTCCAACGATACCCTTATTTATTATCCGGATAGTTTGTACCAGATTGTAAAGCAACAGAAAATTAAATTGATGGGTTTAAAAAGGTACAAAATTTTAGGAAAGATAAAATAATATCAGACGCTAAAAACTTAGGATTGTATACTTCGATTTTACACAATGGAAATTTAAAGTTAAATAAGTAATGAGCGAAACGACAATCTGCCATTTCAAAAATTTATAACCTACTCGACCCCTTTAATAGCCATTTTTATTTTATACAAGGATTTGGATGCGGTAATAAAGAGTACATCTTTGTCTTTTCCGCCGAAACATAGATTTCCTACCCACTCTTCAGCCACGTCTATATGCCCAATTTTAATCCCTTGTTTATCAAAAATAGTTACCCCTTTTCCAGAGAGGTAGATGTTACCTGCTGCATCTAAAGTCATCCCGTCCGACCCTTCGTTGATTATTAATTCGCGATCGGTTAATTTGCCATTTGCACCTATTGTATACCGGTACGTTTTCCACGCACCAATATCACTCACATACAAGTATTTACCGTCAGGCGTACCAACAATACCATTTGGCTGTTTTAAACCATTGGCAACAAGTTTGGCTTTATGAGAACTTTTTGATAAATAATAGACCGATTCACTATGTAGCTCTGCAGATTTTCTAGTCCAGTAATCTCGTTGGTAGTAGGGGTCAGTAAAAAAAATACCGCCATTGGCATCTATCCAAACGTCATTTGGCCCATTTAGGTTTTTGCCTTCGAAATTATTTAGCAAAACCTCAATTTTTTTGTTTTTATTAATTGACCAAATCTGATTGTGCTCATCGGCACAGACAATTAAGTTTCCTTTTTTATCAAACATGGTTCCATTTGCCCTGCCTGCAGGACTTAAAAATAAACTAAGTTTTCCCTCAATGCTATACTGCCATATGGTATTATTCGGTTGATCGGTAAAAAACACATTTCCTTTTCTATCTACCGAAGCACCCTCTGTAAACTTAAATTGATTTGAAATAAGTTTTAGGCTGTCTTGAATAAAAAGAGGGGTCTTTAACGTTTGCGAAAATGCTGTGAAAGAGGATAGCAAAAGCGTCAACGCAATAATAAAAGTCGATGCTGATCCCAATCGGTTAAAAGTTAGCAGCTTTAACGATAATCTATTAACGGTAAATTGATAAGAGTGGTTTTTAGGCATAGGGGTGCTTACGTCTTTGTGCAAATTGCTAATTGCTGATAACCTGTTGCTTTTGGTTAAACTTGAGAATTCTTCTTTCATTTGAATTAAATTAACTGATCAAGTGTGTGTTTTTCCAAGACAAACTAGGGTTTAAAGATAGGCGTCTTTTTTAATTTTGTGATTAAACTTCATTTTTTCTCCTGACATGATGTGTTTTCGGCAATTTGCCAGCGCTAAGGATTGAAACGGTATTGTGTCGTTTTAACCCTCGTCATAAACTAAAGATAAAGCGAAACGGTTGTAAAAACGCCTAAAGTGCATTCCTAAAAGAAAATAGATTAGGTTAATTTGCCATTCCCAGTCTGCTAGCCTTAACTTAACAGTTTATAGTTTTGGATAATAATATAACTATTTAAGATGCCCTTTTTTCTTTTACCAACATATTTAAGGCTTCAGTAAAAGTACCCGCACGTTGAGCCATGCCATCATTTATAAAATAAATTTCGTCGGCATTTTCTATGGTGTTCAATCTATGCGCAATAATGACTAATGTGGTTTCCTTTGCCAACTTGTTTAAAATGCTGCTCAATAATTGCTCAGTTATGGTGTCAATATTAGCCGTTGCTTCGTCTAAAATAAGCAATGCAGGATTTCTTAATACAGCTCGCATAAACGCGATTAACTGTTTTTGACCCAAACTAATGTTATCGGATAAAGGGTTGACTTCAGTTTTTAAACCCTCATCAAAAATGGCTAACAAAGCGCCAAGGTGCGCGTCTGATATTATTTTTTCCAACTCGGCATCGGTCGAATTTCTATAATTGCTGTTCCCATATAAAATGTTGTCTTTTACAGTTCCCGAAAATAGAAAGGGCTCCTGCAAAATAAAACCAATTTTCTGGCTTCTTTCGTCGGCAGAATATGTTCTGATGTCTTTTCCCTCCAGAAAAATGGTTCCCTTTGTGGCATCATATAACCTAGAAATAAGCGATGCGGTAGTCGTTTTTCCGCCGCCTGTTGGTCCAATTAATGCATAAGTTTTTCCTTTTTCGAATTTTAGGTTTACATCATGTAATATTTCTTTAGATTCATCATAACCGAAATGTACGTGACGGAATTCTAGCAGCGCATCTGATGTTTCGGACTGCGGAGCATTGATTTCTACCAAATCGGTTTGCAACAATAATATCTGAGAAATCCTATCCCAACTTGCCATTGCTACTTGAAAACTCGTCCATAAAGCTGCCAACTGTCGCAAAGGATTGTAAAAACTTGTGGTATAGGCGATGTAGCTTACCAATAATCCGAGCGTAAAACTTCCGATAGAAATTAAATAAATTCCGAACAACAAAACAATTAATTGAGCTGCACTGGAGAATAATCCGTAGACTGGAACGAAAATATTGTTTGAAAGTCCAGCTCCAACCGCCATTTTATAGTTTTCTTCGTTTGCATCTTCGAAACGTTTTCTAAAATAATCTCTCCTATTAAAGGCAATAATTACTTTAAAATTATTAAGACTTTCCTGAATTTCGGCGCTTAAGCTGCCTGTGCTTTTTAAACTTTTAGCATTTTTTCTTTTTACCCAAGGAGAAAGTATGGCTGTGAAAAGTACAATAAATATAGCAGGAATTAAAGCCGCAAGGCCAAGTTCTGGATTGATCGACAATAGAAAAATGCCTGCTCCAATGATGGTGGCAATGCTGCCGATAAATTGCATGAGCGACTGAGAAAAAAACTGGTTTAGTTTATCGGTGTCATTATTTACCCTCGAAATGAGGTCGCCCGCTTTGTTCTCATTAAAGAAAGAAACTGGCAACTCCTGCAATTTGTTAAATATGGCATTTCGTAAAGTATAGAGCATCCGCTGACCGACGCCGCCCATTAATTTAGTTTGCGTGTAGCCAGTAAACATGGCAATTATATAAATTCCCAACAAAAAACTACCAGACAACAGCACTCCATTAAACTGCTTGGTACGGATGTAAGCATCTACTGTGTGGCCAATAATAAGTGGACCAAGCAGTAATAAGCCGGAATTAACAAGAATAACAACTAAACCGATCCATAATGTGCGCCGTTCTGCAGAAATAAGTTGTAGTAATCGCTTAACAGCCTTTAAGGTCGACTGTTTTTCCTGTCCAGCGTTTATATCATTAAGATTGTAGTTCATAGTTGCTGGTACTTTGTTGCGAATTGTAAATTTGAATGTATTCGGGGCTCGTTTCCAAAAGCGTTTTATGGGTTCCTTCAGCAATTTTTTCGCCCTGCATTAAAAGCACCACTTTGTCGTAATTTTCTACTGAAGCAATCTTTTGAGTAACTGAAACAAGCGTTAAATTAGGGTAGTTTGTAGAAATTTTCTTTAAAATTCTTTGTTCGGTATTGACATCTACTCTTGCTGTAAAATCATCTAAGAATAGTAATGTCGGATTAATGGACAAAGCCCTTGCAAGCATAATTCGTTGCTTTTGTCCGCCAGATAAACTGTTTCCCCGTTCAGAAACAATCGTATCCGATTTATCAGGTAACGCATCTATAAAATCTTTAAGCTCGGCGGTTTCTACCGCTTTTTCTAAATCTTCGTCGGTTACGGTTTTGCTAAAAGCAATATTTTCTCTAATACTCATATTAAAAATAATGCTATCCTGAAAAACGAAACCTACATATTTGTGAAAGTTTTCTTGGTTATATTGCTGCAAATCGATGCCATCTAATAGGATTTCTCCACTATTAGGGGGAATTAATCCAGCTAGAATGCCAAGAAGTTGCGTTTTTCCTGCAGCGGTAGGCCCAATAATCGCCGTTTTTGACCCTGCTGTTATTTTAAAAGAAATGTCCTTCAAAATAGGTTTCTGTCCAAAACTTAAATTGATGTGTTTTGCTTCTAAATTACCCTTTAATGCTGTTTCATTTGTCCCTGGATGATCGATTTTTGGAGCAGACAAGACAGTTTCGATTCTTTGAAATGAAGCTGTAGCTTGCGCGATAACATTGCTCATAAATCCAATCACTAAAATCGGAAAAATAAGCATAGATAAATAACTGCTAAAGGCGGTAAATTCGCCTAAGGTCATTGCGTTTACAATTACAAAATGTCCACCAAGCACCAAAATGGTCAAACTTGCCATATTTGCTACAAAAATTATAATTGGAATTAGGGCCGCAAATAACCTTAAAATAGATAGTCCAATATCTCTAGCCCGGCCATTTGCTTCAATAAATTTATTGTACTCTAACGTTTGAGAATTGATTACTCGAATAAGCGAAGCCCCTAAAATACTCTCGCTAATTACTTTGTTAAGCCAATCTATTACTGCCCTGCTTTCTGTAAACAGGATTTTAACCTTTTTTAATACAAAGAAAAATGCAAAACCGATCAATGGTACAATTGCAATCACACAAAGAGCTAGCTTCCAGTTAATCGTCAATAACAAAATGCTAGCACCGAAAATAATAAAAATTGAAGAGGCAATCGATACGATGGCCTGTGAGACAAAAAGTTTGATAGAATCTACGTCAGAAGTCAGATTGGTGAGTAACTTAGAAGGGTTCGCATCTAATATGTACGCATGACTTTGTCTGGATATTTGATCTGACAGTCTATTCCGTAAATCTCTGCCCACACGTTCTGATGCAAACGTCTGGACGATGCTTTGTAGATAGGTGAAGATAAAAACCAGAACGATTGCGATCAAAAATTCTATCATAATTGGCTTTACTTGAAACGTTTTAGCCGTATAAGAATCTATTCCTTTTGCAATTATTTGTGGGATTACAAGGTTTAAACCATTGCTGAGAAGGGCAAAAATTAGAAGTAAAAAAATTGAGCCTTTGTAAGATCCGAGCAGACTAAAAAGATTGGGTTTTTTTGACTTCCTGGTTTCTTTCATTTTTGATGCGCCATATTTATTGACGGTCAAATTTAATCGAATTATCTAGAAAATCCATAGCATAAAAAATCATTTAACTGTTATCAAATGAATTTATTGACTACTGAATTGACCAAATGACCTTCTTCAATCTCGTCAAAGCTGTCTATATTTAGATTTACTTAATGTAACTTTGTCAGGAAACATTTTTGCAAGATACATGAATATTGGAAGCTATAATGAACTGCGTATTGTAAGTAAGACCGAAGCAGGCATTAATTTAACGGACGGCGATAAATTGGTGGTATTGCCCTATCTGCACGTACCGAAAGACGCAGAAATCGGTGACAATCTTAATGTCTTTGTATTTGTGCAGAAGGATGGAAAACTTACTGCGACTACTCAAAAAGCACATGGATCTGTTGGCGATTTTGCTTTTTTGAAAGTTGTCGCAGATGGTGAAGATGGTGCATTTATGGATCTTGGAATCGATAAAGACATTTATGTGCCGGCAAAAGAACAGCTTCGACCTATGCGTAAAGGAGAAAAACACGTCGTTTTTCTCTTCTTAGATGAAGGGAATGACAGACTTTTAGCTTCCTCAAGACTGTATGATTTTGTGGAAAATGAAACTTTCGATTTTGAGGAAGGTGACGAAGTAGATCTACTCATCACCGAGGAAACCGATTTAGGATACAATGCTGTTATTAACAATAAATACATTGGTTTACTTTTCTTCAATGAAGTTTTTACTGAGGTAAAAGTTGGGGATAGACGTAAAGGTTGGATAAAGAAAATTCGTGTCGATGAAAAGATAGATCTTACATTACAGCCAAGCGGATATGGGCATGTTCTCAGTTCGAAGGATATGATTCTGGCCGAGCTGAAAAAACACGGTGGAATTATTTCTTTAGGCGACAAAAGCCATCCAGAAGACATTTACCTGCGTTTTCAAATTAGTAAAAGTGTCTTCAAAAAGACCATTGGGGCGCTTTATAAAGAACGATTGATCAAATTAACTGATGATGAAATTATTTTGATTTCTGCAGAAGATTAATCGCGCTTCGAACTCATTAATAAGTGCTTACATTACCTGTAAAAAAGAAATATTTAAATGCGCCTTAGTCAACCAAACCTTTTTCTTAAAGTATATGGGAAGAGTTGGCTTAAGTAACTTAACTGTAAACACAGGAAAACAACCAACGAAAGCTGTTTGAAGTAAGGGAGCATGGACTAATTTTAGTTTGCTGATTTCTTCTTATATCCAACTTTTTTTATAAAAGTTTTTAACAACACGCCGGCGCGCTGCTCAGAATGACATCATTTATTTGTTTCTTGAACACAGAAAAATAAAAGGGAAAGCGGGTAAAAGTGCCCAAAACAATCATCTTTCATTTTTAGCAAATAAGATTTTAGTTTTAAGTGCGTAGGATTCTCCCACGTCTTTATAACAAAGGTTATGAAGTAAAATTGTTGGCCAACACGCTAGCGCTCCCGATTGGAATGGTACCCTTTCTTTGTATTTTACCAAATAGAGTTATCATGGAAAGCAGGCTTATCCCGATTTTGCTTCAGGATAAGAATGCCGGCATGAGTTAAGAAGTATGAATGCAGGAGAAAGCATGAAAATTTTATGGAAAAAGTTCCACCTAACCCTTCCTAACACAGGAAACCGCGTTTGACTTCCAACGGTCTACTTTAATTCTAAACAACTAACCGACTAATCGAGTTTCTAATTTCCGACCTTTGTCTTCCGAATTCTTTCTACCCATTTTCTTGCATTAACAAACGCTTCCATCCAAGGAGAAACTTCGTCGTTACGACCTTTTGGGTAGTTCGCCCAATGCCATTGGAACAGTGAACGCTCGATGTGCGGCATCATCACCAAATGTCTGCCAGTTTCATCACAGATCATGGCGGTGTTGTAATCAGATCCATTCGGATTTGCAGGATAACTTTCGTAGCCGTACTTGGCAACAATATTGTATTTACCCTCGTCATTCGGAAGCGAAAACTGCCCTTCTCCATGCGAAACCCAAACGCCTAAAGTACTTCCTGCCAAACTAGACAACATTACAGAATTATTTTCTTGCAAGGTTAGCGAAGTAAAAATGCTTTCGTGCTTGCCACTTTTGTTGTGCAACATTTTAGGCTTTTCGGTATGGTTTTTATTTATCAAACCCAATTCTATAAATAACTGACAACCGTTGCATATACCAACAGATAAGGTATCTTCTCTGGCAAAGAAATTTTCTAACGCTGTTTTGGCTTTCTCGTTATATAAAAATGCTCCAGCCCAGCCTTTAGCCGATCCTAACACATCAGAATTGGAGAAACCGCCAACCGCACCAATAAATTGAATGTCTTCTAAGTTTTCCCGACCGCTAATTAGATCCGTCATGTGGATATCTTTCACATCGAACCCAGCTAAAAACATGGCATTTGCCATCTCGCGTTCGCTGTTGCTGCCTTTTTCTCTAAGAATTGCCGCTTTAGGTCTGCTTCCTACTTTTCCTAAAGTCTCTAGATTCGGTTTTTTTCCATCGAAATGCGCTGGAAAGTTATATTTGAGGGGTTGATTTTTATAATTGTGGAAGCGCTCTTTTGCCAAACCAGCGCCAGTTTGTTTTTCATCAAGCAGATAAGAAGTTCTGAACCAAACATCTCGAAGATCTGCAACATCAAAGCTCAAATTTTCATCGAAGTTTTTGATTTCCACGGTAGGTAAAGACTTTGCCTCACCGATTTTATGAAATTCAACTCCTGCTTTAGCCAAGATTTCCTCAGCGGAAGCGTCTGCTTGAAAAACTACTGCAATATTTTCTGCGAAAAGTAATTTTATAACATCTTGCTCTGCCAAAGGCGATAAGTCTAAAGAAGCGCCTAACTCTTGATCTGCAAAACACATTTCCAAAAGCGTAGTGATTAAACCACCACTTCCAACATCGTGCCCAGCCTGAATTTTACCTGCTGCAATTAAGTGTTGAATGGCATTAAACGCTTTTTTAAAGCGATCGGCATCTTTAACATCAGGCGTTTCAGTGCCGATTTTATTTAGAATCTGTGCAAAAGAAGAACCGCCTAGTTTATAACTATCGTTAGAAAGGTTAATGTAATAAATAGCACCTCCGTTTTTTTGCAAAACTGGTTCGACTACTTTTCGCACATCATTACAGTTGCCAGCCGCGGAAATAATTACCGTTCCGGGAGCAATTACATCTCCGTTCTTATATTTTTGTTTCATCGATAAAGAGTCTTTTCCTGTCGGAATGTTGATTCCTAAATCGATTGCGAAATTAGCGCAGGCTTCAACCGCTTTATATAACCGTGCGTCTTCACCTTCGTTTTTGCATGCCCACATCCAGTTGGCAGACAGCGAAACACTATCTAGACCGTCTTTTAACGGCGCCCAAACCAAATTCGATAACGATTCGCCGATGGCGTTTCTACTGCCCGCCGCAGGGTCTATCAACGCAGAAATCGGAGCATGCCCAATAGCTGTTGCAATTCCCTCTTTTCCCTGGAAATCTAAGGCAGTTACGCCGCAATTGTTAAGTGGCAGTTGCAACGGTCCGGCACATTGCTGTTTTGCAACACGTCCGCCAACGCAACGATCTACCTTGTTGGTTAACCAATCTTTACAAGCAACGGCTTCGAGTTGTAAAACTTGTTCTAAATACGTATTCAGTTTTGAGGCATCGTAATCTAATGCAGCATATTTTCTGTCGATGGTCTTATCTTCCATCACAATTTTTGGTGAGCTGCCAAACATATCTTCCATTGCCAAATCCATCGGCTTAATGCCTGATGTTTCTGATTTGAAGGTAAAACTATGATTGTCGGTTACTTTTCCCACGGTATACATCGGCGAGCGTTCCCTATCCGCAATTTTCTGTAGCGTGTCCAAGTCGTCATTTCCAATAACCAAGCCCATTCTTTCTTGCGACTCATTTCCTATAATCTCCTTTGCAGATAGGGTAGGATCGCCAACAGGCAGTTTATCTAAATTAATCAAACCCCCGGTTTCTTCTACCAATTCCGATAAGCAATTTAAGTGTCCGCCTGCACCATGGTCATGTATAGAAACAATTGGATTATGATCGCTTTCTACCATACCGCGTACCGCGTTCGCTGCACGTTTTTGCATTTCCGGATTAGATCTTTGGATGGCATTTAATTCAATGCCAGTGCCATGCTGACCCGTATCTGCAGAAGAAACTGCGGCGCCGCCCATTCCGATTCTATAATTTTCTCCACCAAGAATAACAATGTTATCACCTTCTTGTGGCTTTTTCTTTTGAGCTTGATCGGCTTTGCCATAACCAACGCCTCCAGCAAGCATAATTACTTTATCGTAACCTAAAACTCTTGCTCTAGCGTTTTCAGCACCATCAGAACTTTCGTCATGTTCGAAAGTAAGGACTGAGCCCGTAATAAGTGGTTGCCCAAACTTATTTCCAAAATCTGAGGCACCGTTTGATGCTTTTATTAAGATGTTTATCGGCGTTTGATACAGCCATTCCCGTGCTTCAACACCTTTTTCCCAAGAACGATTGTCTTCTAAACGAGAAAGCGCGGTCATATAAACTGCCGTTCCTGCCAAAGGCAAAGAGCCCTGGCCGCCTGCTAATCGATCTCTAATTTCTCCACCCGCACCGGTAGCAGCTCCGTTAAATGGCTCTACCGTAGTTGGGAAGTTATGAGTTTCTGCTTTGATGGAAATAACGGAATCAAAATCGCTTGTTTTGTAAAAATCTGCTACATCTGCGCGTTTTGGCGCAAATTGCTGCACCCTCGGACCTTTTACAAACGCTACGTTGTCTTTGTAAGCAGAAACAATATCGTTTGGATTTTTTTCTGAGGTATTGCGGATAAGTTTAAACAGAGAACTCGGCTGCTCTATTCCATCAATCACAAATTTGCCGTTGAAAATTTTATGCCTGCAATGCTCAGAATTTACCTGCGAAAAGCCAAAAACTTCCGAATCGGTCAGCGGTCTTTTAATTTTGTTTGCTAATTCGACCAAATAATTTACCTCATCGTCGCTTAAAGACAAGCCTTCTTGCTTGTTGTATGCAGCAATGTCTGTTATTTCTAAAATCGGTTCAGGTTGAATGTCTATGGTAAATATGTGTTGATCTAAACCATCGTACTTTTGGAAAAGCATGGCGTCATAGTCAGAAAAATCTGCCTGCACTTCTTTAAATTCCTCTATTCTAATGATGCCTTCAATCGCCATGTTCTGGGTAATCTCTACGGCATTGGTGCTCCAAGGAGTGATCATTGCTGCCCGCGGACCAACAAAAATCCCGACTAAGTTTTCGCTTTTTTGAAGCTTGGCACCCGCAAATAACCACTCTAGTTTTGCTGCATTAGCATCAGAGAAGTTTTCGCTGGTTTGAACTAGAAAAACTGTTTTTTTGTCGTCGAGGAAAAAGTGGATCATGGCTTTTTTTTGAAGATGCGAATTTACGATTTTAAATGTTAAAACTCCTTTCAGTTCCTACTTATTCCATATACTTTTGGCCCTGAACAAGAAGGTAAGACGAATAGGCAACCTGCAGATTTGATGGTATGAAGAGCGAAAAAGTATTCAGATTTAAGCAATTTGAAGTGAGCCAGGCTGGTTGTGCGATGAAAATTAATACCGATGGCGTGTTGATTGGTGCTATTGCAAATCATCCTGATCCAAAAAATATTCTGGATATTGGTACAGGAACTGGAGTAATTGCATTGATGTTGGCGCAAAGATTTTCAAATGCGACTATTAAAGCGGTAGAAATAGATAAAGAAGCTTCGATCACTGCGGCTGTCAATTTTGAAAAATCTGTCTTTGATCCTCAATTATCTGTAGAGCACATTGCAATCGAATATTTTGGGACCGCTAGGCAGTTTGATTTGATTGTTTCCAATCCGCCTTTCTTTACCAATGATTTAAAAAATACAGATTTTAAAAAAGGAATCGCCAGACATGCAGAAGGTGATTTCTTCGAACTATTAATAGATAAAATCGCTGAACTTCTCTCGGAACAAGGTTTGTTTTGGGTGATTCTACCTGTGAAGCCAGCCGACATGCTCATCGAGTTAGCGGTACAGAAAAATTTGTTCTTGTCTCAAAAGGTGCAAATTTGTTCCGATCATTCAAAAGCTGCAGTGCGCCATATTTTGTGTTTTGGTCGAGAAGAAACCACCATTGTAGAGCGCAATTTTTATATTTATGAATCGCTCAATGTGCATACGCAAGAATATAAGGTTTTGTTGAAGGACTTTTTTTTAGCATTTTGAGGATAAGGGTAAAAGAAAAAGGAGTAAAGAACAAAGAGCAAAGACCAAAGCGCACAACAATTTAACACTACCACAATTTCTCAATATAATTTTACAATGAAGAAAATAGGCTTAATTTCTGATACGCATGGTTTTTTAGATGAAGCTGTCTTTACTCATTTTGCCCAATGCGATGAAATTTGGCATGTGGGTGATTTCGGAGCAGATGTAGCAGATAAACTGGCCGCCTTTAAACCACTTCGTGGGGTATTTGGCAACATCGACGATCAAAAAATCACTTCCGATTTTCCTGAACATAACCGTTTTATGTGCGAAGGAGTAGATGTTTGGATGACGCATATCGGCGGTTATCCAGGACGATACAGCAAAAATGTAACGCCCGAGATTTATACCAATCCTCCTAAATTATTCATTACTGGCCATAGTCATATCTTAAAGGTAATATTTGATGATAAAATAAAATGTCTCCACATAAATCCGGGTGCTGCAGGCAAACAGGGATGGCATAAAGTCCGAACGCTCATCCGCTTTAAGATCAACGGAGAAAAGATAGAAAACTTGGAAGTGATAGAATTGGCTGGGAGGTAGAAGTTTTAACAACAAATATTATTAATAGCAATGTAGAGAAAAGTGAATTTTTTATTAAAAACGGATTGTTAGCCAACACTTGCTAGCTGGGTTAAATGTATCCCATTCTATTAGAATCGAGTTTTAAAAAGATGAACAAGAGGATGGTAAAGCTCCACAGTGAGGAGCCGCCATAACTTATTAGCGGCAGAGGAATGCCGATTACTGGAATGATGCCAACCGTCATCCCGATGTTTATAAATACGTGAAAAAATAAGATGCTCGCTACGCAGTAGCCGTAAACCCTGGAAAACGCAGACCTTTGACGTTCTGCTAAGTTTACGACCCGCAGGAGTAGAAAAAGATACAGTCCAATGACTACCGAACAGCCTAAAAATCCCCATTCTTCGCCAATGGTAGAGAAAATAAAATCTGTACTTTGCTCGGGTACATAACCGTATTTGGTTTGCGTACCTTCTAAAAACCCCCGTCCTGTTATTTGTCCCGAACCAATGGCAATTTGAGACTGGATGACATTATATCCGGCCCCCTTATTATCAGTTTTTAGGCCCAACATCAATTCAATTCTACTTCGTTGATGAGGCTCTAAAACAGTTGTGTACGCAAATTTCACTAAAAATAAATAACCGATTGCGAGTAACGCGACCAATACAGTAACAACCAGCGCCTGTCTTCGGCGTTTATTTGCATAGACGAAGAGAGCTGCCACAGTGCAAATTATTGCGATCAAAATTCCAACTGGAACTAAAAAATCTGCGATAAAAAGCACAATCATTCCTAAAAAAATGAGTAAAAAATAACCCGAAAGTCCCTCGCGATATAGCGGAAACATAAAGGCTAAAAATACCAATGCTGAGCCAGTATCTGGTTGCAATTGAATTAGCAGCAGCGGAATAAAAACAATTAATGCTGCAAAGAAAATGGATTTGAAGTTGTTAAATTTAGGATTAAAAGAACCAACGTACCTCGCTAACAGGAGTGCCGTTCCAAATTTAGCAAATTCTGAGGGTTGTAATCTAAACGAGCCTAGCGGAATCCAGGCTTGGTTACCTCCAACATTTCTTCCTACAAACAATACAGCAATCAATAGCAAAATGGTTACGCCATAGATAACTGGCCCAAAAACACTAAAGATCCGGGCGTCAAAGAGCAAAATAGAGAGTCCTAAAATTAACCCTGTTACAATATAAATAAGCTGTTTGCCATAAAGTGAGGAAAAGTTAAAAGCAACGGTTTTTTCGGGAATAGACGCGTAGATATTTATGAAACCTATTGCGCAGAGGGCTAGATAGATCAATACGGTAATCCAGTCGACATTTAAAAAAAATCGGCTTTTTGACTGTTCCATTTTAATTTTCTATGAATTTAAATACCCTCGAAGCGCGCTGCATGGCAGAATCTACTGACGCAGTATTAGTCGCTTTTTTGAGGCTATCTTTTGCTTGTTTAATTTCTCGTGTTTTTTGCAAAGCTATGCTATCTGTTTTGCTTAGTTTTTTTACTTTCAAATCTGGAAGTAAGTTTTTGATTTTCATCCACTCAACTTCCTGTTTTCTAGAGCCACTCACCTCTCCGGTTAGATATTTTTCTACCAAATAGCTGGCTATCGGTGCCGCATATGTACTTCCGTAGCCTGCATTTTCTACAATTACAGCAATGGCAATTTTTGGATTGACCTCTGGCGCAAAACCAACGAAGACGGAGTGATTTTTACCATGTGGATTTTGGACAGTACCAGTTTTACCACACATCAAAATATTGGGTATTCTTGAAAGCGTTGCGGTACCCCAAGAGCTATTTACGGCGTCTTGCATTCCTTGTATAACCGGCGAAAAATATTTTTCATCGACTCCTACGTAATGTTTTGTGATGTATTTTTTTGGAACAAGGTTTTCTTCCCCTATAGCCTTAATAAAATGTGGAGTGATATAAAATCCTCGATTGGCGATAGCGGCCATTACATTTGCCATTTGAATCGGAGTAGAGGTGATTTCTCCCTGTCCGATGGCCTGGGATATGAGTGTACTGTAGCCCCAATACTTGCCATAAATTTTATTATAATGTGAAGCATTGTAAAAATACCCCGGTCTTTCAAAGGGAACATCAATACCCAATTCTTCTCCGAAACCAAATTTGGCAACCTTATCGTGCCAATCTTGATACGTTTGCCGCTGGTTTTTCATTCCGTTTTTGGTAATCAGTTTTTGGAACACATGGCAAAAATAAGTGTTACAACTGCGGGCAATTCCTCTTTCTAAACCAATGCTGCCATCCACGTGTTCACACTTCACCCGATGATTTCCGGCTTGAAAGTAACCTGGGCAGTAAAAGTGAGTGCCACTATCTATCACCCCTTCTTGAAGCGCAATTAATGCATCGACTGGTTTGAATGAAGAACCCGGAGGGTAATAGCCCATAATGGGTCGAATTACAGACGGGCGATAAGGATTTCTCAAAAGGTCCATGTAGTTGTTTCCCCAATCTTTACCAACCAATTTGTTAGGGTCATAACTTGGACTGCTTATGTAGGCCAAAATCTCACCCGTAGATGGTTCTATCGCTACAACTGCACCCACTTTATTCTGCATTAATTCCTCTCCCAGTCTCTGTATTCGCATGTCGAGCCCAGTAATTAGACGATCACCAGATTCTGCTTTTATATCGTATTTTCCATCTGCATAACTTCCTTGCGGAGTGTTGTGCACATCGTAAACCATTCGAGTAACTCCTTTTTCGCCTCTTAATCTATCTTCGTACGACCTCTCTAAACCGCTTTTACCTATAAAATCACCTAAATTGTAATAATTTTCCGAATTTGCGATATCAGTAGAATCAACTTCTTTTACGTAACCAAACAATTGACCTGCAATGCTATCGGGATACTGCCTCACAGTTCTATCCTGTGTGCTGAAACCTGGAAAGCGGTAAATAATTTCCTGTAATTTTGCATAACTCTGGATACTGATCTGACGTTCAAATGGCGTATATCTATAATTTGATTGTGCTGTTGCCTTTTTTAGCCTTAACCTCACTCCAGCAACAGTTAAGTCAAGTGCATTTGCCAGTGCTACAGTATCAAAAGGTTTCACATCGTTAGGTAAAACCATCAAATCATATACTGGTTCATTTTGTACGATGACCTTTAAATGGCGATCTAAAATCGCACCTCGCGCAGGATACTTGTATATTTTTCGCAAAACATTGCTTTCGGCTGAGAGGAAATACTTATCGGTTGCAATTTGAATGTAAAATAGCTTAGCTAACAAGGCAATTACCACTACGATAAAAAGCCCCTGAATGACATATTTTCGATTAAATAATTGTTCCATTAGCGTACTTTCCTCCTATAGAAAATAAATTCCACCAATAAAATAAGTACCATCGTAAACACCACGCTTAGGCCGGTTCTAATTAATGTGTAAACAACTTCTGTTAATCTAAAACTCTCTAAAAAAAACAAAACAAGGTGGTGGGTAATGACGCAAAGAAATGCATATAGCGAAAACCATTGAAGTCCCATATATTTTAAGGAAGGCTCGGGTTCATCTAATGTATCTTTATTTAAACTCACATTAATAAAAGATATCCTCACAAATGCCAAAACTACGCAGGCAGTTGCATGTACGCCCATGGTATCGTAGAAAGAATCCAGCGTAAGGCCTGTCCCAAATGCTAAAAGATAAAGTAAAAGATTAGGGGTCTTGAATGGTAAGAGCAACAAAAAAAGCACATAAATAAAGGGCGTGGATAGGTCGTAAAAACCCATGTTTTTGAGCAAAAATATTTGCACACACAACAATATTACCCACCTTAAAATATTTACGATTAATATCCTACTGTTCATTTATTTTTTTACTTCGCTTTCTAAATCTTTTTGTTCTTGTGCAAGCTTGTCTTTAATTACATACACATACTGTAACGTGCTAAAATCGTTCACTAACGCAATTTCTGCAGATAAAAAATTATCGTTGGTAGAAACATCTGTTCTGCTAATTTTACCTACAAGTATACCAGCAGGGAAAGAGCCAAAGCCCGAAGTTACAACGGTATCTCCGACTTTCATTTTAATGTGATTTGGTATCTCCTTAATGTACGCTTTTTTTATGTCGAAGTTGCCATCACCCCATACAAGAGAGCCAAATGCATTGTTTTTTTGGAGCATAACACTAATTCGTGTGTCTTTATGCAGCAACGATTGTATGGTCGCAAGATGTAGAGAAACATCTCTGATAAAACCGACAACACCCGCTCCAGATGAAATAACGGGCATTCCGATAGCTATTCCGTCGGCAGTACCCTTATTAATCGTCATGATGTTATTGCGCAAAGTAATCGAATTCTTAACGACTTTAGCGGCTAGATAGGTATATTGTTGATGGCTAAAGGTGTCTATAACTTTGGTATCTTTTGCGCTATCTATGGTGTTAAGGACAAGAAGTGTTGTTTTTAACTTCGCATTTTCTGCAGCTAAACTGTCATTTACCTTACCCAAGTTTAGATAGCGCTTTAAAACACTAAAGTTTTGGTAAACATTACCAACGACTTCATTTGTGGAGTTAAAGGTAACGGTGCGCTGATATGCATTGTTCTTTACCGTACAAAAAATCCCTAAACTAAAAAAAAAGAGGAACAGAAAAAATGCGTTGTACTTACTTACAAAAATCCAGAGGTTACGCATTTAGGTGATAAGTTATAAGTAGTACGCTGTAAGTTACAAGACGTAGAACTCATAACTCATAACGTATAACGCTGATTATTGCATTAAAAATTTGTATCCACCAATGTTTTTAAGGGCAATACCCGTACCGCGTACTACCGCACGAAGTGGATCCTCTGCTACGTGTACAGGCAATTTAGTTTTCGAAGCAATCCTCTTGTCTAGTCCGCGAAGTAATGCACCACCGCCTGTTAAATAAATGCCTGTTTGGTAAATATCTGCAGACAGTTCTGGGGGTGTAATTTCCAAGGCTTTCAAAATCGCTTCTTCTATTTTCGATATAGATTTATCCAAGCAATGGGCAATTTCTGTGTATGAAACTGTTATCTGCTTAGGCACCCCTGTCATCAAATCTCTTCCTTGCACTGCGAAATCTGCAGGGGGATCTTGCAATTCTGGTAAAGCGGCTCCCACCTCAATTTTAATTTTTTCTGCGGTACGATCACCAATCATAATGTTGTGCTGACGGCGAATGTAGTTTACAATATCAGAGTCGAAATTATCTCCTGCAACGCGGATAGACTGATCGCAAACAATACCAGACAATGCAATTACTGCGATTTCCGTTGTTCCACCGCCAATGTCTATAATCATGTTTCCCATCGGTTCTTCTACATCGATACCAATTCCAACAGCAGCTGCCATAGGTTCATGAATCAGATAAACCTCTTTCGCACCAGCAATTTCAGCCGAATCTCGAACAGCACGTTTTTCAACTTCGGTAATGCCAGATGGGATACAAATAACCATCCGTAAAGATGGGAACATCCATCCTTTGCCACCGTTTAGCATACGGATCATTCCTTTTATCATCGCTTCAGCAGCGTTAAAATCTGCTATAACCCCATCTTTCAGTGGCCTAACTGTCTTTATGTTGTCGTGTGTTTTACCCTCCATCTGCATCGCTTGCCTACCAATGGCAATAACTCTATTGGTAGTCCGGTCAAATGCAACAATAGATGGCTCATCAACAACCACTTTATCGTTATGTATAATCAAGGTATTCGCCGTTCCCAAATCAATGGCAACTTCTTGCGTAAACCAATTAAATAATCCCATGTTTTATAATTTATATAAAAGCTAATGCAAAATTAGACTTTTTATTGTGTTCTATATAACTATCTCTGAGTTACTGCCTATTATGTAGCAAATTAAAACAAGTATTTATTGTTTAGCTATTTAGGCAGGTCCTTTCTCAATGTTTAAAATGTCTAATTCCGGTAGTTACCATCGAAATTCCTTTTTCGTTTGCCATGGCGATAGAATCTGCATCTTTAATAGATCCGCCAGGTTGTAAAATAGAAGTTATGCCGGCATCTGCAGCAATTTCCACGCAGTCTGGGAAAGGAAAAAATGCATCAGAAGCCATGGCAGCACCCTCAATGCTAAATCCAAAAGAAGCAGCCTTATCTATCGCTTGCCTCAAAGCATCTACCCTAGAGGTTTGCCCAACGCCGCTAGAAATCAATACATTGTCTTTAACCAGCACAATGGTATTGGATTTAGTGTGTTTAACCAGCTTATTTGCAAAAAACAGATCTTTTAATTCTTGTGCGGTTGGTTTTTTATCCGTTACTGCCGTCATTTGATCTCCTGCCTCTATAACCAAATCTTTATCCTGTTCTATCACACCATTTAAAAGCGTTTTAAATTGCTTCTTGCTTAGTTGAACTTCATTGCGTTTTAAAATGACCCGATTTTTTTTCTTTGCAAAAAGCTCCAAAGCAGTTGTTTCATACTCGGGGGCAATTAAGACTTCAAAGAAGAGGTTATTAATTTCTTCAGCCGTAGCCAAATCTACTTTTTGATTGGTGATGATAACGCCGCCGAAAGCAGAAACTGGGTCGCAGGCTAGCGCATCTTTCCAGGCTTGCAAAAGCGTGTTTCTAGAAGCTACGCCACAAGCGTTGGTGTGTTTTAAAATGATTACGGTCGGCTCATCAAATTCATCCATTAAGGCAACCGCTGCATCAACATCTACCAAATTATTGTAAGAAAGTTCCTTTCCATTTAGCTTGGAAAACATCGCATCTAAATCGCCATAAAAATAGCCTTGTTGATGCGGATTTTCACCATATCGCAACGTTTTTACCTCTGCTAAGCTCTGTTTAAAAACCTGTAAAGGATCTTCTGTATTAAAATAATTAAAGATGGCGGTGTCATAATGCGACGAGATGTGAAAAGCTCTTTTTGCAAACTCTTTCCGTTGTGCACTTGTTGTGGCACAGTCTTGTGCCTGCAGCTGGGAAAGTAAAAGGCCATAATCATTTTTCGAAGCCAACACTACAACGTCGTTAAAGTTCTTTGCTGCGGCACGAATTAAAGAAATTCCCCCGATATCAATTTTCTCTATCACATCTGCTTCTTCACCACCGCTGGAGACCGTTTCTTCGAAAGGATATAAGTCTACGATAACCAAATCAATCTCCGGGATTTCATAATCGGATATCTGTTTTTGGTCTTCATCTAAGGAGCGCCTATTTAAAATACCACCAAATACCTTTGGGTGCAAGGTTTTAACACGTCCACCTAAAATGGATGGATAGCCGGTTAAATCTTCTACCGCAGTTACCGGTAAATTTAATTCTTTTATAAATTGTTCTGTTCCACCGGTGGAGAATAATTGAACGCCGTTTTTGGCCAAAAATTCGACTAAAGGAGCTAGTCCATCTTTATAATATACTGAAATTAAAGCATTTTTAATTTTGATTTTTTCACTCATTAGGACGCAAAATTTTGAGCCGCAAAGTTAGTGAATCAGATTGTTTTTTTGGCGACTTTCTAGAACAAAAATAAAATAGTCGGCAGATTTTAGAGCGTTCATTTTTGGCAACAATTTTAGGGCGTTTTTAACAGCAATTGAAGCGCTATAGTGTAAAATTATTAATAGTTCTTACAATTGCTCGTACATCAAATCGCCTTCGGTAATTAACAGATTCCTACTTTTTCAGCTTTTTAATAAGATTTTCTACAATACGCGGATAATGCAAGTGCTCTAGCTGCTGCCCTTTAAATTTTACCATTTCTAACGTATCGTTTGGCTCTACTTTATATTTAGCCTGATAAATGTATTCGCCCTCATCATATTGTTTGTTTACATAATGAACGGTAATGCCGCCTTCACGCTCTTTAGCTGCCAGCACCGCAAGATGTACTTTATCTCCGTACATGCCCTTACCGCCAAATTTCGGTAAAACTGCCGGATGAATGTTTATTATCCTACCGGGATAGGTGTCTATAATGTTTTCTGGCAATAGCCAAAGAAAGCCAGCCAAAACGATAAAGTCTATTTCCAAATTTTTTAACAGCAACAACACATTTTCTGAGCCATACAGTTCATTTCTATCAAAGATGTGGCTTGGAATTTCAAAATTATCGGCACGTTGCAGCACGTACGAATCTGCGTTGTTGGTAAGCACCAATGAAACTTCAGCATCAATACTGTGCTTAAAATGTTCCATTATTTTTTGGGCGTTCGAGCCAGAACCCGAGGCAAAAATGGCAATTCTCTTTCTCACTACATTGGGATTTTCATCAAAAGTAATATTTTAAATTAAAAATTTAACGCTGATATGTGTTATTGTTCCCAGTTGTTTTCTAGCTTTGAACATGTTTTTTTCGTTGGTTTTGCACGATCATTTTGGCTTGATAAAAAAAAACAAAAACGTTTTGTAATTTAAGAACATAAATCATATATTTGCAACCCCGATAAGAAGGGGCAAATTAAGACAAAATAAAAGGCTAAAGAGCATGGCAAACCATAAATCGTCATTAAAGAGAATTAGATCAAACGCTACAAAACGCTTACGTAATAGATATCAAGCGAAAACCACCCGTACCTTTATTAAAAGGTTGCGTGCTTCTGAGGATAGAAAATCTGCATCAGAACTTTTGCCTAAGATTGTTTCTATGCTAGACCGTTTAGCAAAGAAAAATGTAATTCACAAGAATAAAGCAGCAAATAACAAATCAAAGTTAACAAAATTTGTTAACGGTTTGAGCTAGTTTTTTACCGATATTAAGGACGCTGCATAATTTATGCGGCGTTTTTTTTTTGACCTAAAATCCATTACACCTTAATCCATTACAAACAGCTGTCTTCAGAAGATAAAAAGACAGATATAAAACAGGAAGTTCAATTTGATTAATTTTTTTTACGATATTAGAAGCGATGCCTTTCTTCGGCGTCGTTTTTATTTCTAAAAATGGATGAATACGGGCAGAAATTAGGAATCAAATTTTGGGCGGAAGAAGACAGACCGCGCGAAAAACTGTTGCTACATGGACGCAGACATCTAACCAACGCAGAACTTGTTGCTATTTTAATTGGCTCCGGTAATTTAACAGAATCTGCGGTAGATCTGAGTAAACGGATTTTGGCTTTCTATGATCATAATTTAACCAAATTAGGGAAAGCAAGCATTGCAGATCTTTCTAGCTTTAAAGGAATCGGCGAAGCGAAAGCCATTTCCATTATTGCGGCCCTAGAATTAGGTCTCAGACGGAAAGAAACGGATGCCGAAATTATTGTAAAAGTTTCAAGTTCTAGAGACATCTTCAATTATTTAGATCATGTCTTCGCAGATTTAAATCATGAGGAATTTTGGATAATTTTATTAAATCGGGCAAACGGTATTTTAGGCAAATATCTTATAAGTAAAGGTGGCCAAGCGGGAACCGTTGCCGATCCCAAAATAATATTTCACATTGCGCTAGAAAAAAATGCAGCAGGAATTGTGCTAGCTCATAATCATCCTTCTGGAAATTTAACCCCGAGCGAAGCTGACAACAGATTAACCAAAAGTTTAGTGGAAGCGGGAAAATTACTTTACCTATATATTGTTGATCATCTTATTTTTGCAGGTAATAAATACTACAGTTACAAAGACGAAGATTTGATTTAACCATCACCACAAACCACAAAAACAATGAAAAGCACCTTTATCTTTAGTTTATTTTTTGCACTTACTCTAAACGCCCTAGCGCAGACACCCATTAAAATCATCACCTACAACATTAGATATAACAATCCTGGCGATGGAATTAACGCGTGGCCAAATAGAAAGGAGAATGTAAAGGCGCTCGTTAAATTTCACGATGCAGATATTTTATGCGTACAAGAAGCCTTGGCTATACAATTTGACCAATTATTAGAAAATTCAAATTTTAAGGCGGAGGGTGTTGGAAGGGATGATGGAAAACGCAAAGGTGAATTTTCTGCCATCTACTATGACAAAGACAGGTTTATAAAGAAAGATGGCGGTCACTTTTGGCTGTCTACCACCCCAAATGTCCCATCTAAAGGATGGGATGCAGCCTTAGAACGGATTTGTACTTGGGTTGAACTCTATGACAAGAAAAATAAAAAGGCGTTTCTCGTTTTCAATACCCACTATGACCATATAGGTGTGCAAGCGAGAATAGAATCTGCAAAACTCATAAAACAAAAAATCCAGGAAATAGCGCCAAAATTACCTGTTGTTTTTACTGGCGACTTAAACGTAACGCCAGAAACAGAAGCGATTGCCACTATAAAATCTTTTTTAAGCGATGCAAAAGAGGTGTCTATAGCGCAACCTTATGGTCCGGAAGGCACCTTTAACAATTTTCAATTCGATAGCCCTTTAAAAGATAGAATAGATTATGTTTTTGTTAACAAAGGTTTTAAAGTAGAAAAATTTGCCGTACTATCTGATAGCAAAAACCAACATTATTTTTCAGATCATTTGCCAGTTTTTGTAGCGCTGGATTTTCAAAAATAATTAGATTGAAATCTGACGCTCCGTTTCCTTTTAATTTTGAGCTTTTGAGCAATCACTTCATTGCCATTACATTTTCTAAACCCTTGTATTTATTTTAGGTTTTCGGTTTATCATCATTTACAAAAAGGTTTTTCAGATCATGTTTTGAGGAACGTAGGGTATAGATGCCGAGGCTTTTAAGGCTTTGAAAACAAGTATTTTAATAGATTGTCTTGATAGAACCATGAACAACATCAACGGTAACTTCGTTTGATAATGCAATAGTCGATCAAAAAAACAAATAGATGTCGCAAACAGGAACATCAAAATAGGGCGATAAAATCTCCGCGATTGTCCGATACATTTAACACTTTGATAGCTTATGAAGCCTTCAACAGTCGTTTAAAAAATATTCCGCATTCAGAAGTGAGATGGGAATACGAACCCCTAAATACATGCTTCGTGATGCGATTAGCACCCTTTTTCGGAAGACAACCAAACTAAAGCCGAAGTTATTGTCGTTTGATCAGCGCAGATTAAATTTTTCGAAGCCATGTGACTAATTGGCGAACACGCAAAGATAAAAACCAATGAACCTTGGCCTTTGCATTTTCTTTAGCGGCTGCTGGGCGTTGAGTCAGCTAAATGATCAGGTTGGTAGACCAATAACGCATTGGATCGTCTCTAAGTTCTGAATGATGGGTTACGCTTTTGAAATCTCATCTCGGAAAATTAGTTGATAGATCAATCAGAGGTATCGAACCTACTTGCCTCCTAAATAATGGAAATCAGAAATGCGTTTACGGTCTTCAGCAATGAACGCTATTCAGAGGTGAATGGTTTTCCCTGACAAGAAGCATCCATCATCAAGGTCTCGTTACCTACTTTTCGTTTGGCACCAATGGTTATGATGTTTTCGTACGTGGTGCCGGGCAAATAAGCCATCAGCATTGTCTGGTCCGAACTGCGCTTTCTGCGCATTGATGCACTTGTTGAAAATTGACGTAAGTATATTGGATTAATAAACTGTATATAAGAAGGTTAAACATAAGACAGAAATTCAACAAACCTAAAACGAATATGAATCGGACGTTGGTCGGACTTCACTAATCAATTTCCGTTTTATATCCGTCCAATGTCCGTCCAGGAGCCGTGGTACATCCTTTTTACGGATGCCCTTTGTAATGGCGGATATGAGTGGATTTGAGGTTGGAATGCGGTATACAACTTCACTCTAATTTTAAATTTGTGCGGAAAATTTATTTGAGAAGAATGACGCCAATCTTTCAATAGGTTGAAGAACCTCATAAATTCAGCTTAACAGATTTGTGCTTTAGAACGCTAATTAAGGTTAAATTTTACCGTTTAAACAACGCACTATGAGTTATTGTGTAATGGCAGCAGTAACCACAAAACGGGTCAGCTATAAGCCTTTTTAGTTTAAGTTATTATGTTCAGAATGTTGGCTAAATCTGCCATTAGGCAAGTGGCGTGGAAAAATGATAATGGCATTAACTTCTAAAGCTAGCATCTAAATACTTTTTTTCCTTTCAGAGAGAAACAATACCTTTGCCCTTTAAGAGCGTAGTTGGAATATTTTATTTCTAGATACCAACTACTAAATACCAACTACTAATGAAAATATCTTACAACTGGCTAAAGCAGTTTATCAATATTACAAAAAGTGCAGAAGAATTGTCTCTAATTTTAACCGACATTGGCTTAGAAGTAGAAAGTTTAGAAAAAGTGCAGGCAATTATTGGTGGCTTGCAGGATTTGGTCATCGGCGAAGTATTAACCTGCATACCGCACCCAAACGCTGACAAATTAAACATCACCACCGTAAATTTAGGGGATAACACGCCTGTTCAAATTGTTTGCGGAGCGCTAAACGTGGCTGTTGGGCAAAAAGTGGTGGTAGCGCCTGTTGGCTGTACTGTTTACCCACTTTCTGGCGAACCTTTTAAAATCAAGGAGGCCAAGATTAGAGGAGAACTTTCGCAGGGAATGATCTGTGCGGAAGACGAGATTGGTTTAGGCAAATCTCACGACGGGATTATGGTATTGCCTCCAGAAGCAACAGTAGGTATTTTTGCCAAAGACTTTTTCGATTTGGAAGATGATTATGTCTTCGAAATTGGTTTAACGCCTAATCGGGCAGATGCTGCTTCGCACTTAGGTGTTGCCAGAGATTTAGGTGCTTATTTTCGAAGTGCCTACAAAATGCCGGACATTTCTGGTTTTCACGTTGATGATGAATCCTTAACTATTCCGGTGGTTGTAGAAGATGCTATTGCATGCCCTAGGTATAGCAGCATTACTTTGTCTGGGGTTCATATCCAAGACTCGCCAACCTGGCTTCAAGATAGGCTTAAAATAATTGGGCTGCGCCCGATAAATAATGTGGTGGATGTTACAAATTTTGTGCTTCATGGTTTTGGGCAACCATTGCACGCATTTGATGCCGCGAAGATTACCAGCGGGCAGGTCGTTGTTAAGAAAATGGCAGAAGGTATATTGTTTACCACGCTAGATGGGGTAGAAAGAACTTTGAGTGCAGAGGATCTGATGATTTGCAATGGTGTTTCGAGCGTTGATGGCGCCGAACCCATGTGTATCGCGGGTGTTTTCGGAGGGAAAACTTCTGGCGTTGATTCCAATACAACGACGATTTTTCTAGAAAGTGCCTACTTCAACGCTGTTTCTGTCCGCAAAACATCAAAAAGGCATGGCTTAAAGACGGATGCTTCTTTTAGATATGAGCGCGGAACTGATCCAAACATCACGGTAGACGCGCTAAAGTTTGCGGCAATGCTTATAAAGGAATTGGCTGGCGGCAAAATATCTTCTGCAATTTCTGATGTTTATCCCGAGGTGATAAAAGACTTTGAGTTTGAAGTATCGTATAAAAACATAACTGCCCTAATCGGAGTTGACATTCCCCTTGCTGAAATAAAAGACATTATTGTGGCATTGGGTATTGGAGCAACTGAAGTGGATGATAAAACGCTCGCATTAAATGTGCCGCCTTACAGGGTAGATGTTACTAGAGAAGTAGACATTACTGAAGAAGTGTTGCGTATTTATGGGTACAATAATGTTCCCATTCCCACCAAAATAAACGCTTCACTTGGCTACGGAATTAAGCCAGACAGGGAAAATACAAATAATACAGTCGCTGATATGCTTAGCGCAAATGGATTTGCCGAGATAATGTGCAATTCTTTAACAAAGCCTGCATATTCTAAAAATATAGCTGCTGCGGTTCATATTTTAAATCCCTTGAGTAATGATTTAAGTGTAATGCGCCAAAGCCTATTGATGCCGGCGTTGGAAAGTGTCGCTTACAATCAAAATAGAAAAAATCCAAATCTAAAGTTTTTCGAGTTTGGGAAAACGTACCAAGTTAAAAACGATGGCTACATAGAGAAGCAGCGGCTATTGTTGCTGATAACTGGAAATAAAGAGGCAGAACAGTGGAATCAAGATAGCAAAGCGAGTTCATTCTATAATTTAAAAGCAGCCGTAGATGGTTTGCTGAGTAGGCTAGGCGTAGTAAGTTTTCAAACCGATACATTGAAGGATGAAGAATTTTTATATGGGCTCAAATACTTTCGGGGGGAACAGGTTTTGGTAAAATTTGGTGCCGCCACGCAAAGTGATAGAAAACTGGCTGGTGTACATGCGGAGGTTTTTTATGCAGATGTTGATTGGGATGTGTTGTTGAAAATTATCAAGAAGCACAAGATCATCAATAAGGAAGTCAGTAAGTTTCCTCAGGTGAGGAGAGATCTTTCTCTTTTAATAGATAAAGGCATCACCTTCGATGGATTGAAAGCCATCGCCTTCAAAACAGATAAAAAATATATTAAAGATGTAGGCATTTTTGATGTGTATGAGGGCAATAGATTACCTGAAGGTAAAAAGTCTTATGCACTTTATTTTATCTTGCAAGATGAAGGGCAAACCCTGAGTGATAAACAGATAGAGTTGGTGATGCAGAAACTTATTCAGAATTTTGAACAACAAGCAGGTGCACACATTAGGAAATAAGATTTAAATTCGTATTTTTAGAAAGAAATTCATGAGCTCGGTTGCAATACAGTTAGAAAGCATTTTAGATAAAACAACTCGGTTAGTTGAGTTATGTGCTGCCTTGCAAGAAGAAAATGATTTATTAAAACTCGAAAATCAATCGTTAAATGTTGCGCTTTCCGCCTCAAAGGATAAAAGTAAAGATTTAGACGAAAAGATGCGGGTATTAAAATTGGCTAAAAGTATTGAGGGAAACAACGAGAAATCTCTTGATATTAAGCTAAAAATTAACGATTTTGTGCGGGAAATCGATAGAAGTATCGCTTTGCTTAAAAAATAGGTGAGCGAAGCACAACAGAAACTAAGCTAATAAATGGGAGAAATCTCTATTAAAATAACCATTTCCGATCGCATCTACCCGCTAAAGGTAAATACGGAAGAGGAAGAAATTGTGAGGCGAGCGGCAAAGATGATCAATGAGCGCATAAAAGAATATCAAGAAAATTATGCGGTTAGAGATAAGCAAGATTTACTTAGTATGGCATTGCTACATTATGCAACAGCGGTATTAAGAACTGAAAATAAGGTGCAAAATCAAGATACCGCAGTTGCCGACAAGGTAGAGGAATTGGATGTTTTATTAAATGATTTTTTTTCAAAATAAGGTTCGTTCTTTATAGTTTGGTTGCATTTAGGTTTGATTTCTCTCTGTTAGAGGTGAATTAGACTTGTGCATTCAAACAGATAATTGGTACAAAAATATAGCCGCAGCTAGTTTTTGAGTTTCAAATTTTTTAAACTTAACACTTCAATATCTATAGGGTTAAGAGGGCGTATTTCATCTGCTTTTAGCACCTGAAAATGGCTTAAACCCTAATTATGCATAGTTGAGGTTTAAATTGATGGAACTTTAAAGATTACCTGCGGTTTTTTTATTTAAAAACAAAAAATGGAAATAGTTTTATACGTATTTGCTGGCCTTGTGGTCGGTGTTTTGGCAGGAAGATTCTTGCTGAGGGGTTTGTTTAAGAAGCAAGAAGTAGCAGCCCAAACCAAAGTGAAGAAGATTTTAAAAGATGCAGAAAGCAATGCAGAAATTCTTAAAAAGAATCAACTTTTAGAAGCAAAAGAAAAATTTCTTCAATTAAAGCAAGAGCATGAGAAAGAAATAAACGCAAAAAATAATAACATTAACCAACGCGAAAACACGATGAAGCAGAAAGAGCAATCGGTAAATCAGCGGATGGAAAATTTTAATAAAAAGGAACAAGATCTAGAGAAACAAAAAACCAATTTAGAGCGACAAACAGAGGTTGCCGTAAAGAAGCAAGAAGAGGTAGAAGCGCTTAAAAGCCAGCATTTAAAGCAATTGGAGACCATTGCCGGACTTTCTGCAGCGGAGGCCAAAGACCAACTGGTTGAAAATTTAAAACAAGAAGCGCGCACGCAAGCCATGATGCAGGTTAAAGACATTGTTGATGAGGCGAGATTGACTGCCAATAAAGAGGCTAAAAAGGTAGTGATACAAACCATTCAGCGCACCGCCACAGAAATGGCCATAGAAAATTCAGTATCTGTTTTTCACATAGAAAGTGATGAAATTAAGGGTAGAGTTATTGGTAGAGAGGGAAGAAATATTAGAGCGCTAGAAGCTGCAACCGGTATAGAAATTATTGTAGACGATACACCGGAGGCAATCATTCTTTCTGGTTTCGATCCGGTTAGAAGAGAAATTGCAAGGTTGGCGCTACACCGTTTAGTAACAGACGGCAGAATACATCCGGCTAGGATTGAAGAAATTGTGGCCAAAACCAAAAAGCAAATCGAAGATGAGATTGTAGAAATTGGAGAGCGCACGGTAATAGATTTAGGCATACACGGCCTGCATCCAGAATTAATTAGAATGGTTGGCCGCATGCGTTACCGTTCTTCTTACGGGCAAAATTTACTGCAACACAGTAGAGAAGTTGCCAACTTTTGTGCAACCATGGCCTCAGAACTTGGCCTAAATGCTAAAATGGCAAAAAGAGCAGGATTGTTGCATGATATTGGAAAGGTGCCGGATGACAATCCAGAATTGCCACACGCAATTTTAGGTATGCAACTCGCCGAAAAATATAAAGAGCACCCGGAAATTTGTAATGCCATTGGCGCTCACCATGATGAGATAGAAATGACTTCGATGATTTCGCCTATTGTGCAGGCGTGCGACTCGATTTCTGGTGCGAGACCGGGTGCACGTAGAGAGGTTGTAGAAAGTTACATTAAGCGCCTAAAAGATTTAGAAGCTTTAGCACTTTCCTACCCTGGTGTAGAAAAAACATTTGCCATTCAGGCGGGCAGAGAGTTAAGAGTAATTGTAGAGAGCGAACGCATTACAGATGCGCAAGCAGAACTTTTAGCAGCAGATATTTCCACTAGAATCCAAACTGAAATGACCTATCCCGGACAAATTAAAGTAACGGTGATTAGAGAAACTAGGTCGGTTGCATTTGCGAAATAAGCGTTGGAAGTATTAACGATCGTATTTAAACACAGCGCACCATAGAGGTGCGCTGTGTTTAAGTTTAATAGAGTGGTTAACTTAAAAACATTAGGTGTAACAGTCGTGCGCTAAACAAAGCAATCATCCGAAAATAATTACACGTAATTCAGTGTTAGTATAAAAAAACGAGCTTTATGAAAAAGCAACCTATAGTTGTCGAACCTAAACGTCCCGTAGAAGTTTATTTCGACAAATATCAAGAAAGTCATATCAATCCTACCAATGAGCGGATTCACTGGGTCTGTGTCCCATTGATTGTATTTAGTTTGTTGGGATTGGTTTGGAACCTTCCATTTCCACATTTGGAATTTCTTGGGCGCTACAATGGCTTCTTTAACTGGGCATCCATCTTAATTGCTTTTACGCTTTACTATTATTTCACTTTATCTCCGCTTTTAGCCTTTTTAATGATCTGGATTATCGGTCTGATGAGTTATCTGATTGTGCAAATAGAGCTGTTGGTTGGCTTGGGAAGCGGGGCGGCCTACGCTACTTATGCAATAATTTTTGTGGCCGCTTGGGTCGGTCAGTTTATCGGGCATAAAATTGAGGGGAAAAAACCATCTTTTTTAGACGATTTAAGGTTTTTGCTAATCGGCCCCATTTGGCTGCTCCATTTTATTTGCATCAAATTCGGTATCCGATACTAACCATTTTCAGCCCGCACCAAATTAAGTAGATAACTGTTGAATTAACCGAAACCACGGTCAGCCATTGTTGCAAAAATTTGCTGTTAGTGAAAGTAGCAATATTTATGTTAGATTTCATTAGGTAGAGATTTAAGTATAAAGCTATTCCCACCATAAAGCAAATAATTACGCTACCCCAAAGTCCAACATAACTTGATAGAGTTGGGCCACTACCATCTTCAGTTTCTAAAGAATGTTTAACTCCTTTTAAAAGAAAGCGGTAGATTAAATATCCAACTACTAAAAAAACAAGTCCACCAAAAAACAAGTCATATTCCATTTTCTTTTTTTAAATAAGGCAAAAGTCTGTTCTCAAATTTTAATGTTTGCAGTTCTGGCTATTGCCACTAACGTTTTTCGGCTTGGCGATGTGGCGGAAATCGAAGCACAAAACTTCAACTTTGAACTAATGTTCAATTGAAAAACTGAACCTCAATTTAGCACTAAACCCGCCATATTGCCAAACCGATGTAGCTGTAGTTATTTTTCTCTTGTCGCTTTAGTTCCCGTATATTGTTCAAGTTTAGAAATAATTTCTTTGTTAAATCTTGCTTCTATTCTTTTCTTGTCTGATGAAGAAGTGTTGTCCTCAAGTGTCCAACCAGATGTAGCATTTTCAACTGCTCGGATAGAAATTCCAGTTTTTGTCGTGTCAACCTGAATCGAGTCATTAGCGTCACCATAAAAAGTTACATAATACATTTCTTCTGGCTCAGATGGGAAATAAAATATCCTACTGTCTAAAAAGCCATAACCTCTCTCTTTCCAATCGTCACGAGATTTCCATTTGTCAGGAATTTTATAGTTGGGATATTTGGAAAATAATGTGTCGATTCCTTGAACAAGTTTTCGCTTTGAAGTCGGAAACATCCTTGTGTCAAAACCGCCAAGCGTTCCAGCACCCATAACACAACTTGTCAAAAAGCAAGATGTCAAAAAAGTTATAATCAGTTTGGTTGGTTTCATAATTCTGACTAACGTTCTGAAAATTTGTGCAGAAATGGCATTGCTCGCAGAACCACTATCGTAACGCACTAAATTAAGTAAATAACCGATGAATTAACGTAAATCACCGTCAGCCATTTTTGCGAAAATTTGCTATTATAAGGGGTTTTGTTATGCGGTTAATGGGTTTACCTTTAATTGTCCGCCAATAGCTTTTAATACTTTCATAATGGTTGAAAATTGTGGTTTTGCTCCTTCAGCTAGCGCTTTATATAAACTGGGTCTGCTCATTCCTGTTTCTTGTGCTATTTTGGTCATACCAATTGCCTTAGCGATATGTCCAATCGCCGTCACAACTTGAGTGTCATTTCCTTCTTCCAAAACCGCATTTAAATACTCGGCAATCATCTCTTTGCTGTCTACGTAATCTGCTATGTCAAATTTTGATGTTTCCATTTTATTTTTTTAGTTTATCCCAAATCTCTTTCGCTTTTTCGATGTCTTTTTGTTGAGTAGATTTGTCTCCACCAATAAGCAAAATAATAATCTTTCCGTCAGTCTCTTTGAAATAAATCCTGTAGCCTTTTGCATAATTGATTTTCAATTCGCTGATTCCGTTTCCAACTGGCTTACAATCTCCAAAATGCTCTTCATTTTCGAGCTTTTGAAGCCTGAACAAAATTTTAGCTTTTGCTGTCAGGTCATTCAGTTTCTTAAACCACTTATCAAATTCTGTTGACTTTTCAATAAAGTATATTTTTTAAAATTGTATTCGGTTGGATACAAAAATATAATAAATAGTTTGAGGTTACAAATTCATTTTTGAGGCTTTCGTCGGTTTAAAATGCCTTATAATGTTTTGGATGATTACAGAAGTGCGGTTTGAAACATTTCCTACCGAAACGTTTAAATAAAAATACAATTGTTTCTAGGTATTTGTAATGCAAAATGATTGTCTTTCGCGAAGCGGCATTTATTGCAAATACTTTGATGTCTGTCCGCATTTTTTTTAGGTGCGGTTATAAGTACTATGGCACATAGTACTTGCGCTTTGTAGCACACATAGGTCTACCGACTTAGTTTGATATAATAAAGTAGATTTTCTTTTTCTCTTTATCTCTTGCTATATAAAACCGTTTTATTTGAATTGTTTCGAGACTATCTTTTGAAACCAATGCAGGGTCTACAAACCACCTAGGTCTACGGTATGAATGAGTTTTAACTTTTTCATTGAATATTGTGCGGTCGATATTTTGTGAGTTAGTAAAGATTGAATCATAATAGATCGTATTTGAATAATTGAAAACACCATAAGCGCAGAGTGGGTCGAGATAGGAATCGTTTTTTAGATTATAGCTGTCGTCGTTAATAATATCAGGAAACCAAGTTTTATTCCTAAGAGTTGCTTCTTTGTTATAATGCTCATAGTTGTCGTAGCTTTGCTCGAATCCATCAGAACAAGAAACAAGAAAGAGGCTTGTCAATATGAAAAGTAATATTTTAAATTTCATGTTTTACTTTCTACAGGGTTTTTCGCTCTATTACTTCTAACGTTTTGAAAATTTGCGCAGAAATGGCATTGCTTGCAGAACCATTGTCGCACCGCACCGCACTAAACCACCGTCAGCCATTTTTGCGCAAATTTGCTGTTACCAGCAGTTATTTTTTATTTTTTTCAGTCGGTTTTGATGTTATAACAACACCGCCTTTCTTGTCTGTTATATTAAAATCAGATTTTAATATTTCGCCATTAATAATTTTTAAATTAATTAAGTTTTCATTGTTTATGCTTGCTAAGTCTCCTTCAAAATTTTCTTTGAGAACTTTATTATTCAGAATATAAACTATATCAATGTCTTGAGATTTTTCTGGAACTAATTTTTTGTACTCGGTAGATTTTGAGCACAGGAAATCCCAATACCTCTTTTTTGCAAAATTTTTAGTTTCTATATATATTAAACCGTTAACAGCTTCTGAACCGAATTTTTCCCATGCGGATTTATCTTTGTAAACTGTAACTGAGGCTATTTGGTTCGGTTCATATTTGATTAAATCATTCTTTGTCACTCTTACGCTGTCTATGAAGAATACAGGGTCAGTAGGAGTTAGAGTGAAGTTCGACTCGTTTCCTTCGGAAGGCTTATAACAAGAGACCACCAAATCTATTGATTCAATTGGCTTTTCCAAATAGTATTTTTCGTCAATTGGATATCTTGGTTTTTTGTCAATTTTAACGTAGAAAAGAAGTGTATCGTTGGATAAACTCCAATAATCCGAACAGTCTCTTGAACCCCATGTGTCAAATTTTGGATATTTATTTAGAACATCTTTAGCTGATAGGTTTTGCATATCGATATATGTTCCATCTGGGAGCTTTCCTTTAAATTCTTTTGTAAGTCTTACTTTACTGATAATGTCAGAGGTTTGTTCTTTCTGAAAAATAATACCAGGATATTTACTTGATGAATATCCCTTACCATTTTCAAATCGGCTATCCTCGCCAAAGCAACTAACTGGATGGTCCATTTCCTCTACTATCACTTCCTTTAAATTCGGGTCTAATTCTTTTAGTTCAGTAATAGAAGCTTGACAAAGACTAAAGCCGTTAATGGAGATGTTTTTGTTTCCTTTTACTTGTCCCTTGGTTTGAAGATTGACAAGAACTATAGAAAAAAGTAGAAGTAATTTTATTTTCATAATGTCTGGTAAAATTGCTGGTAACGTTTTTCGGCTTGGCGATGTGGCGGATGCAGAAGCCGAAACTTTCTATAATCACTGAACTTCAAAGGAAGCAAAAATCTTCGATTTAGCACTAAACCCGCCATATTGCCAAACCGATGTTGGCTGTCAGGCTATTTTTCAATAAGCTTTATAAATTTTTCTATTGTCTTTTTGAGTTCGTCATTCTTTTCATATTCAAATTGAAGTTTGCCAAGTTCTTCCATAATCTCATTCATTTCTTTTGAAGTATTTTTATGCTTTAGTCTATTCATAAAATTATCAGCAATCCAATATTCATCTTCTTTTAAGTTTTTGAGTTTCGTAAATAATAATTCGTAAATTTGAGTTTCATTGTCTTTGTAGACTAAATCAACTAGTCCAAAATCTATCGTTTCATTTGAATTTAATAATGTTTTTTTAAGTCTTTCTTTTTGTTCAGTATTAATGACATTTTTAAAGTCTTGATTTTTAGTTCTTGAATAATATGACATAAAGTTACTTTCTGGACTTAACTCAAAAGTTCCTTCCCATCTTGTTGTTTCATTTTCCGCACATTTAACAAGCCATTCAACAGTTTTATTTCTTTGTTTTACTGTGTCTGAAATTTTAAGAATTTGTTGAATTTCCGAAATTCTTTGTTTGTAAATTTCTATTTCTTCTTTGTTTAATGTCTTCGCACCATAATTTAGGGCGTGAGTATGAAACTTACCACTTTTTTTGTCCTTGTCTATGAATGAAATTACATAGGTGCTATCAAAATATCTGTCTGGTGAAGGACAAATCATATTTGGATTAAATTCAATTTCAATAGTGTCTTTACTGATTTTTCCTTGTAAATTTTCTAAAACTGCAATCCTCGCCACTCTTGAACCCCAATCATCTTTATCTTTTTTCTTTTCATAGGTGTTTACAACATAGCCAACAATTATATACTGACTTTCAGTTACAAGTTGTCTTAATGGTCTTGGCGAAATAGGATAAGCAAAAACATTACTTGTCAGTCCTAAAAATGTCAGTAAAAATATAATTGTATGTTTCATTGTGGTCGTTCTTTAAGCTGACCGCTAACGTTTTGAAAATTTGTGCATAAATGGCATTACCTGCAGAACCATTGTCGCACCGCACCAAATTAAGTAAATAACTGATGAATTAACGTAAACCACCGTCAGCCATTTTTGCCCAAGCATCCATGTAAAAGCAGTAAATTTAAGTTCCACAAAAACAGCAATGTGGCACAGGAATACACCTGTCCACCCAAACTTTAAAGCTATGGCA